>JBIOHR010000033.1:0-24041 GCA_044449085.1 Gemmatimonadales bacterium | reverse complement strand
CGGGTCGAGTCCCGCCTCCCGGATTCCTCCTCCGCATTCCGCCTCGGGTCGAGTCCCGCCTCCCGGATTCCTCCTCCGCATTCCGCCTCGGGTCGAGTCCCTCCTCCCGGCTTCCTCCCCCGCACTCCGCATCGGTTAGTTGCCTTCAGGCCAGATCCTCAGCCGCCTCGTCGTACGTCGCTCCCGAAGCCATCCTGTCGTACAGGTGCGCCATCACCTCCGCCGACCCCACGAGAAACCGGCACTGGTGACTCCCCGACGAGCGGCACTCCACTTCGAGCACCGCCAGCGGCGCGTCGGCCGTGCGCCCGAAAAAGTCGGCGAACAGCCCAGTCGTGTAGTGGCACGACGGATACGGCAGCTCGCTTGCCGGATCGGACTCCGCCCAATCCGCCGAGTCCACCATCGCGACGACGTCGTGCAGCGGCGTGATCGCTACCGACCCCCACCCCATCTGCCGGAAGAAATCGGTCGCGTGCGCCTGGTAGGAGGCCACGTCCAGCGATTCGACGTCGGCCACGCCGCGCGCCGCGAGCCAGGCGGTGAACGCCGAAAACACCGCGTCGCCGCCCGCATACCCCGCTTCCTGCAGAAACGTCGCGAACGCGCCGCCTGTGTCACGGATCAGAGCGGCACGCAGCGCGGCGAGCGACGCGCGCGGCAGCGCGACGAGCTGCGATGAAGATAGATCCACGTTGGTTCCCATGGCGGTGAAAGAAACGTCTACTTCCCGAGACGGCGCAAGAGTTCGGCCTCGTCGATGATCTCGACACCAAGCTCGCGGGCCTTGTCGAGCTTGCTCCCGGCGTCCGCACCGACCACCAGCAGTTTCGTCGCCTTCGACACCGAGTCCGTCACCTTGCCCCCGGCATCCTGGATCAGCGCCTTTGCTTCGGGGCGGCTCAGCGTCGGCAGCGTTCCCGTAATGACGACGGTGAGTCCCTTGAAGGTATTCCCCGACGCCGAGCGTGCCGGCTCCTCAAACGTGAGGTGCTGGGCGCGAAGCCGGGCGATCAGCCTCGTGGTGCGCGCATCGTGGAAATACGCGTGCACCGACGCGGCGATCGTCGGCCCGATCCCGTGCACGCTCTCGATCTCGTCCGCGCCCGCCCTTTCGAGCATGTCGAGCGTGCCGAAGTTCCGCGCGAGCAGCGCGGCCGCCTCCGCGCCGACGTGGCGGACTCCGAGTCCGAACAGGAGACGCGAGAGCGGCTGTTTCTTGGACGCCGCGATCGCCTCCACGAGCGACTGCGCGCTCTTCTCGGCGAACCGTTCGAGCGACGCGATGTCGGCCTCCTTCAGCTCGTACAGGTCCGCCGTGTCGTGGATCAGTCCGGCTTCGAGCAGCTGCTCGATGCGCGCGTACGACAGCCCGTCGATGTCCATCGCGCCGCGCGACGCGAAGTGCACGATCGACTCCAGCCGCCGGCCCTCGCACGAGTCGTTGTCGCAGAACAGGTCCTTTTCCGACGCGCGCACCGGCGTGCCGCATGCGGGGCAATGCGTCGGGATCGTCGGGACCGCCGGCGGATGCTTCGGGTCGCGCTTCTCCGGCACGGGGCCGATCACCTGCGGAATCACGTCCCCCGCGCGCTTGAGGAGGACCACATCGCCTTCGCGCAGGTCCTTCTCCTTCACGAGCTCGTAGTTGTGGAGCGTCGCGCGGCTCACGGTCGTCCCGCCCACTTCCACGGGCTCGAGTACGGCGTAGGGATTAATTTTTCCGGTGCGCCCGACGTTCACCTGGATCGCCAGCAACTTCGTCTCCGCGATGTCCGCGGCGAACTTGCGTGCGATCGCCCAGCGCGGCTCCCGGCCCGCGTCGCCCAGCTCCGCCTGCAGGGCGAGCGACTCGACCTTCACGACGATGCCGTCGATCCCGAAGTTGAGCTCGCCGCGCACCTTGCTCTCGATCGCATGGGCGTGCGCGTATACGTCGTCGAGCGTGCGGCACTGCTTCCGGTGCGGCGCCGTTGGGATTCCCCACGCCGCCAGTGTGCTGAGCAGCTCGGACTGCGTTTCGAACGGAAGGCGCGCAGTGCCCGGCACGGCGTACGCATACCCGAAGAACCGCAGCGGCCGCGCCGCGGTGACCGCCGGATCCTGCTGGCGGAGCGAGCCGGCCGCCGAGTTGCGCGGGTTGGCAAACACCGGCTCGCCCGCACGCGTTCGCTCCTCGTTCAGCTTTTCGAACGCGTCGAACGGGAAGTACACCTCGCCGCGAATCTCGATGAGCGGGGGATGGTCCTTTTCGCGCCCGCGGAGCCGGAGCGGAATCTCGCGAATGGTCCGGAGGTTCGTCGTCACGTCCTCGCCGACGGTGCCGTTGCCGCGCGTCGCGCCGGTCACGAGCACGCCGTCGCGATAGGTGAGGCTGACGGCGGCACCGTCGATCTTCAGCTCGGACGAATAGCCGCTCGCCTGTACCGCATTGCCCGCGATCTTCGCGGCGCGCGCGGCCCACTCGGCGATCTCCTCGTCGCTGAACGCGTTCGCGAGCGAGATCATTGGAACCAGGTGCGTGTGTTTCGCGAAACTCGTCGCCGGCTCGGCGCCGACGCGCATCGTCGGCGAATCGACGGTGCGCAGCTCCGGATGCGCGCGCTCGAGCTCCTGCAGCTCGCGGAACAGCATGTCGTACTCGCGGTCCGGCAGCGTCGGGCGGTCGAGGACGTAGTAGTCGTGCGACGCCTGGTCGAGCGTCCGCCGCAGGTGTGCGGCCCGCTCCCTGTCGCGGGCGGACCCGCTCACCCCTTGGCCTCTTCCTCGATCACCTGCAGTGCCACGCCGACGAGGCGTTCGAGCTCTTCGTCGCTCTCCTTGGCGAGCAGCGTCTCCGCCCACACGTGGCTCTCGCTCGCCGCATAGCGGTCGAGCAGGCGCCGCAGGAACGCGAGGAGCGCGATGGCCGGCAGTTCGGACCGCTGCTGGTCGTTGGGCTTCTCGCTCGACGACTTGAGCAGCGTCTCGAACCGGTGGGCGTTGCGCAGCGCCTTGCCGGTGAGGTCGGCGATCGACTGGCAGAACTTCAGGTCTGTATCGCTGAACGGGGTCGCGTCGCGCTCGGTGCGCAGAAAAATGGCGCCGATCACGTCCTGCCTCCATCGGATCGGCACCACGACGATGGAGCGCACCTTGCGCAGTTCGAGCTCGTCGCGCACCGCGAGGAACATCGGGTCCTTCATGGCGTCGGGCACGAACACGGTCTCGCCCGACTTGAAGGCGCGCTTGAGCTCCGGGTAGCGGTCGAGGTCCACCACGAGGTTGCGGATCGACGGGTCTTCGTAGCTGGCGACCAGGCGGACTTCGCTCCGCTCGCCCGCAAGGAAGATCGAGCTGCGGTCGAGTCCGAACGCCTCGCCGAGCTTTCGCGCGATGGTCTGGAGGATTTCCTCGAAGTGGAGTGACGCGCTGATGGACTGCAGGATGTCCACGACCGCCTCGAGGTTGTCGCGCTCGCGCGTCAGCTCGTTGACGCGCGCCTCGAGCTGCGCAATCTGTTCGGCCTGGGTATCGTCGGTCATGGTGTGCTCTATGGTTTTCTGGCGTTGGCTGACTTGTCCGGCCCGAGCTTCCTGAGGTCCTCGGCTGCCTTTCTCTTGTACATCGGATCGTTGTACTCGCGCAACGGTGCCGCCAGAATCAGCGTGAACTGTTCCCTGGCCTTTGCCTTGTTTCCGCGGTCGGCGTAGATCACGCCGAGGTCGAGATGGTGGACCAGCCGGTCCGGGTCGAGCTTCACCGCCTGCTCCAGCAGGCGCTGCGCCTCGCCCCAGCTCGCCTTGTTGAAGACTTCGGCGCCGAGAAATCGTTTCGCGAACGCCCGCTCCAGCCCGTTGACCCGCATGACTTCGGCGTTCCAGCTTCCCAGCACGTGCAGGGCCCCCGCGTGCAGGGAATCGTACTTGAGCGCCTCGAGCGCCTCCAGCCGGATGAGCTTGGCGTAACGGATCCGGTCCATCGTGCCGAGGCTGAGCGCCTTGCGGCCGAGGGCCCGGGCGAGCGCGAAGTGGCCATCGGCGTCGTTGGGCTTCACGGCGATCGCCGCACGCGCGTCGCGCTCGGCTTCGGCCTGGAGCGAATCGTGCGCCGGCCCCCGGTCGAGACCCTCGGCGAGGTCGACCGCCGTCCGTGACGCTTTGCACAATGCTTCGTAGTTCTTAGGTTCGAGCGAGAGGGCCAGGCGATATTCGTCGAGCGCCGTCCTGGCCTGGCGCTCGGCGTATGCGCGGTCCCCAAGTGCGAGGCGTTCCCTCGCGCCCTGCGCACCCGCCCGCGGCACGGCGGCGAACGCCGCGGCCAGCACGAAATACATGCCGGCGATCCTCCAACGAGTCCACATGCGCGACTGCTCCGGGAATTGTTTGCTCTGGCCTGCGCGGCCGCTCCGACCGAGGAACGTAGGCGACCCGGACGAACGCGGTCAATGACGCTGCGCGACCTCATTGAGCGCAAGCGTGACGGGGGCCACATCAGTGACAGCGACTGGCACGGCTTTGCGCGCGACCTCGCGGCAGGCACGCTCCCGGACTACCAGGTTGGCGCGCTGCTGATGGCGATCTTCCTGCGCGGGATGTCGCCGGACGAAACCGTCGCGCTCACCGAGGCGATGCTTGCGAGCGGCCGCACGCTCGAGCTCTCGCACCTGGCGCCGCGGCGGGTGGACAAGCATTCGGTCGGTGGCGTCGGCGACAAGGTGTCGATCGTGCTTGCGCCGCTCGTGGCCGCGTGCGGTGTGGCGGTGCCGATGCTGTCGGGGCGCGGGCTCGGCCACACGGGCGGGACGCTCGACAAGCTCGAGGCGATCCCCGGGTTCCACACGCGCCTTTCGCTCGCGCAGGCGGTTGCGCAGGCCGAACGGATCGGCTGCGTCCTGATGGGGCAGACGGCGGAGATCGCACCCGCCGACCGCGTGCTGTACTCGATGCGTGACGCGACCGCGACCGTCGAGTGCATTCCGCTGATCGCGTCGAGCATCATGAGCAAGAAGCTCGCGGAGTCGCTGAATGGGCTGGTGCTGGACATCAAGACCGGCGCGGGTGCATTCCTCGGGTCCACTGATGAGGCACTCGCCCTGACGGAGGCGATGATCGCGCTCGGTGCGCGCCACGCCTGCCCGATGGTGGCGCTGCTGTCCGACATGGATTCGCCGCTCGGCGTCGCGTGCGGCAACGCGAATGAGATTGTGGAGTCCGTGAACGCGCTGAAGGGTGGCGGGCCGGCGGACGTGCGCGAGCTGGTGCTGCGCTTGGGCGCCGAGATGCTGGTGCTCGGCGGGGTGACGAGCGATTCCGGTGATGCGCGCGTGCGGCTGGAGCGTGCGATCTCGAGCGGGAAGGCGCTGGACAAGTTTCGCGAAATTGTCGTGGCGCAGGGCGGCGATCCCGCGGTGTGCGACGATCCCGCGCTCGTCGTGCCGGCTGCGGCGGTGCGCGAGCAGTATCTCTCGCCGCGCGACGGCGTCGTGCACCGCGTGGAACCGCGCGCAGTGGGCAAGGGGATCACGGCGATGGGCGGCGGCCGCACGAAGATGGCGGATACGATCGATCCCTCGGTCGGATTCCAGATCCTTGCCAAGCCGGGCGATCGGGTCGTGCGTGGCCAGCCGCTGGCGACGATCCTGGCGCGAGATGCGGACTGTGCGGCGGCCGGGCGCGCGGCGCTGGACGCCGCGTTTGTGCTCGGTGATGGTGAAATCGCCCGGCGCCCGCTCATATCGCATCGCGTCACCGCGGCTGGGGTCGAGCGGCTGGCGTAGCTCTACCGCAACAGCACGGCAACTGCCTCCACGGATTTCGCGGAACCAGCCGCGGATCAAACAAACTCGGGGGAACAGCACCTCGCGCCGGAGATGCAGTCCCCCAAAGTCTTGTTTGATCCGCGGCTGGTCCGTGAAATCCGTGAAATCCGTGGTAAAGCAGTTGCAGGTGGCCGTCCACCAGTTGAGTCCCTGTACTTGCCCATGTCCGTGGCGCCTGCACAGTTTTCGGCAAATACGGAGGGTTCAATGGAAAAAATGATGAAGCTCGCGGGACTCGGCGCCGCTGGCGTGGCTGTCGGAACGTTTGTTCTCTATGCGGCGCTGGTTTTCGTGTTTCGCCCCGTGTCCAACGGCGGGTTCGATCACGTGCTGTGGAGGCTGGTGACCGTAGCGATGCTGATTCCTGTCGGCATTCTTGCCGGCGCGCACCTGGCGTTCGCGAAGCAGCTGAAGGATGGAGTGAGTAGGATGCCCAGGTAGGCGCCTGCCGCGGTAGTTCTTGCCGAAGACCGAGAACCAATGACCAAGGACCGATTACCCGTACTTCCATCGGGTAATCGGTCCTTGGTCGTTGGTCGCAGGTTCTCAGCCCAACTATGTACTCGAACTAGATATCCAGGTTGGACGCAAACTTCGCATTCGCCTCGATGAACAACCGCCGCGGCTCGACCTCGTCGCCCATCAGGGTTTCGAAGATCTCGTTCGCCAGGAATGCATCCTGCACGTTCACCTTGAGGATCGTGCGCGTCTCCGGATCCATCGTCGTCTTCCAGAGCTGGTCAGGATTCATCTCGCCGAGGCCCTTGTAGCGCTGGATGTTCAGCGACGTCTTCCCCTCGCCGTTCCCCATGCGCTTGGCGATGTCGTCGCGCTCGGTCTCGTCGAACGCGTAGTACTCTTCCTTCCCCTTGGCGACGCGATAGAGCGGCGGCTGCGCGATGTACACGAAGCCCGACTCGATCAGCTGCGGCATCTGCCGGTAGAAGAAGGTGAGCAGGAGCGTGCGGATGTGGGCGCCGTCCACGTCGGCGTCAGTCATGATGATGATCTTGTGGTAGCGCGCGCTCTCGATCGAGAACTCGTCCTTGATCCCTGCGCCGATCGCCGTAATGATCGTGCGGATTTCCTCGTTCGAGAGGATCTTGTCGATGCGCGCCCTTTCAACGTTGAGGATTTTGCCGCGCAGCGGCAAAATCGCCTGGAACATGCGGTCGCGCCCCTGCTTGGCGCTGCCGCCGGCCGAGTCGCCCTCGACCAGGTAAATCTCGCACATCGCCGGATCGCTCAATGAGCAGTCCGCGAGCTTTCCCGGCAGGTTGCCGACGTCGAGCGCCGATTTCTTGCGGGTGAGATCGCGTGCCTTGCGCGCGGCTTCACGCGCGCGCGCCGCGCTGACCGCCTTCTCGATGATGATGTTCGCAACGCGCGGGTGCTCGTCGAGGTAGCCGCCGAGCCATTCGTTCACCGCCGTTTTCACGGCGGTCTCGACTTCGGAGTTGCCCAGCTTGGTTTTCGTCTGGCCTTCGAACTGGGGCTCGCGCACCTTCACGTGCAGTACGGCGGTGAGCCCCTCACGCACGTCTTCGCCGGAGAGCGTGAAGTCCGACTTCTTGAGCGCGTTCCCCTTGGCCGCGTAGGCGTTGATCGTGCGCGTGAGCGCCGACTTGAAGCCCGTGAGGTGCGTGCCGCCCTCGTGAGTGTTGATGTTGTTGACGAAGGAGAAAACGTTCTCGTTGTAGCCGTCGTTGTACTGCAGCGCGAGTTCGATCCCGACGTCGTCCTTCTCCATGTCGAGATACAGGATTTCGGGGTGCAGGCTTTTCTTGTTGCCGTTGAGGAAGGCGACGAACTCCTTGAGGCCGCCCTTCGCGTGGAACGTCTCCAATTTTTCCTGGCCGGGCCGCTCGTCGGCGAGCGAGATCGTGACGCCCTTGTTCAGGTACGAGAGCTCGCGGAGGCGTGACTCGAGCGTGCCGTAATCGTACACGAGTTCCGTGAAGATCTCGGGATCGGGCTTGAACCAGACCTTCGTGCCGGTGATCTTCGCCGCAATGGTGCCGAGCACTTCGAGTTTCCGCACGGTGTCGCCCCGGCGGAACTCCATGAAGTGCTCCTTGCCATCGAGCTTCACCCACACCTTCAGGGACTCGGAGAGCGCATTGACGACGCTCACGCCCACGCCGTGCAACCCACCGGAGACCTTGTAGCTGCTCTTGTCGAATTTTCCGCCGGCGTGCAACACGGTCAGTGCAAGCTCGACGCCCGGGATTTTCTCGACGGGGTGGATGCCCACCGGAATGCCGCGCCCGTTGTCCTCGACCGTGATCGAGTTGTCGGCGTGGATCACGACACGCACCATGTCGCAGTAGCCGGCGAGCGCTTCGTCGATGGAGTTGTCGACGACTTCGTAGACGAGGTGGTGCAGTCCGCGGGAACTCGTGCTGCCGATGTACATCCCGGGTCGCTTGCGAACGGCTTCGAGGCCTTTCAGTACCTGGATGTCTGACGCGTCGTAAGTCGAGGCGGCGGCGTCGTTCGTCTTTGCCATTGCGTGGGGGAGAGGTTTGGGCGAAAAACCAGGGAATTTCCGGCACGAATAAAAGCCGAATTCCCAGGCCCTTCACCGACCTTGAAAAGTAACGCTTGTACCTCCCGAACGCAATGAAAAAATGGCCGTCCAACGATACTGACGCCAACGACTTAAGTCACCCGTCGCGCAAGAGCTCCCAGCGAATCTTCTTGATCGGATCGCGCCCCGTTCGGGCGTTGATTTTCGCGAGCAGAGAACGCTCCATCATCGACAGCTCCGTCATCCATCCGTGTGTCTTCACGCCCACGAACAGCGTGCCGTCTTCCGTCACGGTGCGCGGCTCGGTCACACCCGCTATTTGCGGGCCCACGAACGACGCCCATTCCACCAGTACCTGCGCGCGCTCCACACGCGCGTCGAGCCCCGCCTGCTGCAGGAACCCCTTCAACACGTCTGCAATCGGCTCGGGGCGTCCTGCGTCGCCCCACGCGCGCGGCTTCCGCTTCTCGTAGCTCATGCGCCTGCCGGGACGCCCGCGGTCGTGCCCGCGGACAAAACGCCGTCGCGCACGCTCCACCGTTCGAGACGGGTGAACGCGCGCGGAATCTCATCCTCGCGCGGCACGCACAGGATCGTCTGGCCGAATCCGCCGGCCGACGTCTCTTCGAGCAGCGACAGCACCCGCGCGGCGCGCGTACGGTCGAGTTCGGCGAACGGATCGTCGAGCAGCAGCACGGGCTGTGCGCCGCCCCGCATGCGAAAGGTCGCCGCCTCGAGCAGCCGCAGCGCGATTGCGGCCGTCCGCTGTTGCCCCGCCGAGCCCACCAGGCGGAGCTCGCGCGCGCCGAGCGTCACCGCCAAATCGTCGCGGTGCGGGCCCGAATGTGTGATCATCCGGCGCGCGTCATGCTCGCGCCCGCGCTGGAGCGCCTCCGCGAGCGCCGCGCGCACGTCGGGCGCATCCGCCAGCGGAGACTCGTAGGCGATCTGCATCGGCGCGCGTTCGCCGATCGCCGCGCACAGCCGGGTGAACTCCGCGCCACCCTCCGTCACCCACACCCGGCGCTCTTCCACAATGGTCGCGCCATGCTCCGCGAGCGCCGGCTCCCACGCCGCGACACTCGACGACCGTGCGCCGGGCCGCGTCGCCTGGCGGAGCGCCGCGTTGCGCCGCGCGAGCGCCGCGCGGTACTGGCGCAGCGCCGTGAGGTACCGCTTCGAGTTCAGCGCGAGCGCGATGTCCAGATACCGGCGCCGCTCGGCCGGGGCGCCCGCAACCAGCGCAATGTCTGCAGGGGAAAAGCAAACCGAAGGCAGCGCCCCGAGCGCGTCGGTCAGGCGCGGCGTCTCGACGCCGTCCAGCGTGACGCGCTTTTTCCCCGTCCGCTCGACGCCGATGGCGACGCGGCGGACGTCCGCGCCGCTCGACTCCGCGGCGACATGAAACACCGCCGCACCGAACCGCGTGAGGTCGCGGTCCCGAACGCCGCGCATCGAGCGGAGCAGCTCGAGGTACGCGATCGCCTCGAGGAAGTTGGTCTTGCCCTGTCCGTTGTCGCCCACGAGCGCGATGCCGTCGGGCGGCAGCACGACATCGGCGCGCGCGATGTTGCGGAAGTCGCGGATCGAGATGGAGTCGAGCGTGACGCGCGACGGCGGGACCGGCGTCACGTCACGCGCCGCGGAATCCGGGCGGCCGTTTTTCGAGGAACGCCTTGGTGCCCTCGCGCATGTCGGCCGTCGACTCGAGCGATCCGAACAGGCGCGCCTCGAGGCGGAGGCCGTCTTCGAGCGTCGCGTCGAGGCCGACGTCCACTGATTCGATTGCGCGCGCCATCGCGATCGGCGCGTTCTTGAGCATCGTCGCCGCCATCGCGCGCGCGGCGGGCAGGAGCGCGTCGGGCCCGACGACGGCGTTCGCGAGACCGAGCCGTGCCGCCTCGGTGCCGTCGATCGTGTCGCCCGTGAGGATCAGCTGGAGCGCCGGTCCGCGCCCGATCAGGCGCGGGAGCCGCTGCGTGCCGCCGTAGCCCGGGATCAGGCCGAGCTTCACCTCGGGGAGCCCGAACTTTGCCTGCGTCGACGCGATGCGCACATGGCACGCGAGCGCGAGCTCGCACCCCCCGCCGAGGGCGAAGCCGTTCACCGCGGCGATGACCGGCTTTGAGGAAAGTTCGATCCGCCGAAACACGCTTTGGCCGAAGCGCGCGAACTTTTCCAGCTCTCCTGCCTGCGCGACCGCGAGCCGCGAAATGTCCGCGCCCGCCACGAACGCCCGCCCCGCTCCTGTCATGATGATCGCCCCGACGCCCGCATTCGACGCCAGTTCGTCCGTCACTGCGCCGATCTCCCCCATCAACGCATCGTTCAGCGCGTTGAGCTTGTCCGGCCGGTTGATCGTGACCGTCGCGATACGCTCGGAAATCTCCACGAGCAGGAATTCGTATGCCATGCGACCAATCTACGTCCCTATTCACCCTCCCGCACTCCTCCTCCGCACCGCGCACCGGGTCGAAATTCCTTCCGCCGACGCCATATTAGAACCATGAAATCCGTCCTCGCGATCGACGAAGGCACGACCGGCACCACCTGCATGGTCATCACGGCCGACGGCCGCGTGGCCGGCCGGGGCTACCGCGAGATCACGCAGCACTTTCCGGAGCCGGGCCAGGTCGAGCACGACGCAAACGAGATCTTCGCGCGCACGCTCGACGCCGCGCGCGAGGCAATCGCGCAGAGCGGGCTCATTCCCGACGCGCTCGGCATCACCAACCAGCGCGAGACGGTCGTGCTCTGGAATCGTGTGACGGGTGTGCCGGTCGGCCGCGCCATCGTCTGGCAGGACCGGCGTACCGCCGCGCGCTGCGTCGCCCTCGCGCCGCAGGCCGATGCGATCCACGCGGCGACCGGACTCGTGATCGATCCCTATTTCTCGGCGACCAAGCTCGAGTGGATGCTCGAGCACCGCGCACGCGGCATGAGTCACGACCAGCTCGCGGCCGGCACGATCGACAGCTGGCTCATCTGGAAGCTCACCAATGGCGCGGTGCACGCGACGGATCCCACCAACGCGTCGCGCACGATGCTCTACGACATCAACGCGCACGCGTGGAGCACGCCGCTCCGCACGCTGTTTTCGGTGCCCGAGTCGATCCTCCCTGAAGTCCGCCGGTCGAGCGGGAGTTTCGGCGTGGCGGCGGCCGAACACTTGGGCCATGCGATCCCGATCCTCGGCGTCGCCGGCGACCAGCAGGCCGCGCTCTTCGGTCAGGGGTGCTGGAGCGCGGGGACGAGCAAGAACACGTATGGCACCGGCGCGTTCCTGCTGCTGAACACCGGCGCGACGCGGCCGGCCGGAGGCGGCGGAATGCTCACGACCATCGCGTGCGACGCGGTGGGCGCGCCCGCCTACGCACTCGAGGCGAGCATCTTCATTGCGGGTGCGGCCGTACAGTGGCTGCGCGACGGCCTCGGGATAATCGGCCGCGCGAGCGAGACCGAGGCCATGGCGCGCACGCTCGCGTCGAACGAAGGCGTGTATTTCGTTCCGGCGCTCACGGGGCTTGGCGCGCCGGAATGGGAGCCGCAGGCGCGCGGTACGATCGTCGGCCTCACCCGCGGCACCACGCGCGAGCATATCGCGCGCGCGGCGCTCGAAG
The DNA here is from genome assembly GCA_044449085.1 of Gemmatimonadales bacterium. Lineage (GTDB taxonomy): Bacteria > Gemmatimonadota > Gemmatimonadetes > Gemmatimonadales > Gemmatimonadaceae > Fen-1231. The sequence continues at coordinate 12,091 of JBIOHR010000033.1, read as the reverse complement.
CGATGTGCTTCGGCACCGCGGATGTGCTGCGCGCGATGCGCGAAGCCAGTGGGGACAGCGCCGACGTCCTGCGGGTGGACGGCGGGGCAACGGAGAACGGGTGGATGATGCAATTCCAGGCGGACGTTCTCGGGATTCCCGTGGAGCGGCCCGACGTCGTGGACACAACCGCTATGGGCGCAGGCGCATTGGCGGGGATCGCGGCCGGCGTGTGGCCGAACGCCGCCGCGTTCATCGAGTCGCGGAAGTACACGCGCTTCGCGCCGGGCGATGGCCGCCATGCTGCGCAGGCGGCGCTCTCCGGCTGGCATCGCGCGGTGCGGGCCGCAGTCGCATGGGCGCGGGACACGGGCGTATGAAATTCTTTCTCGTCTTTTCGCTCTGGACCGGCGGTCCCAAGCGCGAGGTGCCGAATCGGGGTCCCAAAGCGCGGGAGACGCCCGCGGCCGATCCATGGTTCGGATTCGACAAGCTCGAGCACTTCGCGGTGTCGGCGATCATCCAGAGCTGGGCACACACCACGCTCCGCGCGAGCGGTGCGAGCTACGCGCAAGCGAGCTGGGGAGCCGCCGCCGTCACGGCGGGTGCGGGGATCGGCAAGGAACTCTGGGATCGCCACCATCACGGCGATTTCAGTTATCGCGACCTCGCCGCCGATGGCGCCGGCCTGCTGTCCGGTGCCGTCATGATGCGCCAAATCGATCGTTGAGCGTCCGTTGACGCAGTTCGGCGAGCTCTCGCTCTGGATCGCGCTGCTCATGTCGGCGTGGTGCACAACGCTCGCGGTGCAGGGTGCGCTCACGCGGCGCCGGTCACTCACCGAGAGCGCGGCGCGCGGACTGCAGATGGCGCTGCTCTTTACCCTGTTTGCGGCGGGCGTCCTGATGACGGCGTTCCTGGTCGGCGACTACTCGCTCCGCTACGTGGGTTTTCACTCGGGAGTGAACATCGCACCGGTCTACAAGATCTGCGCGTTCTGGTCGGGGCGCGCCGGCCTGCTGCTGCTCGCATCGCTCGGCCTTGCGGGCGCGGGATCGGCAGGCGCACGGAGCGCCATGCGGCGCGACGCCGATCACGCCCGCGCGGCGTGGACCGTCGCCGTACACGGCGCGATCGCCGGCGCGACGCTCGCCGTAACCGCGTTCTCCGGAAACACCTTCGCGCTGTTCAGGCAGGTGCCGACCGACGGCCGCGGGCTCGATCCGCTTTTTCGCCACCCGCTCATGGCAGTCCAGCCGCTGCTGATGCTGGGTGGGGTTGCATGCGCGTCGGTGCCGCTGGCGTTGATCGCGGCGGCGGCGATCCGCGGCCGCACCGCTCCGCCGCTCGGTGCGCGGCTCCGCGCGCCGGCCGCCGCCGCGTGGACGCTGCTCTCCGCGGCGTTCGTACTTGGCGCGCAGTGGGTGTACGTCACGCCGGGACTGCGGGCGCGAACGCAGGGAACCGCCGCCGTGATTGCCGCGGGTGCCGCGTGGATTGTCATGACCGTGGTGCTCGCTGTTTGTGAACTGCGCGAGCGGCGTGGCCCGCGGCGCGCTGCCGCGGCGACCCGACGCCGGCGCGCGGCGTGGGCCGTCACCGCCGGTGGCGCGTCGCTCTGCGCGGCCGCGCTCGCCGCGCACCCGCTGACAAGAAACTACGATGTACAAATCGACGACGGCTCGCGCTACGACGCGCGCGATGCGTGGGGCCACGCCTGGACCTTCACCAGCCAGGGCGCGAGCCGCCTCGAACGGCCCGGCGACGACGTTACCGCGCTTGGGCTCCTCGCCACGCGCGATGGCGTGCGCCAGCCGTTCCTCTCGAGCGAGAGCCGTCAGTATTTCGGCGCGGGCGGACTCGACATCTATCCGCCGCAGACCGTGCCGGCGATCCGGCGCTCGCTGGCGCAGGACCTGCTCGTGGTGCTCTCCGACGCGGGTGACGGGCACGCCGTGCTGCGCATCAGCTTTCGGCCGCTCATCGAACTGGCGTGGGCGGGTGGGGTATTGCTGGCACTCGGCGGCGCGCTGCTCTTCTGGCCTGCGCGACCGGAGCGGGCCGCATGACGCCACTCGCGATCGGCGCGTTGCTCGGCGCGGCCGCGATGGTCTGGGTGATCGCGCCTATATTCAGTGAGGAACCGGACGAGCCCGAACGTGGGCACTCGCCTTCGCGCGCCGCAGACGATGCCGCCGAAGACGCGATTCGCCGTTGGAGGGAGCGGAACGAATGAGAAACGAACTCCGGAAACTTGTGTGGGCCGCAATCGCGGCGGTCGTTGCGGCGTCAACCGCAGCCGCGCAGGGCGACATTCGCGGGCGCGTGACGGACGAAGTCGGCGCGCCGGTCGTCGATGCGCGTCTCGTGCTTTCGCCGGGCGACCGTCGCATGCTCAGCGACGACGACGGCAGCTTCTCGTTCCTGCAGCTCAAGCCCGGGTCATACAGCCTGGATGTCCGCCGCATCGGCTATCAGCCGCAGACGGTGAAGTTCGAGGTCGGCGCGCGCGCGACGGCGTCCGCGGTCGTCAAGCTCGTGGCAATCCCGCGCGTGCTCGATTCGATTCGCGTATCCGAGAAGGCGAACGGCCTCCGCTACACGGGCGTGGTGCTCGATGAGCGCAGCGCGCCCATGGAGGGTGCCATCGTGATGGTGCCCGGCAAGGCGCGCGAACTGCGCACGGACGCCAGCGGACGATTTTCCGTGGAGGGGTTCGGCGCCGGGACAGTCATCGCGCGCGTGCGGAAGCTCGGCTACGTGCCGCAAATGCATTCGCTCGATCTCGACCGCTCGCTCGTGGACAGCATCCGGATGAAGCGTCTCGCGCAGAACCTTTCGCCGGTCCAGGTGACGACGCAAAGCGGCTTCGGCAAGGATACGTTCGCGTACCGCGATCTCGACGAGCGCATGCGCTGGAAGAGCGAACAATCGTATATCGTTTCGCGCCAGGAGTTCGACGCGCAGGGGACCACGGATCTCGCGAACGCCATCCGCTATTCGCCCACCGGCGGGCGCTACGGCGGGACGCTGTCGCATCCGATGCCCGACGGCTGCATCATCATCAACGGCGAGCGCGCACTGCGCGACTGGCCGCTGACGGCGTTTCACGCGGACGAGGTGGAGACAGTCGAGGTATACCCGCCCAAGTCGGATGCGACGGGTTCGCTTGAAGTGCGCGGCTGCGATCCGAAGAAACCGGTGTACGTGGTCTGGATGCGCTCGAACTCGACGCGCTTTCCGCCGATCCCGCCGCCCTGACGGCTTGCGAGGAGCAAGGAGAATACGGGTACGGGCAAGGGTGAGGGGCGAATGGGAGGAGCAAAGCGTGAGGAGCGAGGTGACGGTCACCTCGCTCCTCTCACATCGCACCTTGCCATTCGCCCCTCACCCTCGCTCGTCCCCGTATTCTCTCTGCTCCTCGCCTGATCTCTAGTGCAGCGCCACGCGCGCCACCCTGTTGTCCCGCGGCCCTTCGTTCACCGCGACGTACACCACTCCCTTGCCGAAACCCAGCAATCGCTGGCCTTTCGCGAGGTGGATGCGCTCGCGCACGCGCCCGTCCGGCCCGATCACGTCATAGCCCTCCTTCACGTCGGGAGAGATGATGTGCGCAGGAATCCAGATCGTGCCGTCCGGCGCTGCTTTGGCGCCGCGTGCGCTGAACGGCGGCTTGAACTCCGGCCAGCTCTCGGGCTCGGCCTGCGTCATCGAAATGTTCCGCGGCATCATCGGCAGGGAGTCGCTGTTCATCGAATGCAGCGTGCGGAACTTCACCTTGTCGGAGTCCGTCACGGCGACCTTCGCGTATCGAATCGGCGGTGTCGATCGCACCTTGCCGTTTGGAGCAATCCAGTCGACGTGGAGATCGGCTCCGCGAATGATCGCAAGCGTGCCGTCGGGCATCGCGACCCAATCGTCGATCGTCGGGAATGGGAATGTCTTCACGTGCATGCTCATCGTGCCCGGCTTCGTGCTGTCGGTTCCCATCACGGCTGACGCTTGCTCCACGTGGAGCTGTGCGACGGGAATCGTGCCGCCTGTCTTGAAGTCGAACGCCATGATCGGCGCAGTATCCGGCGTGACGATCTCCATTCCGACAGCGCTGCTGCGCTGGTCTTGCAGGTGCGCCATGTACAAGAGGCGGCCCGTGTGATCGACGGCGAGACCGCCGACGAGCGCGAAAATGCCAATCTGCGGTACCGACGTGGTCTTCGACGCAACGATTTTCCCGGTGGGGTCGATGACCGGCAAGTCACCGCGGCTGACGTCGATGAGCAGGGTGGTGTCCCGAACGCCTGCGACGAGCGCCTCGGGCTCGCCGTACTCTCCCGGCCCGGTGCCGGCTTGTCCGATTGGTGTCGCCGTAGCAAGCGACGCGTCGAGCATCACGACGCGTGCAACGCGCCTCGGCGGCGGCGACGCCAGCGAATCGAGTGCCGCGCTACCTCGCCCGCCGCGGCCGCCGCGTCCCAACCGCGCCGCCATGGCCGTTATCACGCTGCGCGCCATCGCGTTCGGCGGGCCACTCTGGACCACAATCACCTTTCCGTCGCTGAGTTCGCGGACGGACGCGATGTTCTGGAACGACTCGTTGCCGACAACCGTCGGCGCGCCGAGCGTGCGTTCGGGAATCGTGCTCTGCGCGTGCGCGGCGCACGCGAGAAGGCCGAGCAATATGGTCGCTTTCATCTGCGTGTGATGCTCCAATTGAAATCAGGTTGGTGCCGCCGGTGACGCCTCCCTCCTTGTCGATCGCGAGGTGGAGCGTCTCGACCGCCCCTGCCCGCATGCAGCCGTCGCATGAGATGAACACGGAATCCGCGGACACCCTGGAGAGACTCGCGGCCGCGCGAATGTGTTTTGGCATCGCGCAATCGTCGCCGCGCAGCGCGCGCCGCGCAACGGCAGGCGCACAATCAAGCCAAGTGACTGGGCGACTGGTTATGCCACGCACGACTGGATCGAGCGGTTTCACGTCGTAGATCTGTCCACCTATTGAGTCTGTCGATGTCGGATAGGACTGCCGCAGTCCGCAGCGGGGTGAGTTCCGCAGTCCGCAGCGGGGCGAAGATTCCCCTCGCACACCATCCGCGCGCTCGCAGTGTCCAATGCACGACACCCTCTGCGCACTGCGACCGATGCCCGACATCTCCGACCAATTGAAAGCGGCACTCGCCGACACCCACGTCATCGAGCGCGAGCTCACCGGCGGTGGAATGTCGCGCGTCTTTCTCGCCCGTGACATCGCGCTCGGACGGCGCGTGGTCATCAAGGTGCTCCCGCACGAGCTCGCGCAGGCCGTGTCGACCGACCGCTTTCGCCGCGAGATCATGCTCTCCGCGGCGCTGCAGCATCCGAACATCGTACCGGTGCTCAGCGCGGGGCAGGTGGACGATCTTCCGTATTTCATCATGCCGTTCGTCGAGGGCGAATCGCTCCGCACGCGCCTCGCGCGCGGACCGCTCTCGGTGCGCGAGGTCGTGGGCATCCTCAAGGATCTCGCCCGAGCGCTCTCCTACGCGCACGGGCGCGGCATCATCCATCGCGACATCAAACCGGACAACGCGCTCCTCTCCGGCGGCGCCGCGGTCGTCACCGATTTCGGCGTCGCGAAGGCGATTTCGGTCGCGCGCCACCGGCAGGACACGCTCGATCCGCAGCTCTCCCGGCGCTCGATCACGCATGTTGGAACGTCGCTCGGTACACCCGCGTACATGGCGCCCGAGCAGGCCGCCGCCGATCCCAATACCGATCATCGCGCCGACATCTACGCGCTCGGTGTCGTCGGCTATGAAATGCTCGCGGGCACTCCGCCGTTTCACGGCCGCACGCCGCAAGTCCTCCTGACTGCGCAGCTCACCGAGCGCCCGGCGCCGATCCACGTGCGCCGCTACGATGTCCCGGTCGCACTCGGGGACCTGCTCATGAAGTGCCTCGAGAAGGATCCTGCGGCGCGACCCAGAAGCGCCGCGGAAGTCCTGCGCGTGCTGGAGAACCCCGACATGATCAGCGGCGCGTTCGAATCGCAAGAGCCGGGACGCCGGGCACTGGCGCGGTCGCGAAGAACACGCATCGCCGTCGGCTTGCTGGCCATTGCCGCGGTTGGATACGTCGCGTTCAGGATGCTCGAGCCGCCGCCGGCTTCCGCGAGCGTTGCCGCCGCCGCCGCGCCCGGACCGGCGAACGTTCGGCTCGTCGTTACGGCGCTCGACACGCCCGCCGGCGACACACTGCTGACCGCCGTAGCGTCGGGCGTTCGCTCGAATCTGGTCCGCCTCTTTTCCCGCGCGGCTTCCATTCAGGTCGCCACGCGCAGTGTCGCGGTGGACTCGTCCGCGCCGCCGGGCGCGGCGCCACTGCCCGCCCGCCAACTGGAGGGATCGATCCAGCGCTCCGGAAAGCGCGTGCGCATCACCTTCCGCCTCATGAATCCCGATCAGGGCGTCGCGCTCTGGTCCGACATGTACGAGCAGACCGTGGGCGACATCTTCAAGACGCAGGACGACGTGGCGCGGGCCGTCGCGGACACCGTCGCGGCGAAGCTCGGCGTGCATCTCCCGCATTAGCCGCGCGCAACCCTCCGCGCCGTGATGCTGTCTATCAGTGCATCACGCCTCGCGACGGTATCCCTCCACCTCGGGACGACAATGCACGAACTTCGTTCCGCGATTCGTTCGCTTCTGAAGCAGTCCGGCTTCACGGCACTCGCGCTCTTCACGCTCGCGCTCGGCATCGGCGCGGCGACGACGGCATTTACGGTGTTCGACACCGTGCTCCTGCGCCCGCTCCCGTATCTGGACTCCGACCGGCTGGTGCTCCTGCAGGAGCGGTCGCGCAAGGGAAGCATCGAGGCGCCATCGTTTCCCAACTTCGCCGACTGGCGTGCGCAGGCTCACTCGTTCAGCGGAGTAGCCGCGGTCGCCGGCGCCGAACCGGTGACACTGAAGGTCGGCACGGAACCCGTGCGTGTAACGGTTAAAGGTGTTTCCCGTGGATTTTTTTCGGTGCTCGGGGTGACGCCGGTCATCGGCCGCGAGTTCACGGCCGACGAGAACCGCGCCGGCGGCAGTGATGCGGCGATGGTGTCTTACGACTTTTGGCGGAATCAGATGGGCGGCCGGATGCCGCTGGGCGCCATCGAGGGCACACCGATCGTCGGCGTCCTGCCGGAGGGATTCCGCTTCCTCGACGACGCGGATGTTTACGCGCCGCACGAGCGGTTCCCGGGCACATGTCGGACATGTCGCAACTACGTCGTTGTCGGACGTCTCGGCGCGAGCGCTACGCTTTCGTCTGCCCGCGCGGAGATGACCGCGCTCTCGCATGCACTCCTGGCGACGTACGGCACGGAAACCTCCGCTGCCGACGTGGATGTGATGCCGCTCCGCGAGTATCTCGTTGGCGACTACCGCATGATGCTGACACTCGTGTTCGGCGCGTCCGCACTGGTCCTGCTCATCGCGTGCACGAACCTCGTCAGCGCACTGCTCGCGCGCGGACTGCGGCGCGGCCGTGAAATGGCCGTTCGTGCCGCACTCGGCGCGTCGCGGAGGCGCCTCATGCGGCAACTGCTCGTGGAGAGCGGTCTGCTCGCGGTCGCCGGCGCTGCACTCGGCGCGGCACTCGCCGTCGCGCTGACGCGCATGGTCCGATTACTCGGCACCGGCCTGCTTCCGCGGCTCGATGAACTGCACGTCGACGGGCGCATCCTCGGATTCACGGCGGCGCTGAGCGTGCTTACTACCGTGGTCATCGGCGTATACCCTGCGCTCCGGCTGGCCGGCGGGGATCCCGGACAGCTCCTGCACGGTGCGCGTGGTTCGGGCGGAACGGTGCGCGGAACAGTGTGGCGCGCGCTCATCGGCTTCGAAATCGCCACGGCATTCGTGCTCGCCGTTGGATCGGCCCTCATGATTCGCACGCTGCACAACATTCTCACGGCGGACACCGGCTTTCAGGCACACGGCCTGGTGACGGCGGCGCTCGTCCCCGGTGACACCGTCGACCTCGCGCGCTTCGGCCAGCTGCACGCCGGGCTCGCCGCGCTTCCCGGTGTGCAGGGAGTCGCATTCGCCAACCGCCTGCCGCTGCGGTGGGGCAGCACATCGGGTCCCGTTCGCCGGCCGAACGATCCGCTCGACCGCGACTGGCCCGCGATGGCGGGTTTTCGCCTCGTGTCGTCCGACTACTTCAGCGTACTGCGGCAGCCCGTGCTGCGCGGCCGTGACTTCACGCCGGACGACAGAGCGGGGAATACTCTCGTCGCTATCGTCACGCCCGGGATCGCCGCGAAGCTCTGGCCCGGCGAGGATCCCCTCGGCAAGCTCGTCGCAACGAACTACCTCATGAAGCGCAACGCGCCGAAGGGTTCGGAGGACAACTGGCTCACCGTCGTCGGCGTCGCCGCGGAAGCGTCGAGCTGGACCATGGCACGCGGCACGCAGAACGAGATCTACGTTCCGCTCGCACAGTTCCCGGATCGTGCCGAGGGGCAACTCGCTGCGCTCGTCAGGACCTCGGGGAACCCCGCCACGATGATCCCGGCGATCCGCACGCGGCTCCGCGCACTGGCGCCGGAGATGCCCGCGCGTCTCGGCACAATCGATGAGCGCATCGCCGCCACGGCCGCCGGACGCAGCTTCGCGATGGTCGCGCTGACCGCATTCGGCGCGATCGCGCTCGTGCTCGCGGGCGTCGGCATCTATGGCACGATGTCGTATACGTTCGGCACGCGCACCAACGAGATCGGTGTCCGCATGGCGCTCGGCGCCACTCCGGGCCTCGTGAAGAGCGAAGTGTTGCTCGATGCCGCAACGATGGCGGCGTCCGGAATCGCGGTGGGTATCACCGGCGCGCTATTCGCGACGCAATTCCTGCAGGGCACGCTGTACGGTGTGAGCCACATCGACCCACTCGCCTACGTTGCGGGCGGACTTGCGCTCATGGCCACGGCCCTGGCCGGCGCCTACGTGCCGGCGTACCGGTCGAGCCGTGTGGACCCGATGCTCGCGATGCGCGCGGAGTAGCGCGACGTGCCGCTCAGTCCGACCGCAGCGCCACCAGCGCCTCGATCCGCGACGCGCGCCACGACGGCACGAGGCACGCGAGCGCCGCAACGATCGCGAACAGTACCGTGACACCGCCGAATACGACCGGGTCGAGCGGCTTCACACCGTAGAGCAGCGACGCGAGGGCACGGCTCCCCGCCGCGGCGGCTGCAAGGCCGATCACCAACCCGATCGTCACGAGCCGCATCCCTTGTGTGAGAATCAGGCGGATTACGTCTGCGCGGTGTGCACCGAGCGCCATGCGAATGCCGATCTCTGCGGTTCGCTGAGTGACGGCGTACGCGAGCACGCTGTACAGTCCGAGCGCCGAGAGAAAGAGCGCGACGATCGAAAACGCACCCGTGAGCCAGGCGGTGATGCGCTGTACGCCCAGGGACTGCTGCAGCTGCGTGTCGAGCGTCGCGAAGAACGACGAGGCTTCGCTCTTGTCCACCGCCGCGATCGCCGCGCGCAGCGCGCCTTGCAGCGCGCCCGGGTCGCCGTCCGTCAGCGCGACCACGGTTTGCCCCGCGGCGCCGATCTGCCGCATCGGCTCGTAGATCGTCTCCGGCGGCGGTGTGTTCAGCCCGATCGATTTCACGTCACCCACGATGCCGACGATCTCGAGCTTGACGTCCGCGTTTTGCCCGCGCAGGAGGAACTGCCCGATCGCGCTCTCGTGCGGGAACAGCCGCTTTGCGAATGACTCGTTGATCACGCACACATGCGGCGCGCCGTCGATGTCCGTCGAACGGAACACGCGCCCGCTGCGCAGGGGAATCTTGAGCAGCGAGAAGTAGTCTTCGCTCGCCGCGTTGAGGTAGGCGACGGCGCGCTGGGCAAGCGGAGGGATCGGCTCGCCGGACACGGCGTAGACTCCGCGCGCAATCCCGCCCGTCAGCGGCAGGCCTCCTATGGTCGCGGCGGCCTTCACCATCGGGTTCGCGCGGAGCTGGTCGAGCACCTGCGAATAGAAGTTCACGATCTCGCCCTTGGTTGGATATCGCTCCGCGGGAGCGTTCACGAACACGCTCGCCACGCCGCGCGAGGAGAATCCTGGCGCCGTGGCCTGCAGCTTGATGAAGCTCGCCAGCAACAGGCTCGATCCGATCAACAGCACCACCGACAGCGACACCTCGGCCACAATGAGAAATCCGCGGAAACGCGTGCCACGCGCGCCGCCCGCCGTGCCGCGAGAGCTGTCCTTCAGCACGTCGGCGAGATTCACGTTCGACGCCTGCATCGCAGGGATGAATCCGATCACCAGCGACGAAAGCACCGACAGCCCGATCGTGAACGCGAGCGTGGCGATGTCGAGCGGGAAGGTCGTCGTGGACTGGAACTGGTTCGCGAACACCGCCTGCACGCCTTTCAGCGCGAAAAACGCCATGAGAACGCCGAGCGTCGCGGCGCAGGTGCAGAAAATCAGCGTCTCGAGCAGGAACTGCCGGATGAGGTGCCGCCGCGTCGCGCCGAGCGAGAGGCGGACGCCGATCTCCTTATGCCGCGCGGAGAGCCGTCCGAGGAAGAGATTGGAGACGTTCGCGCACGCGATCAGCAGCACGAACCCGACGGCGGTAAGGAGCAGCACGAAGGTCGGCCGCACCTGCCCGACCTGCTCTTCGATCCATGTGCGCAGCTCGTTCTCGTTGTTGCCGTCGAGCCGGCCCGGAAACGCATCCTTGTAGCGCCGAGAAATTGCGCGCACGTCGGCATCGGCCTGGGCGAACGTCAGCCCCGGCTTGATCCGCCCCGTTATCTGAAGGAACCCGGCGCCGCCCTCGATCTGTGCCGGCGTGAGGAAGCTCGGCGTGAAGGGCCACGGCTGCAGCGCCTGCACGAACGAGATCGGCGCGGGAAGACCCTCCGCGAGGACGCCGACGACCGTCGTGCCGACGCCGTCGAGCTGGATCATCCGGCCGACGATGTCGTCGCGCTTGCCGAACCGCGTCTTCCAGAGGTCGTACGAAAGGATGCAGACGTGAGGGCCGTTCTGCTTGTCCTCGTCAGCCGTGAAGTTCCGGCCCCGCTCGAGCTGTAACCCGAGTGTCGTGATGAAACTCTGCGTGACGTCGATCGTCGAGAGCTGCTCGGGATCCGCGCCCTCACGCGTGAGCACGCGCGAGTTGAACGACGAGGCGGCGAACCCGCTGAACGCGGTCTGCTGCTCGCTGAACACGCGGTACTTGGGGACAGACATCACCGGCGCGACGACATTCCGGGCTTTGTTGTTCGTCCAGATCCGCACGAGCCGCCCCGCGTCGGGGAGATCGATCGGATGCAGCACCACCTTGTTGAAGACGCTGAAGATCGTCGTGTTCGCGCCGATGCCGATGGCGATCGTGAGGATCGCGACGGTGGCGAAGCCGGGGGATTTGAAGAGGCTGCGGAAGGCGTAGCGAAGCTCGGTCATCGGCGGGTCCGCTCAGAGGGATGGGCTCGGAGTTAGACCATCAGAGCGCTCCGAATCGTTGCCTGTGCAGGGTGATCTGTCCTCTCCATGCCGGGAGCGGAGGGACGCCCGCTCCGAGCTTGAGGAGGGCAGATGAACTTTACGGGGTGGTCTTCGTCTCGTGCTCAGTAGATGCCACGAAGGCCGCGAAATTCTGCTTCAACTCCTTGGCCGAGCTCTGGTTCAGATATGCCATATGCCCGCTCTGGTAATACTCGAACTTCACCCGGTCGCTGTACGTCTTGTCGAATCCGAGATGCTTGAACGTGTACTCCGCGTTCGCGAACGGCGTCGCCATGTCGTAGTAACCGGCGCCGACCATCACGTGGAGATATGGATTCTTCGCCATCGCCGTGCGCAGTTCATCGGTCTCGTTCGCGAACGAGTTGCCGAAGTTGCTGTAGTCCCAGCGTCCGGTGTGGCCGCCGAGGTAGTACTGGAGATCGCTGGTATAGTTCAGGTCGTTCTGCAGGTAGCGCATGAATGACGACATGAACGCGCCCGTCGGCGCCGCGTCCGAAGGATCGTAATCCTCACGCGTCGCAGACGCATTGCCGTTGAGCCCGATGATGCGGCTGTCGTACCGGCCCACCGTCTCGCGCTCGCCGCG
>JBIOHR010000032.1:0-24725 GCA_044449085.1 Gemmatimonadales bacterium | reverse complement strand
TGCTCACCGCCAAACCCCTGTGGTTTGTCAGGTGGGCCAAGTTGTGGGTTTTGTGTCCCTCCCTACACTAAACACCGACCACGGGGCCCTCACCACTCACCACTGTTTCTCAGCTTTGTCGTTATTCAGCAGCTTACGGCCAGACAACCCCCTGATCCTTCTCGGACACCGGCCCAATGCCCTTGTACGTGAACTTCTGAATCCGCCGCCCCTCGTACGTTTCGGTCGTGTAGATATTCCCCTTTGAATCCGTCGCGATGCTGTGCACGCCAAAAAACGCGCCCGGCTCGCGGCCGCCGTCGCCGAACGACGTGAGCACCTCGAGAGACTGCCGGTCGAGGATGTAGACCTTCTCGTTCTTGCCGTCCGTGATGTACATGTACTTCTGCGCGGGGTCGCCGGAGAACGCGACTTCCCACACCGATCCGTCGCCGAGCGTCTCGGGCGCGATGATCTTTTCCTTGATGAACGTGCCGTCCTTGTGGAACACCTGGATGCGGTCGTTCTTGCGGTCGGTGACGTAGACCAGTCCGTCGTCCGAGAGCATCGCGCAGTGGACGGGATTGCCGAACTGCGGCGACGGCGTGCCGCCGGGCACATACGGCGTGTTGTCCGTATCATCAGGCTTGTGGCCGTACGCGCCCCAGAAGCGCTTCACGGCTCCGGTGGTCATGTCGATCACCACCACGCGCTTGTTGCGGTACCCGTCGGCGACGTACGCCTCGTGCGCCTTATCGTCGAAGCTCATCGTGGCGACCCCGGCGAAGTCGGTCGTGCTGAGGCTGTTCTTCCCCGGCGACGGTTTGCCGAACTGCGCAATGAACTTGCCGTCGTGCGTGAACTTGAGGATCTGCCGGTCGGTGGTCCCCGTGCTGCCGAGCCAGACGTTGCCTTCCTTGTCGACGGCTATGCCGTGCTCACCCGCGGCGCCGACGCCGTTCGGCCAGTCGTACCCCGCTCCCTCCCCGCCCCATGCGTTGACCAGGTTGCCCGCCGGATCGAACTCGAGCACCGGCGGCGCCGGGACGCAGCAGTCGGAGGTCGGCGGATTTCCCGCTGCCCCGATTTCCGTCTCCTTGTTCAGGCTGCGCGGGCGGTGCACGATGAACACATGATCGTGCGAGTCCACGGAGACGCCGACCATCATGCCCACTACCCAGTGATGCGGCAGCGGCTTGGGCCAGAGCGGGTCGACCACGAAGCGCGGCACCTCCACGGTCTGCACCGCAGGCTTCGCGTCGAGCTTCCGCAGGCCGACTCCGGCCGCGGCGAAGACGCCGAGCGCCGCGCCGGCGAGAAGGATCCTGTTCCGGTTCATTTGCCGCTCCCGGGCCACACCGTGCCCTGGTCATGCTGGGTGACGGTGGCGAGACCTTTGTAATCGAACTTCTGCACTCGTTTTCCCTCGTAAGTCTCTGTCGTGTAGATGTCGCCTTTCGAGTCGGTGGCGATTCCCTGGAGCCCCGTGAACTGCGACGGCCTGCGGCCGCCGTCTCCGAACGTGGTCAGCTCCTCGAGCGTCGCGCGGTCCAGCACGCGTACCCGGTCGCTCGACCCGTCGGCAACATAGATGTATTTCTGGCCTGCATCGCGCGAGAAGGCGATGTCCCACACGGAGCCCTCGCCGAGCGTCTTCGGCGCGACACTCTTTTCCTTCACGAACGTCCCGTTTTTCTGAAAAACCTGGATCCGGTCATTGCCGCGGTCGCAAACGTAGAGCATGCCATCCCTGGCAAGCGCAACGCAGGTGACGTCGCGGAAGTGCTGTGCCGCCGGGGCGCCGGCCGCGTACTCGCTGCGATCCGTGTCGTCCGGCTTCTTGCCGTACGCTCCCCACATGCGCTTGATCTTGCCGGTCGTCATGTCGAGCACTGCGACGCGGCGGTTGCGATACCCGTCTGCGACGAACACTTCGTTCGCTTTCGAGTCGAACGCGAACCGTGCGGGCGCGCCGAATTCATCCATGTTGTTGCTGTTGCCCGGCGGCTGCTGCACAGGGTTCGTTCCGGCGCCGCCACCGCGTCCGCCGCGTCCGCCGCGTCCCGCGGGCGCGCTGCCGCCGAGGGTGCCGGGTGCATAGCCCCCAGTCTCCGCGGCCGCGGCCGCCGTTGCCGTGCCGGGCTTGCCGGACTGCATCAGGAACTTGCCGTCGCCCGAAAATTTGAGGACCTGGCCGTCGGCCACGCCGCTGCCGCCGATCCAGACGTTGCCATTGTCGTCCACCGCAATGCCCGAGGGCGTCGCGGGCCAGTCGTATCCCGGACCCGGGCCGCCCCAGTGCGCGACCAGCGCGCCGCTGGCGTCGAACTCCAGTACGGGCGACGTCGGTTCGCAGCAATTGCCGGTCGGGGGATTCGTCGCGGCACCGATTTCCGTCCGCGCGGTGAACGACGCCGGATTGTTCACGACGAACACGTGATCGTGTGCATCGACGGCGACTCCATTGGCCGAGCCGAGCAGCGTATGGCTCGGCAGAGGCTTCGGCCAGTATGGGTCCACCACGAATTTCGGTGCCTGCTGCGCCGCTCGCTTCGTGGCGGCGTCGAGCGTGGCCCGTCCGGCGCCGAACGTCGCGCCGAGCGCGACGACCGTCCCGGCGAGGAGCAGGCTGCGTATTGGTTTCATCGGCGGCTCCGTGCTTTCATGTGTAAGGGAGGTGATTGTAACGCGCGGTCGCCGGTGAGTCCATACTCCGGCGCGCCCCGCTCCTCTGTACTTCTCCCGCGGCCCGGGCGTTGAAAAGCGCCGCGCGCGCGTCGCGCTCAGGCCGTCAGCGGAACCATGGCGACATCCGCCGCGCCGTCCGCAACGGTGAGGAGCGCGACGGACGCCTGGAGACTGAAGCGTCGCGGACCGGCCGCGCCGGGATTCACGATCAGCCTCGCGCCCGCCCGCGTAACCTTCTGCACGTGCGTGTGCCCGTACACGATCACGTCGGCGTCGTAGGCGGCCGCAAGGTTCGCCGGCGTGACCTTCCCGACTTCGTGCCCGTGGCTCACGTGCACGCGAACGCCGGCGAACGTGTCGTCGATCGCCGCGGCGAGACGGGGATCCCACGGCGCGTCATTGTTGCCGTACACCGCGCGCACGGGCGCAATCAGCGCGAGCTCATCGAGGATCTCGTCGCCGCACACGTCGCCGGCGTGCAGGATCAGCTCGACGCCGGCGAATGCGGCGTGCACTTCCGGGCGCAGGAGCCCGTGCGTGTCGCTGATGAGCCCGATCAGCACCGCGAATCCGCGCCGCCTTCTCCCCACCGCGGCGCCAGCGTGTTCTCGATTCCCAGGTGGTCGAGCACGCGCGCGACCACGAAATCGACCAGCTCTGCGACACTCGCCGGACGGTGGTAAAATCCCGGCGACGCCGGCAGCACCACCGCGCCTGCGTGCACCAGGCGCAGCATGTTTTCGAGGTGGATCGCGCTCAGCGGCGTCTCGCGCGGAACCAGCACGAGCGGGCGCCGCTCCTTGAGCGTCACGTCCGCCGCACGCTCGACGAGCGACCGCGACGTGCCCGCCGCGATCGACGCCAGCGTTCCCATCGAGCACGGGCAGATGACCATGCCGCGCGTCTTCGCCGATCCGGACGCCGGGCCCGCGCCGCGGTCGGCGTCGTCGAACACGGTCACATGGGCATCCCACACTCCGGTGCCGACGGCGGCGCGCAGGCCGTCGAGATCGCCGACGTCGGTCTCCGTGCTGAGCAGCCGCAGGCCGTGCGACGAGACGATGAGCGACACGTCGGCGCCCAGTGCCGTGAGCTGTTGCAGGAGGCGCACGCCATAGGGCGCGCCCGACGCGCCGGTGAACGCCATCACCACCGGCGGCTCGCGGCGCGCGCGCGTCACGCCAGAATCCGCTGCGCGAGCACGAACGCGAAGAACGCGCTCGACAGCGCCATGTTCACCGTAAAGAATGCCTTGTCCACCTTCGACACATCGTCCGCCCGCACGAGCGAATGCTCGAACACGAGCAGCGCGGCCGCGACGCCGACGCCGACGTCGTAGAGCGCCCCCTGCCCCGCCGCAAATCCGACGAGCGCGAGCAGTGCAACGGTCAGGAAGTGCAGGACGCGCGCGATCGTGAGCGCCCGCGTCGCACCGACCTTCGCGGGGAGTGAGTACAGCCCGTTCGCGCGGTCGAACTCGATGTCCTGCAGCGCGTAGAGGATGTCGAAGCCGCCGGTCCAGCACATCACGGCGCCGGCGAGCGCGACCAGCATCCACCACGGATCGCTCCACAGGCCGGTGATCGCGAGGTACCCGCCGACCGGCGCGATCCCGAGGCCGAGGCCGAGCACGAGGTGCGACCACTGCGTGAAGCGCTTGGTGAAGCTGTAGCAGAGCACCCACGCGAGCGCGAAGGGCGAGAGCATGTAGCAGAGGAAGTTCAGCTTCCACGCGGCAAACTCGAAGAGCAGGATCGCGGCGATGACGAGGAACTTCGCCTCCTTCACGCCCATCGTGCCGCTCGGGATCTCGCGCATTGCCGTCCGCGGGTTCTTCGCGTCATACACGCGATCCACGATCCGGTTGAATCCCATCGCCGCGAACCGCGCGGCGGTGAACGCGAGCACGACCCACGCAAGCGCCACATACGAAACGGGCGCGCGATACGATGCCAGCGTCACGCCCACGAGCGCGAACGGCAGCGCAAACACCGTGTGCGGCAACTTGACGAAGTTCGCATACCGCACGAACCGCGACCCCCCCGCAATCATCTGCCCCTCAGCCATCGGCGAGTCCAAGCTTCCCCCACATCTCATCCACTCTCGTCTTCGTCGCCGCGTCCATCTCAATCAACGGCGGCCAATTCCGCGAAAATCCCTCCTCGCGCAGCTTCCGCGTCGCATCCAGTCCCATCTTCGACCCATACGTGAACGCCCGGCTCGAATGATCGAGCACGTCCACCGGGCCCATGGTGAACCGCGCGTCACGTTCGGGGTCGATGTTGTTCAGCGCCACCCACCACGCCTCCTGTGGATTGCGCACGTCGACCCAGTCATCCACAACGACCAGCACCTTCGCGAGCGACATGAGCCCCTGCCCCCACATCGCGTTCATCACCTTGTACGCCTGGCCCGGATACTCCTTCTTGATCGACACGAACACGAGATTGTGAAAGATCCCCTCGGCGGGCATGTGGTAGTCCACGATCTCCGGGATCGTCAGCTTGAGCAGCGGCAGGAAAATCCGCTCGGTCGCGTGGCCGAGGTAGAAATCCTCCATCGGCGGGCGACCCACGATCGTCGTCGCATACACGGGATTCTTCCGCATCGTCACCGCGGTCACGTGCACCAGCGGATACAGGTCGGCTTCCGAATAAAATCCCGTGTGGTCGCCAAACGGCCCCTCGGTCACGAGTGGTTCGGCCGGATCGATGAATCCCTCCAGAACGAACTCCGCGTCCGCCGGCACTTCGAGATCACACGTGACCGCCTTCGCGAGATGCACCGGCGCCTTGCGCAGGAACCCGGCGAAAATGAACTCGTCTACGGTCGGCGGCAGCGGAGCGCTCGCGGAATACACCGACGCTGGATCCGCGCCAATCGCGATGCACACCGGCATCTTTTCGCCACGCGCGGCCATCTCGCGCCAGTGCGCGGCCCCGACCTTGTGGCGCTGCCAGTGCATCGCGAGCGTGTTCTTCGAGAGCTGCTGGACGCGGTACATCCCCACGTTCCGCACCTTGGACTGCGGGTTCTTGCTGATCACCATCGGCAGCGTGATGTACGGCCCGCCGTCCTGCGGCCAGCAGGTGATGATCGGCAATTTGTCGAGGTCGATCTCATCGCCGCGCCAGACGATTTCCTGGCACGCCGGAGTTCCGCCCTTCACACGGGGCGGAAACTTGGCGATCTCCATCAGGCGCGGGAGCAGGGCGAACTTCCCGAGCAGCCCCTCGGGCACCTTGAGATCGAGGAGCTTCGTGATGCGCGCGCCGTGCTCGTCGAGGTCCTGCACGCCGAGCGAGAGCGCCATCCGCTTCATCGACCCGAACAGGTTGATCGCGACCGGATATGGCGACCGCGAGCCGTCGCGGAGCACCGGGTGCTCGAACAGGATCGCCATGCCGCCGCCGGGCCGCTTCATCACGCGGTCGGCGATCTCGCAGAGCTCGAGTTCGACGCGGACCGGTTCGCGCACGCGCACCAGCTCGCCGATGGAGTCAATCGCCGCGATGAACTCGGAGAGCGTGTCGAGGCTCATGGTTTTTCCCCGACGTGAAGGGCGGCCACTCCGAAAGTGAGGCGCGTCGTGGACACGTTCGCAAAACCCGCGTCGGACATCATGGCCTTCAGTTTTTCCGCCGACGGAAACTGCGCGATGCTGTCGGGAAGGTATTGGTAGGCTGTCGGGTGCCCCGAAATCAGCGCGCCAACGAGCGGGAGCACGCGCCGCGAATACAGGTTGTACGTCGCGCGAATGATCGCCGAGCGCGGCGTCGAAAACTCGAGAATCACGAACCGGGCGCCCGGCGTGAGCACGCGGAGGATCTCGCGAAACGCCGCGGGCATGTCGACGACGTTGCGGATCCCGAACGCGACGATCGCGCCATCGCACGATCCGGCGGCGACCGGAAGCGTGAGTGCGTCGGCCACGACCGTGACGAGCACCGCGGCCGGCGCCTTCCCCCGCCCGGCCCGGAGCATGGGCTCCGCGAAATCGGCGCCCAGGACGAACCCCGCAAAGCCCCGGAGCCTGGAAATCGCGGCGCCGACGTCGAGCGTCCCCGCGCAGACGTCGAGGTACACGCCGGACGGCCGCCGGTCCACGCCGAGCGCGGCGATCGCGGCGCGCCGCCAGGAGCGGTCGATCCCGCCGCTGAGCAACCGGTTGAGGAGGTCGTAGCGCGGCGCGATCTCGGAGAAGATCCGCTGCACGTAGGAGCGCTTCACCGGCGCGCCGGCGGCCGCCGCGCGCGCATCGTGAGCCTCCAATTGTGGCGTCGTCATGAGACGCGAAAGTTGCCCGGTGGTGAGAGGGCGGGCAAGTTTCGCTCACGCGAATGGCGGCCCTCCTCGACCTCTCGAACCTCCCCGACGCAGACGTCGTCGCGCTCGCCCAGCGAGGGCGCGAGGACGCGTTCCGCGAACTCGTGCGCCGCTATGAGCGGCCGGTCTTCTCCCTGATCTTCCGGATGGTCCGCGACAGCGCCACGGCCGAGGACCTCGCGCAGGACACGTTCATCAAGGTCCTGAACCACATCGACAAGTACCGGCCCGAGTTCAAGCTCTCGAGCTGGCTGTTCAAGATCGCCAACAACGTCGCGATCGATCACCTGCGCCGGCGCCAGCTGGCGACGATATCCATGAGCGGGTCGCCGCACGCGGGCACGGCGTCGGAAATCGAGGCCACGTCGTTCGACATCGCCAGTGAGGACGAATCCGCGCTCGACGAGATGGAATCCAAGGAGCTCGGCTCCGCCATCGAGAAGGCGATTGCGCGCCTTCGTCCCGAATACCGCTCGTGCATCCTGCTCCGGCATGTCGAGGGCCGAAGCTACGAGGAGATTGCCGCGACGCTCGACCTGCCGCTCGGTACGGTGAAAACGTACATCCACCGGGCTCGGCACCAACTGCGCGAATCATTGGATCACCTTCGGGAATAGCCCCCGAATACAGACCGAAAATGGGTTTTCGGTCCTTGGTCATCGGTCCCCGGTCATCAGTGAAACTCAAGCAACCCGGCTGTCGTAGTCAGAGGAGAAACCATGCAACACCGTCACCTGCTTCCTAACGAGATCGACCTCCTGCTCGACGGCGAGGTCGGCTTTGGCGTAGCCCCGCTGCAGGCGCACATCGCCGAGTGCGAGGACTGCCAGGCCCGGCTCGCGCGGTCGCGCAAGATCGTGCAGGCACTCGAAGACCTTCCGCGCCTCGCGCCGCGGCCGCAGTTCGCGGACCGCGTGATGGCGCAGGTGCAGATCGTCGAGCCGTGGCACGTCGCCGTGCTCGAGACCGCGCGCCGGTTCGTTCCGCAGTCTGCGCGGATGCGCGTCGTGATGGCCGCCACGGCATCCGCGTTTGCGCTCGCGCTCACCTCGGGTGCGGTGTGGCTCGCGCTGCATGCCGACCTTGCTGTCTACTCGTTCAATCTCGCCGCCGGCCGCGCCCGCGGCGCCCTGTTCGACGTCGCGACGTCCGTCGTCGGCGCCGCGTTCGGCCAGGGCGGACTCGATGCCCTTCGCTCCAGCGGCCTGCGCGGACTGGCGCTTGGCACCGGAGTGATGGTCGTCGCGGTGGGCGGCGCGGCCTTCGGCCTCCGCGCGCTCGCGTCGTCCTCGCGTCGCAGCCGGGAGTAGCGGCATGCGCACCCGGTTTGCGCATGCCGCCACGCCGCGCGTGGTGGCCCTCATCGTCGTCGCGCTGAGCGCCGGCGCGACGCACCTCGGCGCCCAGCAGCACGGCTCGGGCATTTCCGGCGACTCGCTCGGGCGGGCGATCGCCAACCTGCGCGGCACGTCCGATTCGTCGTGGATCCCCGCCGCCGCGTCGTTCGCGTTCGGCGACTCCACCATTGCCGCGAACCGCCGCACCGCCGGTTCCATCGCGATTGCCGGTGGCACGCTCGCCGTGAACGGCGCGATCGCCGGCAATGCGGTGACCTACGGCGGCGACATCATCGTCCACAAAGGCGGCGCGGTGCACGGCAACGCGTACGCGATCCTCGGCAAGGTTGTGCTGGATGGCGGCGTCGTGGACGGCGACACCCGATCGCTCTCCGGCGACCTGCATGCGATCAACACGCCGGCGTCGGCCGTCCCGCGATCCCCGGCTGCGACGACGATGCACGCCGTCGCCCTCGCCGGCGGATGGCTCGCCATGCTCGTGATCGTCGGCATCGGCGTGCTCGTGTTCGCATCGACCAACCTCGACGCCGTGTCCGACGCGCTCGAACGCGGGTTCGGCCGGTCATTCCTGGCCGGCATCGCGACGCAGCTCGCCCTCGCCCCGGCGCTCGCACTGCTGTGCGTGGGCCTCGCGCTGACGATTCTCGGCGCGCTCCTCATCCCGTTCGCGATCGTCGCGTACATCCTGGCAGCCGCGGGGCTCGTGACGCTCGGCCTGCTCGCCATCGCGCGGATCGCCGGAGGAAGCGTCCTCGGAGGCGACGAAGCCGGAGTCGGCGCGCACCGGACGGCCGCGCTGCGTGCGATGGTCTACGGGCTCCTTCTGCTGATGGTCCCGTGGTTCATCGCCGGTGCGCTGAGCTGGTCGCCACGGCTCGAGCTGCTCGCGCGCATGGTCGCGGTCGCGATCACCTGGGTCGCGGCCACGGCCGGACTTGGCGCAGGCGTCATTTCCCGAGGTGGCGTCCGGCGGGCCGCGGCGCCCTCCACGCAGCGCGCGCTGAACACGGCAAGCTGGGCCACACCGACACCCGTGGCGGGCGTCACCGCGGCGCGGCGGCCGACGCCGTACGGCACCTCCCTGCCGAAGTGACCCGATGCGACACCTGAGCCTTGCAGCATTCGCGGTACTCGCGGCCGCCGCACCGGCGTCCGCGCAGACCTGGCGGACGGTCGATGTGTCACGCCAGGCGCGGGACACTGGCGCCGTCGCCGCCCACATCGACTACGCGGTCGGGAAGCTCGAGCTGAAGCCCGCCGCGACCGGCACCCTTTACCGCGCCACCATGCATTACGACGCAGACCGCGCGGAGCCGGTCGCGGCGTTCGACACCGCGACGCGCGTTCTCTCGCTCGGCCTCGATCTGCGCGGCATGCACATGAGCAACGTCGACGCCGAACACGATGCCGGATCGATGCAGGCCGAACTGAACCCGGCGGTGCCGATCGACCTCTCGCTGGAACTCGGCGCGGTGGACGCGAACCTTCAGCTCGGCGGCCTGCGCCTCACCGATCTCTCATTGCGCAGCGGTGCTGCCGACGTCACCGCGAGCTTCGACCGGCCCAATCGTGAGACACTTCGCACGATGACGCTGCAGGTCGGCGCGGCGCAAGTGAAGCTCCTCGACGCGGCCAACTCCGGCGTGTCGCGGATCATCGCCGAGGTGGGCGCGGGCTCGCTCTCGATCGATTTCGGCGGCGTGCTGACTCGCGACGTGGACGTCACCGCGACCCTCGCACTCGGAGGGCTCGAACTCAACGTGGCGCCGGACGACGGCGTGTTCGTCGATGAGCGGACGCTGCTCGGCAGTTTCAAGAAGGACGGCTTCACGAAAGGGCCGGACGGGTGGTACTCCGACAACTACAAGGCTGCCACGCGGCATGTTCGCGTGCACCTGCGGGCGTTCATGGGAGGACTGACCCTCACGCGCGTTCAAAAGTGAGGGACGAGATTCAGCCCGCTGCGCGATGCGGAAGAGGAATGCGGGGGGTGGAAGGGCTTTAGAAGGCGGTGAGCTTCGCGGCGATCTCGGAGAGTTTTCGCGCGGCGGACGATTTCTCATCGGAGACGACAATCGGCCGGCCGGTGTCGCCGCCTTCGAGCACCGGCGGATAGAGCGGCACCTCGCCGAGCAGGGGCACGCCGAGTTCATCCGCCAGGCGCTTGCCGCCGCCGGTGCCAAAAATGGCGAGCGGCTTTCCGGTTTCCGGTGACTCGAAGTAGCTCATGTTCTCCACCACGCCGACCACCGGCACACCGACGCGCTCGAACATCTTCGCCCCGCGCAGCGCGTCGCCGACGGCGACTTCCTGCGGCGTCGTGACGATGATCGCGCCGGAGACCTGCGTCGCCTGCACGAGCGAGAGCTGTGCATCGCCGGTTCCCGGCGGCATGTCCACGAGCAGATAGTCCAGCTGGCCCCACTGCACGTCGCGCAGGAACTGCGTGATGATCTTCATCACGATCGGTCCGCGCCAGATCGCGGGCTGGTCGCGTTCAATGAGAAACCCAAGGGAGATCAGCTTCACGCCGAACGCCTCGAGCGGCTGGATCTTCTCGTTCTGCACCGGGGGCGGCTCGTTGACTCCCATCATGCGCGGAATATTCGGTCCATAGATATCCGCGTCCATCAACCCCACGCGCTTGCCGAGTTTCGCGAGCGCCACCGCGATGTTCACGGTCACGGTCGACTTCCCCACGCCACCCTTCCCCGAGCTGACGGCGATCACCTTGCCGAGGTTCGGATACGCCACGGGCGTCGGCGCCGCGACGCGCGCCGCCGCGGGCTTCTGGTCCATCACGGGGAGCGCGGCGCGCTTGGGCGGCCCGCCCGCCGGTGCACCCGCCGGTGCACCCGCCGGCGCGGCCGGGCGCGCGGCCGCGTGCGCGCCAGCCACCTGATGCGGAAGCTCCGACGGGTCCCTCACGTCCACGCGCACGTCCGTCACACCGTCGACGCGCTCGATCGCCTGCCGTACATCGCGCGCAAGCGTCGCGTCGTCCTCGGCCGTCAGGATCAGGGTGAGCCGCACGCGCCCCTCGGTCGAGGTCGCGATGTCGCGGACCTGCGATCCCGACAGCACGTCCGAGCGCGTGCGCGCGTTGATGACCTTCGAGAGGGCTTCTTCGATTCGCTGGCTGAATGAGACGGGCATGCTCAAAGCTAACTACGATCGAAGATGGAAGATGGAAGATGGAGGCACGTTCATCTTCCATCTTCGATCTTCCATCTTCGATCTTCCATCGCTGTTCTACAGCATCCCCCTCGCCGCCGCGATCACCTTCTCACGCACGTCATTGAGCGTCCCCGACACCATCGCTCCCGAGGCACGAGCGTGTCCGCCGCCGCCGAACTGCCTGGCAAGCGCATTGGCGTCCACGCCGCGCACCGAGCGAAACGAGATCTTCACCTTGCCGTGCCCGAGGTCGCGAAACAGCAGCGCGAGCTTCACGCCCATCACGGACCTCGGATATTCTGCGATGCCGTCGAGGCTCTCGCTGTTCACGTCGTACTTCTCGAGCGCGCCGGCGGCGATCGACACCCATGCCAGTCCCTTCGCCTCGTCCACTTCGAGCGTGTCGAGCGCGTCGCGCAGCAGCCGCAGGCGGCCCCGCGGCACCGAAGCATAAATGCGCCGGTACATCTCCTCCGGATCCACGCCGGCCGCGAGCAGGCGCGCGGCGATCGCGTGGCAGCGCGGCGACGTGTTGCTGAACCGGAACCCGCCCGTGTCGGTCAGGAGCGCGACGTACAGCGCCGTGGCGATCGCCGGCGTGATCTCGAGGCCGAGCGTCGCGGCGAAGTCGTAGACGAGCTCGCCGGTGGCGCACGCAACCACGTCCGTCACGCGAATGACCCCGGGCGGCTCCTCGCCCGGAAGGTGGTGGTCGATGACCAGCGGCGGCGTCTTGAGCGCGCGCACCGCGGGCGCGAGCGTGCCGAGCCGCTTCACGTCGCTGATGTCGAGCACGACCAGCCGGTCGGCGTGCTCGAGCGCGCCCGCGCCGGCCGCCGAGCGATCGTGCACATCGTCGCCGAGGAGGAAATCGAACATCGACGGCCACGGCGTCGGGTTCACGATCTGCGCCGTCATTCCCATTTGCTGGAGGAGGCGCGCGAGTGCGGCTTCCGACCCGCAGCCGTCGCCATCGGCGTTGATGTGGGTCGAGAGCGCGATGGTCTGGCCGCGCTGGAGCTCAGACGCGAGTCGTTTGATGTCCGCACCCCGCTGCGCGGGGACGGCGAGGGGATCGTCGGGCGGTGGGGTGGTCATCCGTACCGTGAGCGAAAAGAAAGCGGCGCCCGGAGACCTCCGGGCGCCGCTCTAAGATACGTCCGAGCTTTTTCCCGCGCTTACTTTTTCCCGGACTTCTGCAGGTCGAGCTGCACCTTGCTGTGATAGCGGCTGTACGTGAAGTACACGACGAGGCCGAGCGCCAGCCAGCCGAGGAACACTTCCCAGGTGAGCAGGTGGAGCGCGAGCATCAGCGCGAGCGACACCACCACGCCCATGATCGGCACGAACGGAACGAACGGCGTCTTGAACGGCCGGGGCAGATCGGGCTCGCGCACACGGAGGATCCAGACGCCCGCGCAAACGATGGTGAACGCGAACAGCGTCCCGATGCTGGTCAGTTCCGCGAGCGTCGACACCGGAAGCGCCGCGGCAAGGGTCGCCACGCAGAGTCCGACGACGATCGTCGAGATGTAGGGCGTACGGAACTTCGGGTGGATTTTCCCAGCCCATTTCCAGAGCAGCCCGTCGCTGGACATCGTGAAGAAGATGCGCGACTGGCCGAGCAGCATGACCAGCATCGTCGAGCTGAGCCCGCCGATGGCACCGATCTTCACGAGCATGCTGCCCCACTTCACGCCGGCGACGTCGACCGCGAGTGCGATCGGCTCCGCGACGTTGAGCTGCGTGTAGTTCTTGAGGCCGGTCGTCAGTGCCGCGACGATGATGTAGAGGATCGTGCAGATGATCAGCGATCCGAGGATGCCGATCGGCATGTCCTTCTTGGGATTCTTGGCTTCCTGTGCCGCAGTCGAGACGGCGTCAAATCCTATGTACGCAAAGAAAATGACCGCCGCGCCCCGCAGGATTCCCGACCAGCCGAACTCACCGAAGTGTCCGGTGTTCGGCGGAATGAACGGGTGCCAGTTGGCCGTGGCGATATCCAGATGGCCCGCGAGAAAGAGGAACTGCGACGCGAGGCCGATGAACACCAGGAGCACCGAGACCTTCACCGCGACGATCGCCGTGTTGACGTTCGCGGACTCCTTGATGCCGATGACGAGGATCACCGTCACCGCCAGGATGCCAAGGAACGCCATCAGGTTGAAGCTCGTCGTCATGTGCTGCAGGTTGGCGATGTCCTGCCCCTTCACGGCGGCGGCCTGCGTCCAGTGCCCATCCAGCAGCACCAGGTCGGTCCCGGGCGCGCCGGTGAGTGCCGGCGGAATGTAGATATTGAAATTCGCGAGCAGGCTGCTGATGTAGCCGCTCCACCCCACGGCCACGGTCGCCGCCCCGAACGCGTATTCCAGGATGAGCGCCCAGCCGATGATCCAGGCGACGATCTCACCGAGCGTCGTGTAGCCGTAGCTGTATGCGCTGCCCGCGATCGGAATGAGCGCAGAAAACTCGGCGTAGCAGAGGCCGGCGAAGGCGGACGCGATCCCCGCGATGATGAACGAGATCACCACCGCCGGACCGGCGTACGACGCGGCAACAGTCCCGGTCAGCACGAAGATGCCGGTGCCGATGATGGCGCCGATTCCCAGTGTGACGAGGTTCAGCGGACCAAGCGAGCGTTTGAGTCCACCCGCTTCGCCTTCCGATTCGGAAAGCATGGTCCGGAGGTCCTTACGCGCAAAGAGATTTAAGCCCATGGTGTCCGCACTATGAGGGGTCTCCAAAAAGAGATCGGCGGAGCGAGCGTTGGTGCCGTCAGCCCCGCCGTCATCCGAGATTCCTGATCCAGCGGTGAAAGTGCGCTCGGGCGCGGCGATTTGTCAATAAACGACGGGCACGGATCGTTCGCCGACGTACGGGGCGTGCCGCAGGTGGTGGTTGGTCGGATGTTCTTCGCGGGTGGTTCGGAGTATCTGGCTTCTCGTCCCAGGACTTCAGTCGTTGGTGCGTGAATCGCCACACACACACACTACCCCACACATTTAACTATGAACCATGTGCTACAGACCGAAGACCAAAGCCCACGAACCAAAAACACCACAGTCCATCAGACGCTGTAGTTCGGCGCCTCGCGCGTAATCGTCACGTCGTGCGGATGCGACTCGCGGAGCCCCGCAGCCGTGATGCGCACGAACTCGGCCTCGGTGCGCAGGATCTCGATGTTCGCGCAGCCGACGTAGCCCATTCCCGAGCGGAGGCCGCCCACCATCTGATAGAGCACGTCGCTCACCGGCCCCTTGTACGGCACGCGGCCTTCGATCCCTTCGGGGACGAACTTCTTGGCGCTCATCTCCCCGTCCTGGAAGTAGCGGTCGGCACTGCCGTCCTGCATTGCGCTCATCGAGCCCATGCCGCGGATCATCTTGAACCGGCGCCCTTCGAGGAGCAGCGATTCACCCGGGCTCTCCTCCGTGCCCGCCAGCATCGACCCCATCATCACGGACGAGGCTCCTGCGGCGATCGCCTTGACGATGTCGCCCGAATACTTGATGCCGCCGTCGGCGATCACCGGCACGTCACCCGACCCTTCGACGGCCTCCATCACCGCGGTCAGCTGCGGCACGCCAACGCCGGTCACGACGCGGGTGGTGCAGATCGAGCCCGGGCCCACGCCAACTTTCACGCCGTCCACGCCTCGCTCCACGAGCGCCGCGGCGGCGGCGCGCGTCGCGATGTTGCCCGCGATGAGCTGCACGCCCGGGAACGCCTCGCGGACTGCCGCGGTGGCGTCGAGCACACCGTGGTGGTGCCCGTGCGCCGTGTCGACCACGAGCGCGTCGACCCCCGCCTCGACGAGTGCGCGCGCGCGGTCGAGATAGACGCCGGTGGCGCCGATCGCCGCCGCCACGAGCAGGCGGCCATGCTCGTCTTTCGCCGCAATCGGATACTGGCGGCGCTTGAGGATGTCCTTCACCGTGATAAGGCCGATCAGGTGGCCTTTCTTGTCGACGACGGGAAGCTTCTCGACCCGGTGCTTCGCCATGATGCGCTCTGCTTCGTCGAGCGTCGTTCCGATCGGCGCGGTGATGAGCCGGTCGCCGCCTGTCATTGCCGTGTTCACGGATTGGTCGAGGCTGCGCTCGAACTGCAGGTCGCGATTGGTGATGATCCCGACGAGGCGATCGTCGCCGTTGACGATCGGCACGCCCGAGATGTGGAACTTCGCCATCAGCGACGCGGCCTCGCGGATCGTCGCCGAATCGGGAAGGGTATACGGCTTCTGGATCATCCCGCTCTCGGAGCGCTTCACGCGATCGACCTCGGCGGCCTGGCGGTCGATCGACATATTCTTGTGAAGCACGCCAATGCCGCCGGCGCGCGCCATGGCAATCGCCATCTCGCTCTCGGTGACGGTATCCATCGCCGCCGCGACGAGCGGAACGTTGAGCGTGATTCCCCGCGTCAGCCGGGAGACGGTGCTGACGTCTTTTGGATGGGTCAGCGAGTGCCGCGGGACGAGCAGAACGTCGTCGAACGTGAGCGCGGCGTCCACACGGATGCGCGACGCGCCGGCGGCGGGGTCGTCAATGCGCGAAGGACCGCTGCCGGCGGTGGCCGGGGCGGTCCTTGAGGTCTTCGGTCGGGTTGATAGTCCCATGAGGAAACGTAACCGGCCCTCAGCCAGGATTCAACTGCCCAGGTGGTTGGCTCACAGCTATTCCTTGGGCGGCTCGGGCGGTTTCTGCGTTGCGGCGCTGACCACATCGCTGGCGACACTCTTCCCGGCGGCCGCCACACCCGACAGGACATTCATCGCCTTGCTCATCAGGCCCATCGTCTCCGCGACCGTCGACGCCGAGATCCGGCCGGCGCGCATCGTGTCCTCCACGCCCTCCGCAAACCGCTGGAAGACATTCGGCGGCGCAACGGGGTGCTGCGCGTATCGCGATTCCAGGAACTCGATGTAGTCGAGCACCTGGTACAGGCGCTCGTCGGACAGCGCCTCGAGACGCCGCTGGATTCGTTCTTTCATGAATTCGTTCATCGCACTCCTCCGGCGGGTCAGGTGGCCGCGCACACCCATATCAACGTATCCGCCGGTCGCGCGGTTTCGATGCGGAGCGGCTGCTCAGCGCTTGGAGATCGACCGCAGATCCAGGATGGGAATCCCCACGGGCTCGCTGCGCCCGGACCGCACGCGCGCCGTGATGAGCACGCGCGCCAGCGCCGGAAGCGCCTTCGCCTGCGTGAGCAGCGACGGCGGCACGGCGAGGTACAGCAGTGCGTCTTCGGCGCCGGGCCCCTTGGCCAGCAGGTACGGTTCATCCCGGGCAAGTTCGGGGCGCAGCGGATCCGCGGTCTGCAGCGAGAGGACCTGCACCTCCCACTGAACCATCTTCCCGCGAGTACCGTCGGGATCGGCGCGGAGGTCGGCGGCGGTCAGCTGGGATCCTTGTGAGGTGTCCGCCGGCGAAAGCTCCTTGTCCTGCACCCACCCCTCGATTCGCACCTTCGACCATCCGTGGTCGCGCTCGAGCGGCTGCACGATTGATCCCGCGGCGAGTTCGCCCACCGCGGGCCCCCCGGGCGCGGCCAGCAGTTTGGTGGCGGCTGCCGCCGACATCGCACCCGGGATGACCGGTGCCGCCCCGGCCGGAGGGGCGGAGGCCGGCGACGGCACAACCGGCGCCGGATCCGCATGCGTCGGCGCCGGCTTCGGCGCTGGCGCGGCGCGCGCGGGGGGGGGCGCGACAACAGTCTTCTGCGCGGGGGCCGTCGCGGCCTTCGGGGCGGACACCGGCTTCGGGAGCGCCGCGGCCGGAATCCACGCGCTCCGCTTCACGCGCGTCCACATGCCTGACTTGCCGAGCGTGCTCACGCCAACGCGCGAATGGAGCTCCGCGAGAATCGTTCCGGTTGCCGATGGTGTCGCACGGATCCGCAGCGCCGCCTTCGCGTCCACCGACGCTGGAAAGGTGTCGATCTTTCCGGCGAGGCGCGACGCATCGACCCAGCCCTCCACGGTCACCAGCGCATTCGCTCCCTTGCTCGAGACGACAGCCACCTTCGTCCCCGCCGGCAACGAGATCACCGCAACCCCGTCCGGCGCGCTGCGTCCGTCGACGGCCGTGCTGATCGCAGTTTGCGCGGTCGCGATGGGAGCAGCCACCGCGCCAAGCCCGACGATCGCCACCGCTGAACCGATGCGGCGAAAGACCGTCGCGAGGTGAGTTCCGCAATCCGCAGCGGGGCGAGTTCCGCAACCCGCAGCGTCGTGATCTCCACTCGCTGGTAGCCGGACATGCCTCCCGATAGCTTTCACACTCGAAAAGTACCCTCATTCACTTCGCCGGGCCACGATGGCGCGAGCTGCAAGTCAACGGAATCCGGTCGTGCTCGTGGTGCTCGACGGGTGGGGCTATCGCCAGGAGCGCGAGGGCAATGCCGTCGCGCTCGCCAACGTGCCCACATGGGACCGGCTCTGGTCGCGCGCACCGCACACGCTGCTCGACGCATCGGGACGTGCCGTCGGCTTGCCCGAGGGACAGATGGGGAACAGCGAGGTCGGGCACCTCAACCTCGGCGCCGGACGCGTGGTGATGCAGGATCTCGTCCGCATCTCCGAAGCCATCCGGAGCGGCGAATTCTTCCGAAACCGTGCACTGCTGGCGGCGTGCGCCGCGGCGAAGAAGAGCGGCGGCACGCTGCACCTCATGGGTCTCATTGGCGATGGCGGCGTGCACGCCCACCAGGCGCACCTCCTCGCGCTGGTGGAGCTCGCCACGCGCGAGGGCGTTCCGCGCATCGCGATCCACGCGGAGCTCGACGGACGCGACACGATGCCCACCTCCGCGCTTGGGTACCTCGAGCAGCTCCAGCAGAAGATCACCGGCCGCGCCGTCATCGCGAGTGTTGGCGGGCGCTACTACGGCATGGACCGCGACAAGCGGTGGCCCCGCACCGAACTCTGGTATCGCGCCGCCGTCGACGGCACGGGACCGTCGGCACCCGACGCTGCGCAGTTCATCCGCGATGCATATGCGCGCGGCGAGACCGATGAGTTCATCAAGCCCGCGGTCATCGTCAGCAGCGGAAAGCCCGTCGCGCCGATGCGCGACGGCGACGCGCTGATCTGCTGGAACTTCCGCTCCGATCGCATGCGCCAGATCGTGCGCGCCATCGCGCCCGTGGGGTCGCCCGCGTTCGACGGCTTCGCCGTCGGCAAGCGCCCCGCGCTGCACGTCACGACGATGACGCAGTATGATGCGACGTTCGGCCTCCCGGTCGCGTTCGAGCCCTCTTCGATGGCCCGGATCGTGGCCGAGGTCCTTCACGAGGCCGGAATGACCACGCTGCGGACCGCCGAAACAGAGAAATACCCCCACGTGACATATTTCTTCAACGGCGGGGTAGAGGAACCGTATCCGGGCGAAGAACGGATACTCGTGCCAAGCCAGAAGGTCGCTACATACGATTTGATGCCGGAAATGAGTGCGCCGGGTATCACCGATGTGCTGTGCGCGCAAATCGAGGCGCGGGCGCACGATTTCACTCTGGTGAACTACGCGAACGGTGATATGGTGGGACACAGCGGCAACCTCGCCGCGACGATCCAGGCGTGTGAAGTGGTGGACCGGTGCCTCGCCCGCGTGCTCGCGAGCGCGGAGAAGGCCGGAACCCGGCTCCTCATCACCGCCGACCACGGGAACTGCGAAATGATGATCGATCCACAGACGGGCGGCCCGCACACGGCGCACACGACCAACCCCGTGCCATTCGTGATCTCCGGCGAAAGCGCGCAGCTGCGGAATGGCGGCGCGCTCCGCGACGTGGGCCCGACCGTGCTCTCCATGCTCGGCGTCGAAACGCCCGCGGAGATGACCGGCCGCGACCTGCGCGCCGCGACGGTGACGACGTGAAGATGTTACGCGTTGTGCTCGCGCTGCTCGTTGCGTTCGCGCCCGCGGCCGGTGCGCAGGTCGTCGGCACGCTGCCGGACAAGAGCCCGTTCCTCGACCTGCACGACGGCCCGCAGCTCGGGTTCGTCGGCGGGTGGATCGTGACAGGCCACGACGCCGTCGGCGTCAATGCGAAGAGTGCGGGAGTCGTCGGGGTCCGCTACGATCTTGCGATCGGCGGGCCCGTCTACGTCACGGGGATGGTGCTCGGCGGGTCGACGAACCGCACCGTCCTCGACTATACCAAGGCGGCCGCGCTCAGGAACACCGGCACGAAGGGCCTCGACCTCGTGGACGCGAGCGTCGCGATCGCGCTTTCGCTGACCGGCAGGCGCACGTGGCATCGCCTCCAGCCCCTCGTGAACATCGGTGTGGGCGTTGTCAGCGGACCCGGCGACCAGGGCGACATTTCAGGGTACAGCTTCGGAACGGCATTTCAGTTTTCATACGGTGCCGGATTGCGCCTTGTCACGAGCAGCCGCTCCGAGTTCCGGCTGGACATCAACCAGTTTTGGTGGGAAGTGAAGTATCCGCCGCTGTACCGCTCCACGCAGGGCGATCCCGTCGCCATCAAGCCTACGGGATCGCTCAGTTCCTGGACCGCGAACACGGGCCTCACACTCGCATGGTCCCTTCGCGCGTTCCGGTGAGACGCCCGCCACGGTGCCCGATGATCGTCGCGGACGACGCAACGCGGCGGGCAACCCGGCCCTTGATTCCGGGATGACGGGTTCCGCGCACTGCACCGGCGCGATCCTCGCCGGGGGGCGCGCGACTCGATTCGGCGGCGTCGCCAAAGGGCTCGAATCGGTGGGTGGAGTCCGCATGATCGACCGGGTCGCCGCGGCGCTCCGCGGTTCGTGCGATGACCTCGTCATCATCGCCAATGACGCGGCAGCCGCGCGCTGGATTCCCGGCGTCCCCGCGATCGCGGACGTGCGCACCGGCGCCGGTCCGCTCGGCGGGATTCACGCGGCGCTCACCACCGCGCGTGACGAGGTGCTCGCGCTCGCATGGGATTCACCCTTCGTCCCCGCTGGGCTCATGCGAGCGCTGCGTGACGCAGGCGAGCGCGCGGGCGCCGACGCGGCCGTGCCGTCGAGCCATTCGCTTTGGGGATTCGAGCCGCTCTGCGCGTGGTACCGCACGTCGTGCCTGCCGGCGATCGAGCGCCGTATCGACGCCGGCGAGCTGCGCGCGGCCGGGTGGCAGGGTGACGTGACCACCGTTCGCGTCGACGCCTCGCCGTGGGGCGATCCGGATGAGATCTTTTTCAGCGTGAACTCCGCCACCGATCTCGCGATGGCCAATGCGCGGAGCAGCCGCGCGCCATGAGGCCACAGTGAGGCCACAGTGAGACCACAATTGAGAACGTTGCGAGCAGCCGGCGTGATCGCCGCGACCGTGGCCGCGGCGGCGTGCGCGGGGCGGTCTCGCATTTCGGCGCCCTCCCCGCGCAGCGCGCACCCTGAGCTGAACCGGTTCGCCGACTCGCTCATCGCCGATCCGATGTTCCGCAGCGCGAACTGGGGTGTACTCATCGTCGATCCGCAGACGGGAGACACGCTCTACTCGCGCAACGCGGGCAAGCTCTTCATGCCGGCGTCGAACGAAAAACTGCTCACCGGCGCCACGGCGCTCACGCAGCTCGGCCCCGATTTCCGTTTCGTCACGCGCTTTGCGACCAATGCAGCGGAGCACGACAGCACGCTCGACGGCGATCTCATCGTGATCGGCCGCGGCGACCCGACGTTCAGCGACTCGATGCGCGCCGGTGACTACCGCAACGCCTTCCGCGACATGGCCGACTCGCTCGCCGCGCGCGGCATCCGCCGGATCCGCGGATCGCTGCGGCGCGGCGGCGACGCGTTCCCGGATTCCACATACGGATTTGGATGGCAGGTCGACGACCTGCGCACGCCATCCGGCGCGGTTATCGACGAGCTGTTCGTCAACGAAGGGCTGCTCCCCGGCGGCACGCGCGTGCGTGCCAACGGCGACACCGTCTCGCGCCCGATCGTCGTGCGCGATCCGGCGGCGGCGTTCCTCGACGCCCTCGCGGCCGCGCTCGCGGAACGGCACATCACGCTCGAAGGAACGGCCGATGCGGCCATCGCGCTTCCCGACTCGGGGCTGCAGCCGCTTTTCCAGCTGCGCTCCGCCCCGCTGTCGGCAATCCTCGCGCGCATGGCGAAGCCGTCGCAGAACCAGATCGCCGAGATCCTGTACAAGACGCTCGCGCTCGAGAAGACCGGCGTCGGCACGGCGGACAGCGCGCGCCGCGTGGTGGAACGCCAGCTGCTCGCCTGGGGCGCACAACCTGACGGGTTTGCCGTCCGCGACGGCAGCGGCCTCTCGCGGCACGATTACGTCACGCCGGAGACGATTGTGCGCGTGCTCGATGTCATGCGGCGCGGCCCGTACTTTCCGGTATGGTACGAGGCGCTGCCGATTGCCGGTGTCGACGGAACCATCTCCGACCGCATGAAGGGCACGCCCGCGGCGAACAACGTCCACGCGAAAACGGGCACGGTCGACAAGGCGCGGTCGCTCTCCGGCTACGTGACGACTGCCGCGGGACGCATGCTGATATTCAGTTTTCTGTGCAACAACTTCACCGTGCCCAACCGCGAGGTCGAGCGCGTACAGGACGCGATCCTGGTGCGACTCGCGTCTGCGGCGGCGGTGCGCTGAGGCATGCCGGGGACGCCGGGCTCCACTGCACCGCTGCAGGTCGCGGATGCCGTCGCGAAAATCCTCGCGGAGGTTCGTCCGCTCGATACCGTGAGGCGGCCGCTGCTCGACGCATACAACAGCGTGCTCGCTTCGGACGCCGTCGCGCCGGTGACGCTCCCGCCATGGGACAACTCCGCCATGGACGGCTATGCGGTTCGCGCCGCGGACATCGCGCGCGTGCCGGTCACGCTCCGGGTGATCGAGAGCGTTGCCGCCGGCCGGTTTCCGTCGCGCGCCGTCGGCGCGGGCGAGGCGACGGAGATCATGACCGGCGCGCCAATCCCGAAGGGCGCGGACACGGTCGTGCGCGTCGAGGACACCGACGGCGGGCGCACAACCGTGGAGATTCGCGACGCCCGCGACACGCGAAAGAATGTGCGGCCGCGCGGCGAGGACATCGTCGAAGGGCGCGTGGCAATCGATGCCGGCACGCCGCTCGGCGCCGCGCAGATCGGCGTGCTCGCATCGCTCGGGTTCGCCGAGGTCGATGTGATCCGCGCACCGCGCGTGGCGATCCTGACGTCGGGCGACGAACTCGTCGAACTCGACCGTTTCAGTGAAGTGCGCGCCGGCCAAAAAATCGTCTCATCGAACGGCTACACGCTGCGGACGCTCGTGCGCGCGGCGGGGGCCGAGCCCGTGTACCTCGGAATCGCCGCGGACACGCCGGAGGCACTGCGCGCGCTCCTCGAGCAAGCGCGGCACTGCGACGCGATCATCACGTCGGCCGGCATATCCGTCGGCGAGCACGACTACCTGCGCGACGTGCTCGCCGCGATGGGCGCCGACATGAAGTTCTGGCGCGTCCGCATGCGCCCGGGCGCACCGATCGGGTTCGGGCTGCTTGACGGAAAGCCGTGGATCGGACTTCCCGGCAATCCCGTATCGACGATGGTGACCTTCGAACTCTTCGCGCGGCCCGCGATCCACAAGATGCGCGGCCACCGGAAACTCTTCCGCCGTCCCGTGCCGGTGGTGCTCGACGAGCCGGTGGCGATCGCCGCCGACCTCACGCACTTCCTTCGCGCGGTCGTCACCGTTCGCGACGGACGCAGCACGGCGCGTCTCACGGGACCCCAGAGTTCGGGCATCCTCACGTCGATGTCGAACGCGAACGCGCTGCTGATCGTGCCGGCGGGCCGGAGGGCGGTGGACGCGGGCGAGACACTCAACGCGATCCTGATCGGCGACGACGCGGAACTCTCGAGCGACTTTGCCCTCTGACCTCGCGCCGGAACTCGCGGCGCTCGACCGGCGGTTCGTCCTCGCGACGGTGCGGGTCGCCGTCGCGGGCGCGGAGGTGGCGCTGGAGACCCCGCGCAGCGCGGACGAACTCATCAACGAGATCGACTTCGCGCGCGACGAACGCCTCCCGTACTGGGCCGACGTGTGGCCATCGTCCACCGCGCTCGCCGGACTCGTCGCCGCATTGGACGGGCGCGGGCAGCGCGCCCTCGAGCTCGGCTGCGGACTCGGACTGGTCACGATCGGCGCACTGCGCGCCGGATTCGACGTGCTTGCGACCGATTACTACGAGGATGCCCTGCTCTTCGCGCGGCGCAACGGGCTCCGCGCAACCGGGCGGGAGCCGCGCACGCGCCACGTGGACTGGCGCGCGTTTCCCGGTGACCTCGGCCGGTTTGACCTCGTCCTCGCGTCGGACGTACTCTATGAGCGCGAGTACGCGACGCTCGTAGCCGACGCAATCATTGCGACGCTCGCGCCGGACGGCGTCGCGCTCGTCGCAGACCCCGGACGCGTCGCGCTGCTGTCATTCGTCACCGCGTGCGAGCAGCGCGGCTGCAGGGTGGGAATTCGCGCGCGCGTTCCATGGACGGATGGGAAGGCGAACCAGACGATCACGATCCACGAGGTCAGGCCCCCAGCCCGCGCATGAACTCGATTTTCAGCGGTCCCCAGTTTGCGTACCTGATTATCGCCGTCGCCGTGCTCGGCCTCGCGTTCGCCGGCATCGTGTGGGTGGGACGGACGATTCGCGGCGAACTCGGCACAAGCCCGGGCGCCGCGCGGGGGAGAAGCACGGGAAGCATGGCGATGCTGGAGCAGATTCCGCCGGCGATGATGAAGGAGGCGATCGCGCGCGGACTCGTGGTCCCGGCGCAACTGGCGGGGATGACGGAGATGGAACGGACATTCCTGTTTGCTTCGCTCAAGCAGAAGCTCGCGGCGGCGCAGGCGGAGGGTGCACCGCACACTGCGCCCGCACCTGCCGCCGCACCGACCGTCGCGCCCGCCGCCGCACCGGTAGTGAGGCAACCGCCGGCTTCGCACGCGCCCCCCGCTCCGCCGCGCCCCGCGCCGGAGCTCCCCGCCGACCTGCCGCCGGGAATGGTCGCGCTGCTCAACGCCGAGAAGCTGCGCGTCTGGTGCCCGATGTGCGGGACAGAGCTTCAACTGCCGACGTTTCCTCCCCTGCTGGCGAGATGTGCGTCATGCGGGATGAAATCGGCGATTCGGACTGAGGAGGGAGGGCGCTACGTAGTAAATGTTTCGGCACCGCCGCGGTCGCAGTAACTACGAG
>JBIOHR010000031.1:0-24868 GCA_044449085.1 Gemmatimonadales bacterium | reverse complement strand
GCCTCCGCCACCGCCGCCCGCCCGGCCGCCGCCCGCTCCGCCGCACGGATTGAGGGTGTCGGGTGCAGTCGCCGGTGTGCTGTCATTCACCTCGCCGCCGCCGCCGCGGCCCCCCCGGCCACCGCGTCCGTTCGCGCCGGCCGCCGGTGAGGCGGGCCCCAGACGCTTCAGCGTTTCAGCGGATACGTCCCACTCCCACTTTGAGCTGTCCGCCGTGAACCCGAACGTCTTGCGGTCCTTGGAGAATGTGATCGACGTGAACGGCAGGTCTTGCGGATCGTGAGCGTGATGACTCAGTTCGGAAAGCTGCGCGGCGAGCTTGCCTTGATCGAAGAGCGGCTTTTTCGTCTTTGTGGTCGGCACGACGAGCAGGAACGTCGACCCCGAGTGATCTTTCCAGTCGTAGCAGAGCGAGTCGCTCTGTCCGAGCCAGTGCGGATTCACCGCCGTCGTGTACGTCCGCGATCGCACGTTGGGTGTCGAGAACTTCTCGGCGAGCGGCCAGTTGGCCTTGTTGACGTGCTCTTGCGCGGCGAGGGGCAGCGCGGCGAGGAGGATGAGACCGGCGGAGATGTGCAGGCGCATACGTGTCGACGGAGAAAGGGGGATGCACGACGATTTGGCGCGTAAAAACGTACCGCTGATGGCCCCCGTACGGCAGGGCTCGCGGCGCGGGACCATGCGATGGCTCCGGTACACTCGGCAGGCAGACAAGAGATGATCCCGCGCGAAGTCGCAACGAGCTACGACCTGATCGCTGACCGCTGGAACGACGGGTCGTTCCCGCAGAGCAACGGCATCCATCAGCACGAACGCGCCATTGCGTTCCTGACGCAGAAGCGAAACGCCCTCGACATCGGCTGCGGATGCAGTGGAAGAATCATCGACCTGCTGCTGGAGCAGGGTTTCGCCGCGGAAGGGCTCGACATCTCGGGTCGGATGATCCGGCTCGCGAGGGAGCGCCATCCGGTACTCATATTTCATCACGCGGATATCTGCGAGTGGGAGCCTCAGAAATCGTACGACTTCATCTCTGCGTGGGACAGCATCTGGCACGTGCCTTTGGCGGCGCAAGAGGCGGTGATGCGGAAGATCATGCACGCTCTGGCGCCCGGCGGGATCTTCATCTTCACGACCGGCGGGTTGGACGCTCCTTCTGAAAAGGTGGACGCGGCAATGGGGCCGAAGATGTACTACAGCGTCCTCGGCATTCCGAGGACTCTCGAGCTGTTGTCGGAATGCGGGTGTGTTTCAAGGCACCTGGAGTACGACCAGTATCCGCAGTCACATGTATTCATCATCGCTCAGCGAGTGCATGCGTGATCACGAGAGATGAATCATGAGCAAGTATCTGCATTTGTCGGCATCTCAGGCTGAACGAGGGGAGGAATGACGGAGTTTCCCGGCGCTTCCGACCATCTCGCCGTGCTCGCGGAGCTCGACGTGGCGTTGCGGCACCATGACTTGGCCTATTGGGTCTTTGGCGGCTGGGCCGTCGATTTCCACGCCGGCCGCGTGACCCGCGAGCACGGTGATATCGACATCGCGATCTGGTCGCACGATCGCGTGCGGACGGACGCGCTCCTTCGGGAGCTCGATTGGGCGCATCGTCCGGAGGTCGGCGAAGACGGCTATACGTGTTACGAACGCAATGGCACCCGTCTCGAGGTCGCCTTTCTCGCGAGCGATGAGCGTGGCGAAGTCTACACGCCCCTGAGCGGCGGCCGCGGTGAATGGCCCAGCCATAGTTTCGGCGATAAGGTCGCCCACTTGCACGGCGTGCGGGCTCGAGTCGTCGGCCGCGACTCGCTCATCGCCGACAAGTCGATCGTTCAATCCGACAGCGTTACGGCGGCGAAGGACCGCGCGGACGTCATAACGTTGCTTCATCGGCACGGCAGCCCCGAGCCACCGTTCAACGCGTGCTCCGGCGATCTCGCGACCTTCCTTCTCGACCGCGGGTTCGTCGCCGTGCCGCTCCACCCCAACGCGGTCGGCCATTTCGAGCTCGCGGCCGAGGTGAACGGGCACGCGGCGCGGCTGGTGCTGGACACCGGCGCGTCGCAAACGGTATTCGCGACTGCGAGCGCCGAACGGCTCGGGCTCCTGACGACGCCGTCGGCCGTGCGCGCCAGCGGCGTCGCGTCCGATCACGCAACAGCCACGACGACGGTGGCCGAGCTGCGCCTCGGCACTGCGCGCCTGCAGGACCTCGCGGCGCGGACGTTCGATCTCGGACACATCAATCGGGCGCTCGCGGCGAAGGGCGCACCCGCAATCGACGGAGCGATCGGCGGCGACGTACTGCGGCCAACCGAGGCGGTCATCGACTATGCCCGGGCGACGCTTTACCTGCGGGGCAGCGCGGTGACGCCCTGATGTCGATGGCATCCAACGAGTCGACGGGCAGCGCGTCAAACGGTTCGCGAACGTCGAAGCCGTCGCTCGGCGAAAATTGCGACAGCTGCAGATTGCCCTGCGCCTCTAGCATAGACGTTGATGTCGAGTGCGCGAGACGGTTTGCCGCAGACAGCACCTTGCCTCGTCCGCGCTCCCTCCTCAGTTTGCATTTGGAGTCGATGCGCTCCGGCTCGATGGCTTCCCCAGCCCCAAGACTGATTCGCAAGAGTCTTATTGAAGAGGGACAAATACAATGATCACAGCCCGCCGCGTCTTCCTCCTCGCCGGCCTGCCCTTGGCGCTCGCCGCCACCCTTCGGGATCCAGCGTCACCCGCCAACCTCGACACCGCCCTCCACTGGCGCAGCGTCGGCCCCTTCACCGGCGGACGCGCCACCACCGTCGCCGGCATCCCCGACCAGCCGAATGTCTTCTACATGGGCACCGCCGGCGGCGGCGTCTGGGAGACCGACGACTACGGCGCGACTTGGCGGAGCATCTCCGACAAGGGCATCAAGACCGGCGCGATCGGCGCCCTCGCCGTCGCACCCTCCAACCCGAAGATCATCTACGTCGGCACCGGAGATTCCGCCCCACGCAACACCGTGCTCACGGGCGACGGGATGTACAAATCCACCGACGGCGGAAAAACCTGGGCGTTCATCGGGCTCGGCGACACACACATCATCAGCTGGATCCTCGTCGATCCCACCAACCCCGACGTCGTCTACGCCGCGGCGCTGGGTCACCTGTTCGCGCCCAACGCCGACCGCGGCGTCTTCAAGACCACCGACGGCGGCCGCACGTGGAAGAAGATCCTCTTCGTCGACAACGAGACCGGCGCCATTGCCATGACGATGGATCCGTCCAACCCCGGCGTGGTCTACGCCGCGATGTGGCAGATGTCGCGCAACCACTGGTCGTTCTCGAGCGGCGGCACGGGCAGCGGCATCTTCAAGACGACAGACGGCGGCGCCACCTGGACGAACATCTCGCATCGCCCGGGGCTGCCGACCGGCATCTTCGGACGCGTCGGGATCGCGCTGGCGCCGAGCAATCCGAACACTGTTTACGCGCTGATACAGGCCGACTACGAGGGCCAGGCGGGCGGCCTCTTCCGCTCGGACGACGCGGGCCAGAACTGGACGCTCGTCAACAAGAGCATGGACATCACGCAGCGCGCATTCTACTACTCGAACATCTTCGTCGATCCGAAAGACGCGAACACCATCTACCTGCCCAACGTCGGCGTGTACGTCTCGCACGACGGCGGCAAGACGCTGAACACGCTGCGCCCGCCGCACGGCGACAACCACGTGCTGTGGATCAACCCGAACAACACGCAACTATTCATCGAAGGGAACGACGGCGGCGCGGCAGTGACACTGAACGGCGGCCGGGCCTTCAGCTCGGAGGACAACCAGCCCACCGGCCAGTTCTACCACGCCAATCTCGACAACGACTTCCCGTTCACCATCTACGGCGCGCAGCAGGACCGGAGCTCGGTCGAAGGCCCCAGCGCCGCGGTCACGCCCGTGTGGACGAACATCCAGGGCGGCGAGATGAGCTGGGTCGTGCCCACGCCCGGCCGGCCATGGATCACTTACGCCAGCGGCTACTACAGCATGGAGTGGCGCGACGACCGTCGCGCTGGGCTCGTGACCAACGTCGCCCCGTGGCCGGAGTACAAGTTCGGGCTGCAAGGAACGCAGATCAAATATCGCTATGGCTGGAACCATCACCCGGTGGTGTTCGCGTCGCACAATCCGAAAGAGCTGCTGATGGGCGCGAACGTGCTGTTCGAGACGCGGGACGAAGGCACGCACTGGAAGGTGATCAGCCCCGATCTCACGCGGAACGACACCACCAAGGAGCAGCGGCCTGGCGGGCCGATCAGCGCCGACGTCACCGGCGAGGAAATGTTCGGCACGATCTCGTCGATCGCCTTCTCACCGCGCTCGGATAGCATCATCTGGACCGGCTCGGACGACGGCCTGGTGCACGTGACCACCGACGCCGGCGCGCACTGGAACGCGGTGCGCCCTGCGGCACTGCCCGAATGGTCCACGATCACCTGCATCGAGCCGTCGCACACCGCCGCGGGAACGGCCTACGTGTCGGCAAGCCGGTTCGACTGGGACGACTTTCAGCCATACGTCTACAAGACCACTGATTACGGCAAGCATTGGACGGCGTTGACGACCGGGCTGCCGAACGACCAGTACGTCGAGAGCGTGCGCGAGGACCCGAACGACGCCACATTGCTGCTCGCCGGCACGAGCAACACGGCGTACTACAGCGTCGACGGCGGCGCAAAGTGGGAGCCGTTGACGCTCAATCTTCCGCCCGCTCGCGTGAACGACATCGAGATCCAGCCCCAACAGCACGCCATCGTGCTCGCGACGTTCGGCCGTGGCTTCTACGTCCTGGACGACCTCGAGTTCCTCGAACAGCTGGGCGCTCACGCGGCGAACGACGCGACGTATCTCTACAAGCCGCAGCAGACGTGGCTCGCCGCGCGCAGCGGCGGTGGCGGCGGCCGCGGCGGCGCGGGCGGGGAGAACCGTCCATCGGGCGCGACGGTGTTTTTCAATCTGCCGGCCGACTACGACGGCAGCATGCCGGCGACGCTCGCGTTCACCACCGCAAGCGGCGCGACCATCCGGAGCTTCGCCCTCCACCGGCGGACGGCCGGTGCGAGAGGCGGGAACCCGGCGCGTGGCGGCGGCGGGGGCGGCCGCGGCGGCGCGACGCCGGCACAACAGGAGGAGCGCCTCACCGCCGTAGAGCCGGGCATGAACCGCTTTCAGTGGGATCTGCGCTACCCGGACGCCGCCGAAGTCAAAGGCATCTTCCACTCCGGCTTCTCGGCGTCCCAGCCCGCCGGTCCCGAAATCGTTCCGGGGACATACCACGTGACGCTGACCTACGGCGGCACGACGCAGAAGCAGCCGCTCGTGGTCAAGCTCGACCCGCGGCTGCAGACAACGCAGGTCGCGCTGCGCCAGCGTTTCGACCTGCTCATGAAAGTTCACGACGCGGTGAACGGACTGGACACGACGCTGAACCGCGCGATCGACACGCGCGCGGCGCTCGAGAAGTCGGCCGCCGGCGGGAGCGCCAACGGCGTATCGCGCGCGGCGCTCGACAAGCTGAATCACGACATCGATGATCTCGTCGACCTCAGGATCCAGTCGGGCGAGGGCGCGCTGGTGTATCCCGGCCGGCTCCGCTCGTGGCTGTCGGCGATCACGGGCCAGTTGGACATGGCACTCGTGGCCCCGACGCCCGCGATGGCGCAGGTGGCCAATGGCTACATCCGCGACGCGAGTTCGGGTGTGACGCTGCTGGAGGCCGATATGGTCGCGGCGCGCGGCGTGGTACCGTAGCCGGGAGCTGCTCGCATGGAGATGGCATATCGGGACCGGTGGAAAGCGGAGATCGCCGCGATGCGCCGCGTGCTCTCCGGCTTCGCGATGAAGGAGGAGTGCAAGTGGGGAAAGCCCACCTACACGGTGGACGGAAAAAACATCGTCATCCTGCAGGGCTTCAAGGAATACTTCGCGCTCGGCTTCTTTCAGGGCGCCCTGCTGAAAGATCCCAGGAAGGTCCTCGTGCAACTCGGTCAGGTGCAGGCGGGGCGGGTGATGAAGTTCACCGCCGCGAAGGACATCACGGCGAAGGCGGCGACCATCAAGGCCTACGTGCGCGAGGCCATCGCAGTCGAGAAGGCTGGGCTGCGGATGGAGCGGAAGAAGACCTCGGACTATCCGGTTCCCGGGGAGCTGACGGAGCGGCTCAGAACGGACCCGCGTTTCAAGCGCGCCTTCGAGGCACTGACGCCGGGAAGACAGAGGAGCTACCTCTATCACTTCGGCGCGGCCAAGCAGTCGGCGACGCGGGTGGCGCGAATCAACAAGGCGATGCCGGCGATACTCGAGGGGCGAGGGTTTCTGGAGAGGCGTTAGCGAGTGCTTGCCCGTTGT
The DNA here is from genome assembly GCA_044449085.1 of Gemmatimonadales bacterium. GTDB lineage: Bacteria > Gemmatimonadota > Gemmatimonadetes > Gemmatimonadales > Gemmatimonadaceae > Fen-1231. The sequence goes on along the minus strand of JBIOHR010000031.1, from coordinate 18,483 downwards.
GCCCGCGATGGTGGTAGGTCAGTCGTCAATCGTCCGTGGGCCGCGGTGCCTCGTTTCTCGTCTCGGGTCATCGGTTATCGGCGCGAAGTCAAACTGAAAGCTCGCGCCGAAGCGCTCCCTCGAGCGATGGATCGTCGAAGGGGAACCCGCCTTCCTCAAGGCGGGCCGGATGCACGCGCTGACTCGCGAGCATCGTGAGCCCCGCCATCTCGCCGAACAGCGCGCGCAACGCCACCGCCGGTACGGGCAGAATGGCCGGACGGCGCAGAACTCGTGCGAGCGTGACCGTGAACTCCGTATTCGTAACGGGATTCGGCGCGACAGCGTTCACCGGGCCGCTTAGCGCGTTTTCATCAACAGCAAAACGGATCACGCGAACGAGATCGTGCAGCGAGATCCAGCTCATCCATTGCGTACCCGGGCCGAGACGCCCGCCCACGCCCATGCGGAACGGAGGCAGCATCTTCGCTAGCGCGCCGCCATGCGCGCCAAGCACAATTCCGAAGCGGAGCTGCACGGAACGCACACGAGCGGACGCGGCGGCGGCCTCCCAGTCGCGCACGACGCCGGCGAGAAAATCCGCTCCCCCAGCGCTCGCTTCCGACAGCTGCTCGTCGCCGCGGTCGCCGTAGAAACCGATCGCGGACGCCGAGACGAGCACGCGCGGCGGCTTGCCGCTCCGCGCGATCGCATCGACGATGCGATGGGTCGTTTCGACGCGGCTCGCAAGAATCTCGCGCTTGCGACGCTCCGTCCACCGCACCGCAATCGGCGCGCCCGCCAGGTTCACGACTGCCTCGGCGTCGCCGATCTCTGCCGTATTGCGCGGCACGGCAATGACCTCGTCACCCGCCGACCGGAGCGCACGGACGAGCGCGCTCCCGACGAACCCCCTTGATCCGGTGACGGCGACCCTCACCGCATCACTCCTCCGGCAGCTCGAGGCTCCGCCACAGATACCACGCCGCGTACGTGCGATACGGCGCGTAGGTCGCGCCGATTTTCGTCATTTGTTTCGGTGTCGGCAGTTTGCGCATGCGGCGCAGTTTCTGCACCGCTTTCTGCACGCCGAGGTCGAGCTCGGGAAAAACATCGGGGCGGCCGAGGCGGAACATGAGCACCATCTGCGCGGTCCACGGGCCGATGCCGCGCACACTCACCAGCGTCTCCATCACGGCGGCGTCTTCCATCTCATGAATCTTGAGGATCGCGAGCGAGCCGTCGTGCGTGCGCTGCGCGAGTTCCTTCACGTACTCGACCTTCCGCCCGGAGAGTCCCGCAGCGCGCAGCGTTGCGACGGGAAACTTCAGGAAGTCCGCCGGCGTCGGGCATTTTCCGCCCTTGAGCTCGAGTACGCGCCCATAAATCGTCCGCGCTGCCTGCCCGGAGAGCTGCTGGCCGACGATGCTCCGCACGACGTGATCGAAGTGTGTCCCCTCAGCGCGCGGGACCAGTTTGTACGGGCCGACGCGCCTGATGACTTCGCCGAGGGCGGGATCGGCGGTGCGAAGATGGTTGATCGCTTTTCGGTGCATGCTCAATTGTACTATTCAAAAACTGTCGCCGGTCTGCGCAGGTGCCGCAACGCCTTCGCGGGTCAGAACTTTCCGTCGTTTAAAGGAGCCGCACCCGCCATGCTCAGCGTTGCATCCTGGACGATGCGCCCGGCGTCGGGACCGGCGACGAACAGATACTCGCGATTCGTCAGGTGACTCACCCGCCCCACTTTCTCGCCATGCGGATTGTGAATCCCGATCTGCGCGCCCACGTAGCGCCGGAAATCCACCGGAACCGCTTCGACTTCACCGCAGGTCGACTCGAGCAGCGTGACCAGATCATCGTGCGCAAAGTACCCCTCGTTGCTGAACGAGACGATCAGGTGCTTCGCCGGAACCGTCCGCACGAGCGACTCGAACGCCGCCCATGAGCGTCCTTTCGCGTTGTAGTCGCTCTTCGTCACCCGACAGTCGATGCGCTTGCGCGCCACGCCGTACGACTCGGGCGTGTCGTTGCGCACCAGCGTCTCCCAGATATGATAGTTCGAGTAGTACGAATGCTGGTTGTACGGCGGGTCCAGATAGGCGATGTCCACCGGCGCCATCGCGGCCGCCAGCGTGTTCGCATCTTCGCGTGATGCAACGCCCGCGCCCGCAATGAGCAGCGGCATGCGCAGTTCCATCGCGTTGAACGACCGCGGCGCCCACTCCTTGAGATACGCCATCTGCAGCCCGGTGGTGGAGTCCACGCGGTCCGCGGCCTCCAGCAACGAAGTCAGCAAAATCGCGCGCTCCACGCGATCGTCGGCGATGCGCTCGATCTCCTCGCGAATCGCGTCGATGCGCCGCCCGTTGCCCGGCTGGAAATAGCGCGAGTCCACGCAAAAGGTCTGCGTGAAATATCCGTCGCGGCCCGGCAGCGCATTCAGGTGGCCGAGCTTCGCCGCCGTCAGCGGGCCGCGATACTGCTCGGCGTCGGCTTCGACGTACGCGATCGCCAGGATTTCGGAGTACGACGCAAGATCATTCGCCGTCACCTGGAAGTGCGCGCGCTTCACCGCCTGCGCCACGCGCGTGGTGCCGGTGAACAGGTCGCAGAACGTCGCTGCGCCCGTGCGCTCGCGGATCGCCTTGGTGTACGCGAGGATCCGCGGCACCAGCGTGCGCTTCGACCCGATGTACTTGATCACGAACGCACGATGCGCGAGCGCTCCAGCGCGATCAGCTCGCGCCGCAGGATTTTTCCGGAAGGCGATTTCGGAATCTTTTCGATGAACTCCACCGAGCGCACCTTCTTGAATGAGGCCACGACACCCGCGACGTACTCCATGAGCTCCTCGGAAGTTACATCGTGGCGCATGACGATGAACGCCTTCGGGATCTCGCCCGCGTCGGCATCGGCCATCGGGATAACCGCGCAGTCGGCCACGGCGGCGTGGGCCAGCAGGATCCCCTCGAGCTCGGCCGGCGCCACCTGGTATCCCTTGTATTTGATGAACTCCTTCAGCCGGTCAACTATATAGAAGAAGCCGTCGGCGTCGGCGTAGCCTACATCACCCGTGTGCAGCCAGCCGTCGCCGTCCACCGCCTGCGCCGAGGCCTCCGGGTTGTTGAGGTAGCCGAGCATCACCTGCGGGCCGCGGATGAGCAGTTCGCCGTGCTCGCCCGGATCAGCGTCCTTTCTCGTGATGAGGTCGACGATCCGGCACTCGGTGTTGGGGACGAGCAGCCCGCACGATCCGCCACGTGCGAACGCCGGGTCCTCAGGTGCGAAGTGTGTGACCGGGCTCGCCTCGGTCATTCCGTAGCCCTGCTTCACCATGCAGCCGATCCGCGCCGCGCAGCTCGCCTCGAGCTCGGCGCCCATCGGCGCCGCACCGGACGTGACGAACTTCAGGCTCGAGAGATCGAACTGGCCCACCATCGGGTGGCGAGCGAGCGCCAGCGCGATCGGCGGCACGAGGTACGCGCGTTTCACCCGGTACGTCGCGCTGAGCCTCAGGTACTGCTCGAGGTCGAAGTGCGGCATGGTCACCACACACCCGCCCTTGCGCAGCACGCCGCACAGCACGACGAGCATTCCATAGATATGATAGAACGGCAGCACGCCAACGAGATGGTCGCCGACTTCCGTGCCGTCGACGAAGTCGATCTGCGCGAGATTCGCGACAAGGTTGCGGTGCGAGAGCATCACGCCTTTGGGCAGGCCGGTGGTGCCGCTCGAATAAGGGAGCGCGACGACGTCCCGCGCGGGGTGCACGGCGTGCGCCGCGCCCGTGGAAGCTGACGCCGTGGCCGGCGCGCGCTCAAGAAACTCCGCGAACGGCGTGCACCCCGGCGCCTCGCCCCACACCACCACCTCTCGGATTCCCGCCGCCGCTGCCGCCGCACGCGCCTTCTCGGCGAGCGCCGGCGCGGTCACGACGATCTTGGCGCCTGAATCAGCGAGCTGCCGCGCGAGCTCCTCCGCGCCGTACATGGGATTCGCGGTGGTGTTGGCGCCGCCGAGTTCGGCGACCGCGAAGAACACCGCGGCATACTCGGGAACGTTCGGGCTGAAGAGGCAGAGCACGTCGCCATGCGCGAACCCGCGCGCGACCAGCGCCGACTTGCACCGAGCGATCATCTCGCCCAGCGCGCCGTACGTCAGCGTGCGGCCGCTCGGCCCGTCGATCAGCGCGGGGCGATCCGCCCACTCCGCGGCATGGGCGAACACATAGTCCCCGAGCGGACAATCGGGAATTTGAACGGACGGAAAACGGCTGCGCAGAATCATCGGAACCGGGCGCTCGCGCGGGGGGAATTCACTTGTTATAGCCCGCGCGGCGCCACGCGGCAATGGTGAGCGCCGGCGGCATGGATCAGTTGGTCCCGACCGGCCGATGGCTCACAGGTCAAGCGCACTGCGCCGCGAGACGCTTGTCGCGCGTCTCGTCGGTCTTCGCCTCCGCCACCCACTGCACGTACTCGCACCGGTGGCTCGGCGGAAATGCGTCGAACGCCGTCGTCACTTCACCTGGAGTGAGCCCCGCAACCGGATGTCCTTCGATGACCGGCCAATCAGCACGCGAAACGTGCCAGGCTCGACGACGCTGCGCAACTTCGCGTCGAACAGGCTGAGCTGATCGCGCGACAGGGTGAATGACAGCTCTTTCGATTCGCCGGGGCCGAGGTGGATCCGCTGGAATCCCTTCAAGGCGATGAGCGGCTGCGCCACCGACGAGACTTCGCGGTGCAGGTAGAGCTCGACGACTTCGTCGCCCGCGACCGTGCCGGTGTTGCGGACGGTACAGCGCACGGTGGCCGTACCGTCCGGTGGAACCGCGGCAGGCTCGATGGACAGACCGGTGTAGTCGAACGTGGTGTAGCTCAGGCCGAAGCCGAATGGAAACTCGGGCTGGCCCGTGCCATCGAGATAGTCGTCGCCACGGCCGGTGGGTTTGTGGTTGTACGTCAGCGGCAGCTGGCCTTCGGTCATCGGAAAGGTGACCGGGAGGCGGCCGCTGGGATCATGGTCGCCGAACAGCACATCGGCGACCGCCGTGCCGCCTACTTCACCGGGATACCAGACGTCCAGCACAGCGCCGACGCGGTCGACCCAGTCGCGCATCGTCACGGCGCTGCCGCCGACAACCGCAACGACCACGGGCTTTTCCGTCGCGGCGACGGCATCGATCAACTCCTCCTGATGACCCGGCAGCTTCAGCGACGAACGATCGCGGAACTCACCTTCCTCGATCCCGCCCACGACCACGGCGACGTCACTCGCGCGCGCGACCTGCACGGCGCTGTCGATTTTCGCGCGCCAGTCGTCGGGAACGCCGTGGCTCCACACGAGCTTCACGCGCGCATTGCCGGTGCTCTCGAAGTATTCGAGGCGCAGGTCGTACTCGCGACCACCCTCGAGCTGCACTTCCTTGAGATGCGATCCATACGACTTCTTCTGCCAGTCGTCTATCAGCAACACGCCGTTGAAATACAGACGATAGCCATCGTTCCCCTCCACGCCGAGGCGGACGGTCTCGGTCGCGGGCGCGACGAGCCTGCCCGTCCACCGCACGGAATACCAGTCGAACGGAATTCCACGCGCCGGAGAATTGAGCGTCCAGCCGAAATCCACGTGCGCGTCCTGGCGCTTCACACGCGGCTCGCCCTCGAGCCTGTTGTTGTCGAAATACTCGGCGGCGAGTCCCGGTGTGCGCGTGCCGCCGGCGATCGTAACGAGATTTTCTGCTGGGACGGGAACGTACTGCACGGCGAATCGCCCCGGGCCCGGTGCGTAGTGCACGGCCACGCCGGCCCCGAGTTTCTCGCGGATTCCGCGGAGAATGGAGACCTTGTCGTTTCCTTCGCTGCTATAGCCGCCGAGCCGCGCGTCGTCCGCGTCGGTGCCAATCACGGCGATCGACCGGATGGTTTTCCTGAGCGGCAGCGTGGCACTGTCGTTCTTGAGCAGCGTGATCGACGCGCGCGCGGCCTCGAGCGCGAGAGCGCGGTGTTCGGTTGATCCACCGCGCCGCGCGGCTTCGTCGGGATCCACGTATGGATGCTCGAACAGCCCGAGTTCGAACTTCAGCGTGAGCACGCGCGCCACCGCCCGGTCGATCGCGCGCGGGTCGATCATCCCATGCTCGAACGCCGGCCAGAACTGCGTGTACTGCCGCACGTTCGACTGAAAGATCACGTCGAGCCCGGCCTCGATCGCCTGCCTGGTGGAGACGAGGTTGTTCGGGCTCGTGAAATGCAGCACCTGCGCGCCACCGGTGGCGGCCTGGTCGCCGATCACGATGCCACCGAAATGCCAGTCGTCGCGCAGCACTTTCGTGAGGAGCCATTCGTTCGCGGTGGCCGGCAGTCCATTGACCGAGTTGTACGACGCCATCACCGAACGCGCACCGCCTTGCTGGATCGCCGCCTTGAACGGCGGGAAGAATTCTTCGTCGAGCAACCGTTCGTCGTAGTCGATCGGATAACTGTCGCGCCCGCCCTCGCCGACGTTCGCTATGAAGTGCTTGGGCGTCGTCACGACTCCCATCTTTTCGAACGGGCGCACGAACGCGAGCGCCATCTCGCTCGACAGCCACGGGTCTTCGCCGTACGTTTCTTCCACGCGGCCCCAGCGGACGTCGTTCGCGATGTTGATCACGGGCGAGAGGACCTGCCGCACGCCGCGCGTCCGCGACTCGGTCGCGATCGCCGTGGCCACGCGCGCCATGAGTGCGGTATCCCACGTCGCCGCGAGCGCGATCGCAGCGGGAAATACCGTCGCACCCCTGCCATAGAGTCCGTGGACGGCCTCCTCAAAGGGAATGATGGGAATGCCGAGCCGGGTGCTGTCGATGAAGAAGCGCTGCATCGCGTTCAGCTTCAGCGCCATTCGGCGTGCGGCGGCGCCGGGGTCGCGCTCCGGCGTTCCGTCACCCTGCTCGCGCACCTGCAGGCCGAACACGCCGTGCTTGTAAACCGCTGTCCCGCTGTCGAGATCGCCCGGCACCATCCAGAGCTGCCAGAACTTTTCCTCCGTCGTCATCCGGCCGAGGAGGTCGCGCACGCGCGCGGCGGTCGGCAACGCGGGGTTCTTGTAGGCGGGCTGCTGCGCGCGCAGCGTGCCGCCGCCACAGAGCAGCGCGACACTCAGGAAGGCGAGGCGCCGGCGCACCGGATCAGAACTTCTCGGGGTCGCCGAGCGGTGCCGTCGCGAGATCGTCTGGAAGAAGATCGAGATTGGCGCGGGGATTCTGCGTAAGCCGCAACGGCCAGTGCGTGCCGTAGGTGAATCGACGCGACCCAATGGTGTGAAACAGTTTCGCGAGGTGGTCTTCTGGTGGACCCCAGATCCAGGAGATGTCCCAGAGCACGCGCTGCTGTTCCGCCGGCGTGAGGCCCCAGTGGACTTCCTCGATCATCTCGCGCCCGGCCGCGGTGACCACGAGGCGCACGCCGCTCCCCGCGCGCGCGAGCGACCGGATCGCGGCGGCGGTGAGATCACCCGCCACATCCAGCGGATGCCGCTGACGGAGATCTTCGAACTTCACCGTGAGCACGAGCGGCAGTTTCGCCTCGCCGCACGCGACGGCGAGCTCGGCCATCGACGCATCGTGCGGGCCGAGCTGCCACTGCGGCGGATATGCGCGCACCGCCACCGCGCCTGCGTCGCGCGCCGCTTTCAGCGCCTGCTCCCACCGCGGCCAGTCGGGGCGGATCGCGGGCACCGGCTTGAGCCGCGCCGCATGCGGCTTGAGCGCCGCGAACAACTCGGTGTTTCCGGGCGTGGGGTCGCGATGAAACGCCGACGGCAGGTGACCCACCCACGCGAGATCGATCTGCTCGCGATCGAGCACGCGCACGAGAACATCAGGATCGGGATGCGGAACCGGCCTGAACGGATACGGCCCGATCAGGGCGTTGACGTCAATCATGCGGCACCGCCAAATGTGCCCGCGCGGAAAATTCTCGCCGCGTTGCGCCAGCGAATGTCCTTCAGGTCGTCCGCGCTCAGGAGTCCGGTCGTCTCGAGCGCGCGCAGCTTGGCGAGTCCGGTGCACATCGTGATGTCGCTTCCCCAGAGCAGGCGCTGCGCACCGAGCGCCTTGATCGCGTCGTCGAGCATGCCGCGGTCCACGCCGCTCCCGGAAAGATCGGGATAGATGTTCGGCGAGTCTTTCAGCGCGTGGAAGGTGTGCGCGTAATCTCCGCCGCCGCCGATGTGCGCGAGAATGAAAATCACTTGCGGATGCCGCGCCGCGAGCCGCGCGAGATCGGCGCCGTCGGAGATCTCCTGATTGGGCCACTCGCGGCGGCGGTGCTGCCAGATGTGGTGCAGGATCGGAAGCCCGTGCTTCGCCGCGAGCGCGCTGATCGGATCGAGGAGCGGGTCGTCGGCGCGGCGGCTCGCGAGCAGTTTCACCCCGACCGCGCCCGCTGCGACGCAGCGCTCGATTTCCTTGAGCGCGTGCGCGGTGTGGTTCGGGTTCACGGTCACCATCATGGCGACGCGTTTCCCTTGGGCCTTGCACAGCGCGAGCATCGCATCGTTGCCGAGCGTGACGTCATCCGGCGACGGGAAATACGTCGGCGAGCGGAACCCGTACGTTCCGAGGATCGACGCCACGTGGCACGTGACGCCGATCTTCTCGCCCGCGCGGAACCGTGCGGCGTTCACCTCCTGCCAGTCGCTCCGGCCGCAGAGCGCGTGCAGGAAGTGTGCGTGACAGTCCACCAGCGGTTCCATCATGCGCCGTCCGCTTCCTGCCGCATGGCGACGAACGCGTTGCTTGCCGCGGCCTCCATGTCCACGAGCGCATCCTCGTCGTGCGCGAGCGCCGCAAAGTTGTACGCGCCGCGCTTGAACAGCGCGCCGTGCTGCGCCGCGAACGAGACGAACCGCCGCTCCGCGTCGGGCGACTCGAACTTCACGAACCACATCTGGTCGATCCCGTGCACGCTGATCCCGGCCAGCCCGCTCGCCTTGAGCGCGCTCGTGAAGCGCGTCCGCATCTCACCGCCAATCCGCGCAAGCTCGGCGCACACGTCCTCGCCGTCGTGCCAGTCGATCACGGCGAGCGCGGCGGCGAGCGCGCCCGCCTCGCTCGCGAGCGTGGACGATACCCAGCTCTGCCTGAGCGAATCCATCAGCGGCGCGCGCCCACAGACCGCCGCCAGCGGAAACCCATTCGCGAGCGCCTTCCCGAAGGCGGCGAGATCGGGGGTGACGCCCGAGAGCTCCTGGTATCCGCCTGTCGCCAGACGGAACCCGGTCTTCATCTCGTCGAATATCAGCGCAGCGCCGGCCGAATCGCACAGCGCGCGCGCGCGCGCGATCCATTGTTCGGACGGCATCCGCTCCACCACCGGCTCGATCGCGATCGCGGCGAGGTCACTGCCCGCATCACTGACCGCGCGTTCGAGCGCGGCCACGTCGTCGAATGGCACCGACCGGAAATCGCGGCGCACGCTCTCCGGAACTCCCGGCTGTGTGGACGACCAGTCGTGCCAGCCGAAATATCCGCTGCCGACGACCGCGCCGCGCCCCGTGTATGTCCGCGCAATGCGCACCGCGGCACTCATCGCCTCCGCGCCGGTCTTGAGGAACTGTACGCGCTCCGCGCACGGCACCACGTTGCAGAATCGCTCGGCGAGTTCCACCTCATGCACGTGCGAAAGGCCCGACACCGCCCCCTGTGCGATTGCCTCGACCACCGCTTCGGTGATCTTCGGCTCGGCATATCCGATCGCGACGGAGCCGAGCGCCATCGTGCAGTCGATCAGCTCGGATCCGTCGGTGGTCTCCACGCGGCATCCCGCGGCGCGCACGAAGTGCGTCGGGCCGGCGGGGTCGGTCGTTCCATAGAGCACTTCGGGGCGTTTACTCCCCGTGGAGGCGCCGGTTGGAAGCAGCTCAGCCGCGCGCGCGGCCCATTCGTCGTCGAGTTCCATCTACATAAAGAGAGGGGGTGGCCGGAGTTCCTTCAAGACCCGGCGTCACGCGATGCCCGGGAGCACCCCCCAACAGGACGGAATTGTGGTCGTTACGCGAGAACGTACGTCCAGTTGTACGCGAACCCGTGGCGTACTTCCGGACGTACGTTCCGACGTAAGCTGCGAAAAGTACCCGAAAGTGGAGGGCCACCCGGACGTTGTGGCTTCGTTCACCCAACAACAACCAGCGGCACAAGTTGCGCCGGGTCGTGCCGGTCACCCCGCAAGTAGACAAACTCGTCCTGCGCCCCGCTCATCACCAGCTGTCCTCTCCGGCGCTCGCGCCCCGGGGCAGTCTCGTTCACCAGCACGTCGACCGAAACCGGGTACACCCTTTTCGGATACTCGGCCGGAAGTGGCGGAAGCCCCACGCGTGCGCGGATCGAAAACCCTTCCGCCGTCCGTGTCCACGTCGCGCCACGCATCTCCAGCGTGCCCCACCCTTCGAGCGGTCGCGTGCGCGCGACAGGGGATCCTTCATCCGGCACGATCATCCACGCCCCCGCGTCGAAAAAGGTGCGCACATACAATTGCACCCCGTGCCCGTTGATATCCGGATGCTCGTTGTCGTAGGGGTTCGTTGCCGTCGCCGGTACGAATACGAGGTCGCCGGTGTGCACGTTCGTTTCCACAATGAGTTCGTCGGCGTCCAGCCCGATCGTCACGCGCGCGGCCGGCCGGCCGGCCTGTTCCCACGTCGACTCGGAGCGCCGGTAGTTTCGCGCGCCGAGGTCGAACGCGGCGAGCCCGGCACGCGGCAGTTCGATCGGCTTGCGCGCCGGGCGGCGCTCCGCGAGGCGCGGACGCATCCGCAGCTCGCGTTCGGCGCTTCCGGGCTCGTTGCCGGGCGTCCATCCGGTCAGCTCGATTCCGCTCTGCGCACCGCCAACCGTCAGCTCCATCTGCCAGTGCGCATCGGTCTGATAGTGCACGTGACGCTCGGCGCCGAGCGCGACCTCGATTTTCTCCCCGGCAAACCGCACGCCGTCGACGCGCTCCGACCACGCCCATACCGAGCGAATCGCGCCGCTCGTACCTTCGCACCGCACGAGATGGAACGCCCGGCGCTCGCGCGCGGGCTGGCCGGGTGCGTCGGCGCGTAACAGCTCCGCCTCACCCTCTGCGCAGATGAACGCCCGCGCGCTCCTGCCGTCGCGGGTGGCAATCAGCTCCACTGCGTGCCCGGCATCCAGGACGGTGCCGCGCACGTTCGTGACGAACTCGAAACCGTCCTCGAGCCCGGCACCGCCGTCGAGAGTGGCACCACTCGCAAGCGCGACACCGCGACCCTCTCCATCGAAATGGATCGGCAGCTCGAACCGCACGCTCTCGTCCGCGTTCCAGCGTACTTCGTCCACGAAATAATCGGGCGTGACGATCACCGCGCGCGTGACGCGCACCTTGGCCTCCAGCCCGTTCGCTTCCGCGAACGTCCACCCCACCCCACCGCGCTCGTCGTGCGCGAGCAGCGACCCGTCGATGCGCCGCTGCGAATGGCCGTTGATGAGCGGCGCGTTGTGCGCGAGCGTGCTGCGATACCAGTGCAGCGACCGGTCGACGTACGAGCCCGTCCCGAGGTCGTCGAGCCAGCGCGTCGCGCCCTGAACGAAGATGATGTTCAGGCGGTCCGGGTGGCCGTGTCCGCCACCGGACTGCCCCCAGTCGAACGCGACATACACCGCACCGCGCTCGCGCCGAAAAACGGAGATCCCCTGGCCGGCGAGGTGCGCGGAGCGTGGCGCGCGGCGTTCGAGAGGCGGCAGCGTGCCGCGCGCGTGGAGCAGCGACCGCCAGCCAAGGTCGGCGCGCGTGAGGCTGGTGCCGGCGAGGTTGCGTTCGACGTCCGCAGTGGAGCGCGCGCGGTTCGTGTCGCCGCGCGGCGTATCGCCGGAGTACAGCTCGGCCAGCGCGCCGACGAGGCGGTCGTCGTCGCTCCGCGCGAGGCCGAGTTCGCACAGCTCGGCGAAGCGCGGCTGCCGGAGCGAGATCGCGTACTGCGAATCCTTGCGCGACGGCAGGGTGAGGTCCGGGAGCGCCGTCGCAAAGGGCGCGGCGAACCCCTCGTTGAAGCGCGCGAGCAACAGCGAATCGATTTGTATTCCCGCGGTCTCGGCGAGCGTCACGCAGTACCAAAGCCCGCGATGCGCGAAGAGGTGGTAGTTCTCGCCTTCGTACCAGCTGCCATCGTCAAGCAGCCCTTCGGCGAGGTGCGTCTCGACGCCGGACGGCGCGCGCACGATCCGCTCGGCCGCGGCGCGATCGCCAATGAGCAGCGCGGCCGCCATCATCGCCGCGTTGTTCCACACCTGGCGGTTGGACATGCCTTCGTCGTATTGGGCGATCAGTGCCGCACTCGGGCGCGCGATGGCTTGTCGTATCTGATCTGCGGTGGTGTGGTCGTCGGCCGCTTGGAGCAGGTCAGCCGTGACGCAGAGCTGCAACAGCCAGATGGATTCGATGTAGGTGCTGAAGAAGAGTCGCGTGGGGCCGAGGACGTTGTCGCGGTTGGGATACCGTTCGTACATCGCGCAGTAGCGGAGCGCGATGTCGCTGGCGACCGCGCCGTGGCGCGGGTCGCCGCGCAGCAGGTGAAGGAGCGCCGCGTGCACGCCGCGCTCCGCGAGCCAGAGCTGGTACCAGTACACCCAGAAGCGATGATGGAACTCCCCCGTGTGCACGCGTCCGCAGAGCGGGCAGCGGTGCTCCTCCGGCGAGTACGGATCAAACTCGAGCTGTGTGCCGTCGATTTCGCAGCGGCCGCCGGTGCGAGAGAGAAGCGCCTTCGCGCGCGGGATATAGAGTGCGCGGCTCATCAGCCGCTCGAGATCGGCGGCGATCGAATCCGCCAGCGGGGCGAGCGCGCCGCCCGGTGCGGAGAGCACGCGGCGCGCGGCCAGGAGAGTGGGATCGAGGAGCAGCATGGTCAGTGGGATGCCGGCACAGACGCGACGGTCCAGTTCGCGAGCGAGGTGAGTTCGCCCCGGAGGTCCATGCGCACGTTCCGCATCCGGCGCGAGACGCCCTGCAGTCCGCGCGAGTGGTAGATCCATGCGGCGGGCGTGTCGCGGGCGAGTTCCGCCTGCACGGCGTGCCACGCATCGATGGCTGCCGCGCGTGTGCTGGCGACGCGCGTGCGTGCGAACAGCGAATCGAGTCGCGGCGTGTGGTAGTCGGCGTAGTCGAGCGCGCTGCGGCGCTGGAGCCCGTCGTACATCGCGCCGAGGTATGAGAGCGAGAGATCGCCCGGGATGGTCGTGATCAGGAGATCGAATGTCTTGCGTACGGCACGCGCGCGCGCGAGAAACGCGCCGAACTCCACCACGCGGATCTCGACCCGCACGCCGTGCTCGGCGAGGTCGGCCTGCACGAGCTGCTCGACCGCCTGATCACCGCTGCCCACGGTAAGCAGTTCAACGGTAAGCAGCTTGCCGTCGCGCGCGCGTGCGCCGTCCGCGCCGCGGCGCCATCCGGCCGCGTCGAGCAACGAATCCGCGGCGTGCGGGTCGCGCGGATCGGCGTACGGCAGCGCGTACGGACTCTCCGGCGCGACGGGTCCGCTGGCCGGCACGGCGTACCCCGCGAGCGCGGCCTTCACGATTCGCTCGCGGTTCAGCGAGAGGTCGAACGCCCGGCGGACGCGCACGTCGTCGAACGGCACCCGGTGCGTGTTGAAGATCAACCCGACTTCCTGGAGCACCGGATATTCCATGATCCGCATGGTGGGATCGCGCTCCGCGAGCGCGGCCATCGTCGGCGCGATCCCGGCAAAGTCGAGGTCGCCGCTGGCGAGCCCGGCAAATTTCGTCGTGGGTTCGTCCACCACGGCGATCACGAGCTCGGCGATTTTCGGAGGGCCGCCGAGTGTCTTGGGAAAATCGCTGTTGCGCGCGAACACCCAGCGCTGACCTGCCACGCGCTCGACGAACCTGAACGGCCCATTGCCGACTGGTGCCAGGTTGAACGGTGCGCGGCGCATGTCCGCGCGAGGCACGGCGTGCAACAGGTGTTCGGGAAGTATGGGCAGCTCGCAAAACACGAGTGGAAAGGTGGCGACCGCGGCGTGAAAACGGAGCACCGCGGTGGAATCGTCGGGCGTGAGCACCGTGTCGAGGGCGGCAAAGTCCCCGGCGCGCGCGTAGCCGGTGCGGGGGTCGCGGGCGGCGAGCAGGGTGAACGCCACGTCGTGTGACGTGGTGGGCGCGCCATCGTGCCAGCGGAGGCTGGTCACGAGGTGAAAGGTGAGCTCGCGCCGGTCGGCGCTGAACGTCCATGCGCTCGCCGCGTACGGTTCCGGTGCGAGCGCGCTGTCGTAGCGCGCGAGCGTGGTGAAGAGCGCAAACCGCTGCACCTGCCGGGAAAGCGGGTGGATGGTGACGAGCGGGTTCCCCGATTCGAGGTCGGTGCCCGACGCATACACGACCACATCGGCCGGCCGGGGGCGCTCCGCGCACGAGGCCGAACCAGCCAGCAGGCCGGCACAGAGCACGTACCTGATTGACGTGTGGGTGCGCGCGAGCATTTTCAACCCGTGCAGAATGAAATGTCCGTCATCGCGCGGCGACTCGCCGATGCCCTTGTGCTCTTGTGGCTCGTCGTCACGCTCATCTTCGTGCTCATCCGGATGGCGCCCGGCGACCCCGCCGATTTTCTCGTGCCGCCCACCGCGACGGCAGCCGACGCCGCGCGGCTCCGCGCCGACCTCGGCCTCGACCGGCCGCTCGTGATCCAATATGCACGCTGGGCCGGAGCGGTGGTGAGGGGGAACCTCGGCGAGAGTTTTTCGTCGCGGCAGCCGGTAAGCCGGATCCTGCTCGACGCCGCGCCGGTTTCGGTTGCGCTCGGCGGCATCTCGCTCCTGCTGACCTTCTTGATTGGCGTGCCGGTCGGGATGGTGCAGGCCGCCAATCGCGGCCGCCCGCTCGACGGGCTGACGACCGTGCTCACGACGGCGGTGTATGCCGCGCCGAGCTTTTGGATAGCGCTCGCGCTGGTGGCGGTGTTCACCTACGGCGCGGCGACGCTCGGCGTGCCGGAGGCGCTGCGGCTCCCCGCGTTCGGCATTCGGACTCCAGGCGTGGTGCTGGGCGGCTGGCCGGGTCTTGTGGATCTCACCCGCCATGCCGTGCTCCCTGTCGTGACCCTCGCGGCCGTCGGCGCGGCGGGAATCGCGCGCTATGCGCGCAGCGCCGTGGCCGACGTGCTCGATGACGGATGGGTCGGCATGGCGCGCGCGAAGGGAGCACGCCCCGCGCGCCTCTACGCCACGCACATCCTGCGGAACGTCACGCCGCAGCTGACCGTGCTGGCTGCACTTTCGCTTCCTGGCCTGGTGGCGGGATCCGTGTTCGTGGAATCGGTCTTCGCGTGGCCCGGGCTCGGCAAGGCGATGCTCGTGGCGATCCAGGCACGCGACTATCCAGTGGTGATGGGCGCAACGGTGTTCTACGCCGCCGCGGTGATCTTCGCGAACCTCGCGGCGGACATCGCGCTCCCGCTGCTCGACCCGCGCCGTGCTGCATGAGGGCCGCCGCATGAGAAACGCCGGCCGGCTCGATCGCGTCTCGGCGTCCGCTGCGGCGCTCCTCGCGCTCATGCTCGGCGCCGCGCTGTTCGTCCCGATGTTCGCGCGCCACGATCCGCTCGCGATCGGCGACGTGCTCGCGCTCAGGCTCGTTCCGCCGCTGGGGCACGACGCCGGCGGGGCGTGGCACCTGCTGGGCACCGACCGCTTCGGCCGCGACCTCTTTGTGCGGATGATGCTTGCGGCGCGCACGTCGCTCGCGATCGGCGTTGGCGGATCGCTGCTGGCGGCCGCGATCGGAACCGTCGCCGGCGCCGGAGCCGCTTGGCTCGGCGGGATCGTCGATCGCGTCACGATGGCCGTCGCGGACGCGCTGCTCGCGATTCCGCGCCTGGTGCTGCTGCTCGTCTGCGCCTCGCTCTGGCGGCCCGGTCTGCTGACCGTGCTCATCGTTCTCGGCGCGACCGGATGGATGGGCGTCGCGCGGATCATCCGGGGCGAAGTGCTCGGTGTGCGCGCGCGGCCCTTTGTGGACGCGGCGCACGCGCTCGGCGTGCGCCACTGGCGCGTGCTCATGCGCCACGTGGTCCCGAACGCGATCGGCCCGACGATTGTCGCGACGACTCTCGGCGTGGGCAACGCGATCCTGCTCGAGAGCGGGCTTTCGTTTCTCGGCCTGGGGATTCAGCCGCCGCAGCCGAGCTGGGGAAACATGATCGCCGGTGGACGCGACCTGATCGTGGCGGCGCCGTGGGTGGCGCTGGCGCCCGGGCTGGCGCTGATCGTGACCGTGCTCGCGATCACCCTGCTTGGCGATCGCCTGCGTGATTCGCTCGCGGGGCAGCTCGCGCCGCTCGCGCGCCAGCTTGGTGAGCGCACATGAGCGGCGGTAAAATGCGAACGGTGAAGGTTCGCGCGCCCACGCGACTCGACTTGGGTGGCGGATGGACCGACGTTCCGCCGTACTGCGAGGAAGAGGGCGGGTTCGTGTGCAACGTCGCGATCGCGCGCTATGCGACCGCGACGCTCACGGAGAACCGCACTGGCATACCGACCGCCGCCGCCGACGGCTCACACGCTGCCGCCGACGCGCCGCTCGTGCGCGCCGCGTGCAAGCGAGCACGCGTCGAGGGCGTCCGCGTGAGCATCGACAGCGATTTTCCGCTGAACGCCGGGCTGGGCGGGTCATCCGCGGCGAGCGCGGCGCTGCTCGGCGCGTTCGCCGCGTGGAGGGGCGAGGCATGGGATCCTTGCGGGATCGCAGAGGAAGGGCGGCGGATCGAGGTGGACGAGCTCGGGATCGCCGGCGGCCGGCAGGATCACTATGCGGCGACACATGGCGGCGCGCTCGCGCTCACATTCTCCGACCGGGTGGGTGTGCGTCGGATCGAGCTGTCGGCGACCACCCGCGCCGGGTTCGAGCGCCGCTCGATTCTGTTGTACACGGGTGAGTCGCGCATTTCCGGCAACAACATCACTGAAGTCGTGCGCGCGTATCGCAACCGTGAAGCGGGGGTGATCAGCGCGCTCGCGCGGATGCGCGCGCTCGCCGGTGAGATTGCCTTGGCCCTCGAAGCCGGCGATCTCGACGCGGTGGGCGCGCTGATGGGGGAGCACTGGGAGCATCAGCGGGCGCTGCACCCGGCGATCCCGACGCCGTTGATCGACGAGATCGTCAGGCGCGCCGCGGGCGCCGGCGCGCTCGGGTCGAAGGCCATGGGCGCATCGGGCGGCGGATGCGTGCTGGTGATCGCGGCCGCGAACGCCGTGGAGCGGGTGCGCGCGGCGATCGCGCCGCTGGGGACGATCGTGCCGTTCACGGTCGACGCCGGCGGCCTCGCCCACTGCGTGTAGGGGCGCCTTGCGGGTCATGTTCGCAGGGGGCTTGACAAACGTTTTAGTTGCAACTAAAATGTTACCATGCTCCTGCCGGTCGACTCCCCCGTCCTCGCCGCCGTCGCCTCTCCGCGCCGGCGCGAAATCCTCCGCCTCGTCTGGCGGAAGGAGCTCGCGGCCGGAGCGATCCACCGCGCGATGCCCGACGTGACGTTTGGCGCGGTGTCGCTCCAGCTGCGCACGCTGTCGGACGCCGGCCTCGTGACCGTCCGCGCCGACGGCAAGCAGCGCCTCTATCGCGCACAGCGCGACGCACTCGGCCCCATGGCAAAGATGCTCGAACAGATGTGGGACGACGCCCTCTGGCGTCTCAAGCTCCTCGCGGAACTCGAACAGACCCGCCGCGGGCCCCGCGCCCGGCGGCGCGCCAAACGCAACCGACACAAGTGAGGGAACACATGTCCGCACTCGCCCATCGTCTCGATCGCACGATCGTCATCAACGCGCCGCGCGAAGCCGTGTTCCGCTACTTCACCGACTCTTCGCACTGGGCGAAGTGGTGGGGCGCGGGCTCGACCATCGACTCCCGTCCCGGCGGCAAGATCTACATCAAGTATCCGGAAGGCACCGAAGTTGCCGGCGAGGTCGTCGAAGTGAAGGCGCCGGAACGAATCGTGTTTACCTACGGCTATGTGAAAGGTGAGCCGATTCCCGCGGGCGGGTCACGCGTGACGATCCAGCTCGCAGTCGATAAAGGCGCGACGCGACTCACGCTTACGCATGAGCTCCCCGATGCGGCGATCCGCGACCAGCACATCCAGGGCTGGCGCTACCAGCTCTCGCTCTTCTCGAACGTCGTGGCGGATGAGGTCAACAGCGGGGCGGCGGATGTGATCGACGGCTGGTTCGATTCGTGGGCCGAGCCTGATGCCGCGAAGCGGGAGAAGACGCTCGGAAAGATCGCGAGTGTCGACATCCGATTTCACGATCGATACAGCAACATCAGTTCACTCCCAGAACTTTTCCCGCACATCGCCGCGGCGCAGCACTTCATGCCGGGGCTGCGCATGAGGCGGAGCGGCGACGTGCGGCATTGTCAGGGGACGGTGCTCGCGAACTTCGTGATCGTCGGGCCGGACGGCGTGGAGCGCG
>JBIOHR010000030.1:0-24940 GCA_044449085.1 Gemmatimonadales bacterium | reverse complement strand
CATCAACGCGCTGCTCGCCCGCGGCGAACTCGCGAACTATCATCTCGCGCACTCGGCGCGCGCCGATCTGCTGCGGCGCCTTGGACGTACGGACGACGCGCTGGCCGCCTACGCCGCTGCGCTCCCGCTCACGACGCAGGAACCCGAACGGCGGTTCATCGAGCGGCGGATGGATTTGCTCAAGAGGAGTTAGTGACCAACCCAACGCCAGTGTCGTTTTCCCCTTCGCGGCCCCAGTATTGTGGTGAGTCAACCCACACCCATGAAACGAATCGCAGCCATCCTGCTCACCCCGGCGCTCCTCTCCGCTCAAACCCCCGCGCCGGCCTTCAAGATCGAGGAGACCTCGATCACCGCGATCCGCTCGGCGTTCAAGACGAAAACGCTGACCTGTCACAAACTCGTCGCCGGCTACCTCGCACGGATCGCGAAATACGACAAGCAGGGACCGGCGATCAACGCGCTCGTCACCGTCAATCCCGCTGCGCTCGCGGTCGCCGATTCGCTCGACAAGCGCTACGCAAGGGAAGGCCCGGTCGGCCCGCTCCACTGCGTACCGATGATCGTGAAGGACAACTACGAGACCAAGGACCTGCAGACCACCGCCGGCTCGCTCGCGCTGAAGGGATGGATCCCGCTGCAGGACGCCACATTCGTCGCGCGCATCCGCGCCGCCGGCGCGATCGTGCTGGCCAAGTCGAACATGGCCGAGTGGGCATTTTCGCCGTATGAAACCGTAAGCTCGATCCTGCCGGGGTATACGAAAAATCCGTACGCGCTCGATCGCGTCACGGCGGGCTCGAGCGGCGGCACGGCGGCCGCAGTTGCGGCGAATGAAGGCGAGGTGGGCCTCGGCACCGACACGGGCAACTCCATCCGCGGACCGTCGTCGCACAACGATCTCGTCGGTATCCGCTCCACGATGGGGCTCACGTCGCGCGCGGGCGTCGTCCCGCTCGCCAACAGCGCCGACATCGCCGGGCCAATGGCGCGCACGGTGGCGGACGCAGTCGAGATTTTCAACGTGGTGGCGGGCGAGGATCCGGACGATCCCGTGACGGCCGCGAGCCGCGGCCACCGCGAGGACGACTACCGCAAGTTCGTCGTCCCCGGCGGCCTCAGGGGCGCGCGCATCGGCGTCCTGCACCAGGCGTACGAGCACCCTGACCGCGAAGGCCGTCCGACGCAGGACAGCGAAGTCGTCGCCGTGTTCGACAAGGCCGTACGGGATCTCGCCAAAGCCGGCGCGGTCATCGTCGACCCTGCCGGCGTCGACCCCGCCGCCATGCGCGGCGGCGGCGGATGCCCGGTGTTCAAGTACGATCTGATGCGCTACTTCGCCGCGCGCGGACAGAACGCGCCGGTGAAATCCATCGACGACATCCTCCGGAGCCGCGCCTACCATCCGTCGGTGCAGCTCAAACTGCAGACTGAGAACGCGGACACGATCCCGCCGGAGAACAATCCCGGCTGCAAGGCGCGCGAAGCGTCGCGCGAGCGCCTTCGCGTCGCAGTCACCGCGCTGATGGATTCGCTCCACCTCGACGCGCTCGTGTATCCGACGTGGAGCAACCCGCCGCGGCTCATCGGCGACCTCAACACGCCAGCCGGCGACAACAGTCAGATCTTCTCGCCGACCACCGGATTCCCCGCGATCACCGTGCCGATGGGCTACACGCGCGGCGGCCGCCTCCCCGCTGGCATCAGCTTCTTCGGACGCGCGTGGAGCGAGGGGAAGCTCATCACGCTCGCGTACGGCTACGAGCAAGCCACGCGCCACCGCCATCCGCCCTCGAGCACCAGTTCCGGCACCGCGGGGCGCTGACGCATGGCTCTCCTGCTGATCACGGTCTTCGTCTTCTCGGGCGCCGCCGGACTCATCTACGAATCCATCTGGAGCCGCTACCTCGGCCTCTTCGTCGGCCACAGCGCCTACGCACAGGTCATCGTGCTCGTCATCTACCTCGGCGGCATGTCGGTCGGCTCCGCGATCGCCGCGCGGCGCAGCGCGCGCAACCGGGAACCACTCGTCGCCTACGCGATCGTCTAGGGACTCGTCGGCCTCCTCGGCCTCGTATTCCACGACGCATTCCTCGGCGTGACCGAACTCGCGTATTCGACGGTTTTTCCGGCGCTCGCCGGTGGCCCCGTGCTCGTAATCGTGAAGTGGTCGATCGCCGGACTCCTGATCCTCCCACAGGCGATCCTGCTCGGCGCGACCTTTCCGCTGATGAGCGCCGGGCTCATCCGGCTCGTGTCTCGCGACGGCCGCAGCGACACCGGACGGCTGATCTCGGTCCTGTATTTCGCGAACTCCATCGGCGCCGCGGTCGGCGTGCTGATCGCGGGATTCTATCTCATCGGCGCGGCGGGACTTCCGGGGACGATCCTCACGGCGGCGATCATCAACCTGCTCGTTGGCCTGACGGTGTTCGGCGCGGTCCGCCTCGTGCAGGAACACGAAGAGCCCGGCACGGCGCCGCCCGCGGCGCACGAGGCCAAGGATGGCACGCCGTCGCCCGAACTCCCGATGCTCTGGCGCGTCCTGCTGATCGTCACCGCGGGCACCGCACTCTCCAGTTTCATCTACGAGATCGCGTGGGTGCGCATGCTCTCGCTCGTGCTCGGCAGCGCGACGCACTCGTTCGAACTCATGCTCTCGGCGTTCATTCTCGGCCTCTCGCTCGGAGCGTTCTGGGTGCGCACGCGCGCCGACCGCTTTCGCGATCCCGTCCGCGCGCTCGGCGTGACGCAGTGGGCGATGGGCGCGCTGGCCATCCTCACCTTGTCCGCATACCTGATGTCGTTCGACTGGATGGCCTTCCTCATCCAGGGCCTCGACCAGAATCCGGAGGGGTACTCACTCTTTACCATTGCCAAATACGGCATCGCGCTCGCCGTGATGCTCCCCGCGACTTTCTGCGCGGGAATCACGCTGCCGCTGATCACGCGCATGCTCCTCAACGCGGGGAGCGGCGAGCGAGCGGTCGGCATCGTGTACAGCGTGAACACGTTCGGCTCGATCATCGGCGCCGGGCTCGCGGCGCTCGTACTGATGCCGCTGCTCGGCCTGAAGACGCTGCTCGTCACGGGCGGCGTGATCGACATGGCGCTCGGCGTGTGGCTCATGTTCATCGCGGGCCGCAAGTCCGTTGAGACGCGCCGCTTTGCGGCCGCGCTCGCCGGCGCGACCGTGCTCGCCGTCGTGGCCGCGTCGCTGAACGTGCACTTCGACCGCAGCATCATCACGAGCGGCGTGTTCCGCTACGGACGTGTCCCGCCGGCCGGCGGCCGCAATATCGTGTTCTACAGGGACGGACGCACCGCGACCGTGAGCGTGAGCAAGGCCGAGGACGGCGGGTATTCGCTCGCGACGAACGGCAAACCCGATGCCTCGCTCTCGCCGACCTGGTTCGAACCGATCACGGACACCACAACACTGGCGGGCCTCGACGGGGACGAGTCCACGCAAATCCTCCTCCCGCTGATCACCCTCGCGCACGTGCCGGACGCGAAGCAGGGTGCCGTGATCGGCAATGGGTCGGGCATGTCGAGCCATCTGCTGCTCGGCAGTCCGGCGCTCGAGAAGCTCGTCACGATCGACATCGAGCCGGAGATGATCAACGGCTCGCACACGTTCTATCCGGTGAACCGCCGCGTGTTCGACGACCCGCGGTCGCAGTACGTGCACGACGACGCCAAGAGTTACTTCGCGGCGTCCAACCGGAAATTCGACCTCATTCTCTCCGAGCCGTCGAACCCGTGGGTCAGCGGCGTAAGCGGTCTCTTCACGGACGAGTTCTACCAGCGTATCCGCACGTACCTCACGCCCAAGGGCGTGTTCGGCCAGTGGCTGCACCTGTACGAGATCGACGACGGCCTCGTGATGAGCGTGATCAAGGCGATCCACAAGAACTTCAAGTCATACACGATTTTTCTCACGGCCGAATCCGACATCCTGATCGTCGCGTCGAACAACGACGCACTGCCCACGCCGGATTGGCGGGTGTTCCAGCTTCCGTTGATCGCGAAGGACCTCGCGCATTTCCGCCCGATGACGCCGGATGTGCTCGAGAACTCGCGCTTGATTTCACGCGCGGCGATCGCGCCGCTCGCGAGCGACGCGCAGGGCGCGAATTCCGATTTCTACCCGACGCTCGACCTCCTCACGGAGCGCACGCGCTACATGAAGGTCGTCGCGAAGGGATTTTACGAGCTGACCCAGGGGCGCTACGATGTGGCGGACGCGCTCATGGAGCGCCGCATCCTCCCGACACCGGAGAAAAACTCCGCGCTCGACATCGCGCGGATCAACGCGCTCGCGCTGAGCGCCCGCCTCCGCTCCGGCGAGAGACCGGACTCCGGCGAGGCGGACGACTTCGACAAGGATTTCCGCGAGGCCGCCGAGCGAGCGCAGGCGCTGCACGACCTGATGGCGGTGGGCCACCCGCCGGCCGACTGGCCGATTTTCATGCGGCTCGTGATGAACGTGGAGGCCGACCGCCACGGCGGCACGATGGGATGGACCGACGAGCCGTGGTACGCGTCGGTTTCGCATTTCCTCGACGCACAGCACGCTCCCGCCGGCGCCAAGGCCGCGATCCGCTTCATGCACGCAATTGCGTCGTATGACTGGACGCACGCGGTGCCCGAAATCGCCGGGCTGGTCAAGGCGCGCGAGGACGGGATCTCTTGGATGAGCGAGGATGTGTTCCGCGACGGCGCGACGATCGCGCTGCTTCACACGGGCGACGTGGCCAAGGCGCGGGCGGCATTCGACCGCATGGCCGAGTTCGTGGCGCGGAAGCCGGATGACCTGAGAGTGCGGCTCGTCGCGGCGCATATAGTTGCGGCGGAGCAGCAAAAGACGATGGAAGATGGAAGATCAAAGATGAAACAAAAGTGACCGGTGGCGGCGAGGTCATCTTCGATCCCTCATCTTCCATCTTCCAGCGCCGTTACGGCTTCAACGCACCCTTCGGCGGATGCTTCGCAAAATCTCCAACCTCAATCGAAGTAATCTTCGCCGGATTGATGTACTTCTTCATCGCCGCGTTCACGTCGGCCACCGTGAGCGCCTCTACCATCTTCTCGAAGTTCGCGTCGAAGGCCATCGTGCGCCCCGTCGTCACCTGCGCGGTGAACTTCGCGGCGAGTGCCGCATCGCTCGAGCGGGTCTGCAGATTCTGCTGCAGCCACCCTTTGCGCGCCTTGTCGAGTTCCTCCTGGGTGAAGCCGTCCTTCAGCACCCGGTCGAGTTCCTCGCCGAACGCCGTCTCGAGCCGCGCGACGTTCTCCGGATTGTAAATCGCGATCTCCTGGAACACGCCGGCGCTGTCGAGCGACTGGGCGCCGAGCCCGGACTGCACGGCGTAGCTCAACCCGTCCTTCTGGCGGATGCGCACCGCGAGCCGGCTGCTGAGCGGATCCGCGCCGAAGATGTAGTTCGCCATGACGAGCGCCGCATAGTCCTTGCTGTCGTCACGCACCTTGATGTTCTCGGCCGCCCAGTAGAAGGCGTTGGCCTTGTCGGGCGCTTCGATCTTGTCGTTTGATTGAGGTGCGTCGTAGTACCGGCGCACGAGCCGCGAGAAGGGTTTCGGACTCTTCCACGCGCCGAACAACTCCTTCGTGAGGGCCGTGACCGAGTCTTTGGAAAAATCGCCGACCACCGCGATGTCACCGTACGTCGCGCCGACGAAATCCGTATAGAACTTCTTCACCTCTTCCAGCGTTGCGGCCTTCAAGGACGCAATCGACTCGTCCACCGACTCGGCGTACATCGGGTGGCCCTTCGGATACGGCGAGATCTTCTTCTGGATCGTCCGCACGGCGATCGACTGCGGATCGGACCGCTGCTGCTCGAGTCCCGAGAGTTCCTCCTGCTTGAGCAGGTCGAACTCCTTTGCGTCGAACGTCGGCTCCTTGAGGATTTGCGCCACCACGCGGAGCGTCGGTGCGAAGTTCTCGTGCGTCGTCTCGATGATCGCGACGGTGTTGTTCCCCGCCCCTCCGAAGGTCACGCGCGCCTTGAGCTTGTCGAACGCATCCTTGATCTGCTGGCGCGTCATCGTCTTCGACCCGCGATCGTACATGCTCGACATCAGCGTCGCGACGGTGTTCTTGTTGGCCAGCGACTTCTCGTCGGCGAAGCGCAGCGTCAGGCGCGCGCTCACGGTGTTGCCGCGCGTCGTCTTCGGGAGCAGGGCAAGCTTGAAGCCGTTCGGCAGCGCCGAGCGGATCGTGCGCGAGTCGATATTCGCCGGTGAAGGATCAAACGCCTCGCCCGCCGCGAGCGTCGCGTTCCCCTTGTAGTTCTTCGTCATCGCGGCGATGTCCGCGTCGGTCACCTGCGGGATCTCCGCGCGGTCCGGCTTGTCGGTCGGGTAGAACAGGCCGACCGTCCGGTTATCGGGCTTGAGATACGCCGCCGCAACGCGCTGCACGTCGGCCGGCGTGACTTTTTCCACGCGGTCGCGATGCACGTACATGAGGCGCCAGTCGCCCGCGGCCGCCCACTCCGTGAGCGTCAGTCCGACGTTGGCGGAATTGTTCAGGAGAAGGTCGGTCTCCTTGAGCAGCGACGCTTTTGCCCGCTCGACTTCTTCCGCCGACGGCGGGTTCTTCGCCACGCCTTCCATCGTCTGGATCAGCAGCGCCTTCGCGTCTGTGAGCGACTGGTCCTTCTGCATCGTCACACTGCCCACGAGGAAGCTCGGTTCCTTGAGCTGGATGTTGAACGCCTGCGCCTCGGACGCCTTCTTGGGTTCGACGAGGGCCTTGTAGAGGCGGCCGCCCGGTTCGTTGCCGAGGATTTCCGTGAGGACGTCGATCGGCGCGAAGTCGGGATGCGAGCCGGCGGGCACGTGATAGAGCGCCATGGCAACCTGCACATCGCCGGTGCGGCGGAGGGAAATCTCGCGCTCGCCGTCCTGCGTCGGCTCCTCGGTATACGTCGGGTAGATCATGTTGCCACGGTCGAGCGAGCGCACGGGCTTCGGGATGGAGCCGAATTTGTCGGCGACCTCCTTGAGCACCTTCTCCGCGTCGATCTTGCCGGCCACCACGAGCACGGCGTTGTCGGGCTGGTAGTACTTGTGATAGAAGGCCTGGAGCCGCTCGATCGGAACGTTCTCGATGTCGCTGCGCGCACCGATCGTACTGTGGCCGTAGTTGTGCCACAGATACGCGGTGCTCAGCGTGCGCTCGAACAGGATGTTGAAGGGTGAGTTTTCGCCCGATTCGTATTCGTTGCGCACGACGGTCATTTCGCTCTCGAGATCCTTCTTCGCGATGTTGCTGTGGATCATGCGGTCCGCTTCGAGCTCGAGCGCCCAGTTGATGTTCTCGTCGGTCGCCTGGAGGGTCTCGAAGTAGTTCGTGCGGTCGAAGAAGGTGCTCGCGTTGTCACGCGCGCCATGCGCGGTGAGTTCGGCGGGGATGTCCGGGTGCTTCGGCGTCCCCTTGAAGTTCATGTGCTCGAGGAGATGGGCCATGCCCGTCTCGCCGTATCCCTCGTGCCGCGAGCCGACGAGGTAGGTGATGTTGATCGTCGCCGTGGGCTTGCTCGCGTCGGGGAAAATCAGGACGCGGAGGCCGTTGGCGAGGTCGTATTCGGTGATCCCTTCGACCGTCGCGCCTTTCGTAACGCCCTGCGGGAGCTGCGCCGCAAGCGGGCCGGCGACGAGCGCAAGCATCAGGGCCAGGCGGTGGCCGGTGCGGTTCAAGGTGGGGCTGGTCATGGGTCCTCTTTTATGGAAGAAGGCTCCTACAGCATTCAAAGCTGGGCGTTGTATGGGTCGGGCTCAAGTCGCGGGGCAAGCGCTCAGCGACGGTCTTCCCCGTCCACTACGCCCTCAGCACCCACCACTGTTTCTGGGCCCGAATCAGTCGGCGACCTGAAACTCCCCCTGACGCCATTGGACGAGAGAAGTGTTATTAATGATTGACCCTTTTCCGAGTCCTCCCATGCGCCTTACCCTCTCACTGCTCCTTGTCATCACCGCCCCGGTGGGCGCGCAGATGGTCTACAAGGAGCCGCCCGCCGCGATCGCCAAGATCCTCGACGCGCCCCCGACACCGGCGGCCTCGTTCAGTCCGGACCATTCAAAGATGCTCCTGACCGAGCGCAACGGCCTGCCGTCGATCAGTGATGTCGGCGCGCCGTACCTGCGCCTTGCCGGCACGCGCGTGAACCCGCGCACGAACGGCTCGTGGCGCGAGACGTTCGCGCACGGACTCGTCGTGCGTCCCCTGAACAGCGCGACCGAAACGCGCATCCAGACCCCGGCCGGCGTGAAGATTTCACATGTGAGCTGGTCTGACGATTCGAAAAAGATCGTCTTCACCGTCACGGGCACCGACGGCGTCAAACTCTGGGTCGCTGACCCGGCTACCGGCGCCGCGCACAAACTCGCCGACGTCGCGCTGAATGCGATCACGGCTCCCTGCTCGTGGCTCGATGCGGCCGACCTGCTCTGCGAAACCGTTCCCGCGGGCCGCGGCGTGGCCCCAGCCGCCCCCGAAATTCCCGTCGGGCCGATCGTCCAGGAAGCCGACGGCCACAAGAACCCCGCGCCGACGTTCGAGGATCTCCTCGAGAGCCCCCACGACGAAAAGTTGTTCGACTACTACTTCACGTCGCAGCTCGCGATCGTGTCCCTCGACGGCGCGGTCACCAAGCTCGGCGGCAATGGAATCCACTCCCGCGCCGTGCCGTCGCCCGATGGGAAGTACGTGATCGTTTCGACCGTGCATCGCCCGTATTCATATCAGGTCCCCGAAGGGCGCTTCCCCGCTCTCACCGAAGTTTGGGATCGCAGCGGAAAGGTCGTGCGAAAGATTCAGGACACGCCGCTGCAGGAATCCGCGCCGCGTGGCCAGGACGCGGTCGAAGCCGGTCCGCGCACCGTTGGCTGGCGCGACGACGTTCCGGCGACGCTCACCTGGATTGAAGCGCTCGACGGCGGCAACATGTCGACGAACGTGCCGAAGCACGATCACCTCCTCGCACTCTCCGCGCCTTTTACCGGCACGCCGACCGAACTCATCGCCGTCGACTCGCGCATCGGCGGCGGGCGCGGCGGCTCCGTCACCTGGGCAAACGCCAACTTTGCGATCGTGACGGAAGCGTCGCGGAAGACGCGCAGCGCGCGCACATGGGCGATCAACCCGTCCAACCCGTCGCAGGCCCCGCGGCTGATGTGGGAGCACGCCACCGACGACCGTTACGCGGATCCCGGCCGTTTTGAAGTCACGCGCGGACCGTTCGGCGACAACGTCCTCCTCACGTCGAAGGACGGCAAGTATGCCTACCTCACCGGACTCGGCTCGTCCGCGGAAGGCGACCGCCCGTTCCTGAACAAGTACGATCTCGCGACCGGCAAGACGACGCCGCTGTTCCGCTCCGAGGCGCCGTACTACGAGACGCCCACCGCGATGCTCGACGCAGAGGGAACGCGCATCGTCACGCTGCGCGAGTCGGTGAACGATGTCCCGAACTATTTCATTCGCGACATCGCGACGAACAAGCTGACGCAGCTCACGCACGCGAAAGATCCCGCGCCAGAGTTTGCCGGCGTCACGAAGGAGTTCGTGAAGTACAAGCGCGCCGACGGCGTGGATCTCACCGCGACGGTCTACCTCCCCGCCGGCTATGACAAGGCGAAGGACGGCCCGCTCCCGTTCTTCCTCTGGGCATACCCGGCGGAGTTCGAGTCGGTGGCAGCCGCGTCACAGGTTGCGGGGTCACCGTACCGATTCACCCGGCCGTCCGGCGCCTCGCGCCTGATGATGCTCACACAGGGCTACGGCGTGATGGACAATCCGACGATCCCGATCATCGCGCAGAACGGCGGGAAGCCGAACGATACGTACGTCGAGCAGCTCGTCGCCGGTGCGAAGGCCGCGATCGATAAAGTCGTCGACATGGGCGTGGCCGATCGCGATCGCATCGCCGTCGGCGGGCACTCGTACGGCGCGTTCATGACCGCGAACCTCCTCGCGCACACGAACTTCTTCAAGGCGGGAATCGCCGAGAGCGGCGCGTACAACCGCACGCTCACGCCGTTCGGATTCCAGAACGAGGAACGCAACTATTGGGAGGCGACCGATCTCTACACCAGGATGTCGCCCTTCACCTACGCGGACAGCATCAAGACGCCGATCCTGCTCATCCACGGCATGGCCGACGACAACACGGGCACCTTCCCGATCAACAGCGAGCGGCTCTTTGCGGCGCTCAAGGGAACCGGCGGCACGGCCAAGTATGTGCAGCTGCCCGCCGAACCGCACGGCTACCGCGCGCGCGAATCGATCGGCGACGTGCTCGCCGAAGAAGTGGCGTGGCTGAACAAGTACGTGAAGCCGAAGCCGAAGACCAAGGCGGGCGATTGACCCTGCCGAACCAGCACGTACGACGTGAAGCGCGGCTGCGCCGGATCATCGGTGCAGCCGCACTTCTGTCGGGGTGCGCGGGGCATGCTACCACAGGCGCCGCGCCAACGAATGACTCGCTGCTGCAGCGGATGCTCGTCGCGGAGGACGCGCGCGGCACGGGAGCCGAGGGGATCGCGCCGCTGCTCGAGGGACAGAAGAGTGCGGACAGCACACTGCGTTTCGTGGCGAACCGCGCGCTCGAGCGACTGAAGTGGTCGCCCACACCGCCTCCACCTCCGTCGAACCGCCAGCCACGCTCCGCGGCGCAGCGCCCGCCCGGTGCGCCATGTGCACGCCTCATGGCCCCGGCCCACAGCAACGATCTGCGCGTTCGCATACCCACGGCCGATTCCCTCACGAACTGCACGGGCGACGGCACGACGCTCATCACCCTCGCTCACAGCTCCGACGACAACATCCGCGCCGGCGCAATCACCGGCCTCTCACGAACCACCGCGCACACAAACGACACGGTGTTCATTGCCGCGCTCTCCGCGCACGGGTATCAGGTCGTCCTCGCCGCGGCCGCCGCACTGCGCGGCTCGCCCACGGGAGCGCGCGCTGTGCCCGCACTGCTCGTCGCGCTCGACCGCCTCACCGCCGCGCGCCGCGAAAACTCGCGCGACGAACGCATGGCGATCCTCGCGCGCCTTACAGAATTCGCGACCGCAGCGGACGCTCCGCGGCTCCGCGCGTACACGGCAGAC
Source organism: Gemmatimonadales bacterium (assembly GCA_044449085.1). Taxonomy (GTDB): domain Bacteria; phylum Gemmatimonadota; class Gemmatimonadetes; order Gemmatimonadales; family Gemmatimonadaceae; genus Fen-1231. The sequence goes on along the minus strand of JBIOHR010000030.1, from coordinate 13,796 downwards.
TTCGACACGACCGTCGCCGCGAAAGCCGCCGGCATGCTCACGGCGTGGACGGGGACCGCGGTCGTGCCGCACGCGCGTCCGCTTCCGATCCGCCCCGAACCGCTCGCGCAAATATTCCGCACGCGCGACATGCAGCTCCGCATCACGATGGCCCCATCGAGCGGCGGCGGCGTAATCCTCATCAACCTCTTCACCACCGACGCACCGGCCACGATCGCGCGCGTCTCCCGCCTCGCACGCGCCCACTACTACGACGGCCTTTCGTTCCATCGCTACGTTCCGAACTTCGTCATTCAGGGCGGCTCACCCGGCGCAAACGAACAGGTCGGCGACGCCCAGTTCATGCGCGACGAGCTCGGCGGACACTCGCACCTGCGCGGCACCGTCGGCATCTCCACGCGCGGCCACGATACCGGCGACGCGCAGTTCTTCATCAATCTCGTCGACAACAAGCGCCTCGATCACGACTACACCGTCTTCGGTGAGGTGATCGCCGGCATGGACGTTGTCGATCGCATTCGCGCCGGCGACGTCATGCAGCGCGTCGACGTCATCGGCGGCACGACCCGCCGCTAGCGCATGCCATCGCCGATCGTGCTGGCCGCGCTCGCGGCGATCCTCGCGGCCGCACCGGCCGCCGCCCCGGACGAGCCGGCCGTCGTCGTGTACAGCGGCCGCGGCGGACAGATCGCCGTGAAGATCCCGCGCATCGACACCACGGTCGCCGTGAACGGTACGCTCGACGATCCCGTCTGGAAGCGCGCCGCCCTGCTCACCGGGTTCTCCGAGTACTCCCCGCTCGACGGCATCCCCGCGCAGGATTCCACCGAAGTCCTCGTCTGGTACTCGTCGCGCGCGATGTACTTCGGCGTGCGCGCCTTCGAGCCCCACGGCGACGTCCACTACAAACTCGCCGACCGCGACAAGATCGACGCCGACGACAACATCCAGATCGTCCTCACCCCCTTCCTCCACTCGCGCCAGGCGCTCGTCTTCGCGGTCAACCCGCTCGGCGTGCAGGAAGACGGCACGATGACCGAGGGCGTCGGCAAGTCGCGAAGCTTCAATACGGGCACGACACAAACGGGCCGCCCTGCAACGGATCTCAGTCCCGACTTCGTGTATGAATCGCAAGGGCACGTCACGCCCTACGGCTACGAGGTCGTCGTTCGAATTCCGTTCCGCAGCATCAAATACCAGGCCGACGACCCGCAGGACTGGGGCGTGAACATCGTCCGGAAGGTCCAGCACTCCGGTCACGAGCAGACCTGGGTTCCCGCCCGCCTCGCCGCCGCGTCGTTCCTCAGCCAGTCGGGCACGCTCGTCGGCATCACGGGCCTCGACCGCGGTTCCGCGCTCGACCTCAATCCGTTCGTGACGTCGCACGCGGTCGGTGCGCCCGGTGCGTCGCCATCCGCGTGGAACTACCGCGTCTCCCGTCCGGATGTGGGCGCGAACATGCGCTGGGGGATCACCAACAACCTCACGCTCACCGGCACGTACCGGCCGGATTTCGCCGAAGTCGAGGCCGACGCGACCAAACTCGTGCTCGACCCGCGCAGCGCCGTGGCATATCCGGAGAAGCGCCCGTTCTTCCTCGAAGGGCTCGAGCAGTTCAGCACGCCGAGCGCGCTCGTGTACACGAGGGCGATCGAGGCGCCGATCGCGGCGACGAAACTCACGGGCAAGTCAGGCCCCCTGTCGGTGGCCTATCTCGCTGCCCTGGACGACGAAACCTCGTCCGTCACCGGAACGGGGCATCCACTCTTCAACGTGCTGCGCGTGCAGCGCGACATCGGCGGCGAGTCGGTCATTGGCTCGACGATCACCGACAAGGAGCAGGGCGGCGCGTACAGCCGCCTCGCGAGCGCCGACAGCCGCTTCACGTTCGACAAGATTTATTCGCTCCAGCTTCAGGCCGCGACGAGCACGACGCGCGACGGCGCAGGAGCAACGAGCGCGGGCCCGCTCTGGCTCGCCCGCTTTCAGCGCGCGGGGCGCACGTTCGGCTTCGACTATTTCGTGAAGGGAATCGACCCTGACTTCGTCGCCGCGAGCGGCTTCATCTCGCGTGCGGGCGTCGGGACAATGAGCCTCGACCACCGCGTCACGTTCTACGCGCCGCCCGGCGGGCTGATCGAGACGTACGGCGGCGACGTCCGATACGCGGGCACCTGGGAATACCGCGCGTTCACAGCCGCGCGAACGGCTGAGGACCAGCGCTACCAGTTCAACGTCTCGGCCACGCTCCGCGGCGGATGGCAGGTCGGCACGGCGGTGTACCTCGAGTCGTACGGCTACGACTCCACCATCTACACGAACTACTACCTCGCGAGCGTCCGCGGCACCGACACGACCTTCACGCGCTTTCAGAGCCAGAAGAACCTGCCGAACACCGATCTCGTCGCGACGCTCTACTCCCCGCAGTTCGCCCACTTCTCGCTGAGCATCGTGGAAGTGTGGGGGAAAGATGAAAACTTCTTCGAGTGGTCGTCGGCCGCCGTGCAGCTTCCCTCGATCGGCATCACCTGGCAGCCCACGCCGCGGTTCCGCGCCAACGGGACCTTCAACGCGCAGTACTACTGGCGCCGCACCGACCGATCGCTCGTCGCGCAGACGATCATCCCGCGCCTCGACGTCGAGTACCAGCTCTCGCGTTCGACCTTCATTCGGCTCGTCGGCCAGTACGACGCCGCGTATCAGGACAGCCTGCGCGACGACGGCCGCACGAACCTTCCGATCTTCATCAGGAGTTCGTCGGGGGTGCTCACGCGCACGACACCATTCTCGAGCAACGTGTTCTCCGGATCGGTGTTGTTCTCCTACCGGCCCGTGCCGGGGACGGTCGCCTTTGTCGGCTACGGCAACGACTCCGTCGAACCCGGCGCGCTCCAGTTCAGCGGCCTGCGCCGGCAGGCGGATAACTTTTTCGTGAAGCTGAGCTACCTCTTCCGATTGGATTGACCATGCACCTCCTCCTTGCCGTTGCATTCTTTTTTCAGGCCGCTGGCGCCGACACCGCGACCCTCCATGGCGCGCGCGGGCCCGCCTTCGCGTCCGATGGACGCCTTGCCGTCTCGGTCAACGGCGACATCTTCGCGCAGCAATCTCCCGGCGGGCACTGGGCGCACCTGACGACGGGCCTCGCGTGGGATCGCGATCCGGCGTGGACTCGCGATGGATCGGCGATCGTATTCTCGTCGGATCGCTCGGGACAGTACGCGATCTGGCGTGTGAAGGTCGGCGCGGACGGCACCGCGGGCACGCCTGAGCGCATCACGACCTCGCCGGAACCGGAGAGCGCACCAACCACCGCACCGGACGGAAGCATCGCGTTCGTGCGCGGTGAGGGAAATGCGGCGCGGATCTGGATTCGCGGTGCGGACGGCAGCGAGAAGCGGTTCGACGCCCGCGAGCTCACCGAGGTGGACCCCGTGTACTCACCGGACGGTTCGCGCATCGCATTCATCGAGACGAACGAGACCGGCCGGCGCGCGCTCGTCCGCGGCGTGGCCGACTCCCGCGAAACCGTCGTGAACGCCACGTCGAACGCCGAACGGCTCGCGTGGGCACCCGCGGGTGACCGCGTCGCGTTCACCGCCGGCAACCGCGGCGGCGTCTACGTCGCACCGCCCGACGGCCGCTGGACCAACCTCGTCTCCACGAAGCACGGCGACATCGCCTGGTCGCAGGACGGCAGGATCGCGATCGTCGAGCACGACGACGCCAATGTCGCGTACAACGGCGATCCCGACCGCCTCGGCGAGCGGATCGCGAGCGAGAACTTCCAGAGCAAGGAAAACCTCTACTACGTGACCGCGCCGCCTCCGCCGGACGCGGGGCTCACAGAACAGGCCATCGTCGCCGACCGCAACCGTGCCGAGCGCTTCGGCGAGGCGTACGACCGGGTGTGGGAGCGCTCGGCCAAGCTGTACTTTTCGCAGCCCGACGCCGCCGCACGCCTCGTGCAGTGGCAGGCGGTCAAGGCGAAACACCGGCCCGAGGCGCTCGCCGCGAAAACCGACGACGACCTCCAGGCCGCGATCTACGCCATGCTGCGCGAACGGCCTGCAACGCGCTCCAGCGCCACGGGTCGCGCGGCGGTGAGCAGCGCGCATCCCGTCGCGACGGCCGCGGGGATCGAGATCCTCAAGGCCGGCGGGAACGTCGTGGACGCCGCCGTCGCGGTGTCGTTCGCGCTCGGCGTGGTCGAGCCGGATGCAAGCGGCGTCGGCGGCTACGGCCAGATGGTGATCAACCTGGCAAAGATGGAAAAGCCGACGCTGATCGAGTTCATGACGCGCGTGCCCGAAGACGCGACGCTGAGCAACACCTCGATGCTCATCAACGGCCGCTACCCGCCCGACGGCGCGGCGCTGGTGAACGTCCCCGGCACCGTGGCCGGCATGTACCGCGCGTTCAGGGAATACGGCAGCGGAAAGATCGCGTGGAAGGATGTTGTCGCCCCCGCAATTCGCGCCGCGACGAACGGTTACGTCCTGAGCGAAGGCACCGCGACGACGTTTTCCACCGAGCGCGAACATTTCCTGAAGTACGACGGAAGCAGGGCGCTCTTCTTCAACAAGGATGGCACGCCGAAAGTCGCGGGCGACACCATCAGGAATCCCGACCTCGCCTGGGTCCTCGGAAGAATCGCCGAAGGCGGTGCCGATGGGTTCTACAAGGGAGAAGTCGCGCAGAAATGGGTCAGCGACCTGCGCGCGCACGGCAACACGATGAAGCTGAGCGATCTCGCCCGGTACTTCGCGCCCGAGCGCGAGCCGGTAAGCGGGACATACCGCGGCTACACGTTCTATGCGAGCGCGCCGCCCGTGAGCGGCGGCGCCGAGATGGCCGGCAAGCTGAACCTGCTCGAGCATTTCGAGAAGCCCAAACCGTACACGGAAGATGCCGCGACGATGCACGCGATCGTGAGCGCGTGGCTGCTGGTGCCGAGCACTCGCAATCGCATCGCCGATCCCGATCTCTGGCCGACGGATATCGCGCCAATCATCAGCAAGGACACAGCGGCGCTGCGATGGCGGTGCTATGACCCGAACAAGGCGTTGACGCCGGAGATGCTGCGCGGGGATGTGTTGAAGTGTGCGCTGCCTGCGATGGAAGATGGAAGATCAAAGATGGATACGAGCACGACTTCATCTTCCATCTTCGATCTTCCATCGTCTTCGCCCTGCGGCGAAGACCACGCCATCGAAGTCGCCTACTGCCACTCCTCCGGCACCACGGCCTTCACCGTCGCCGACAACGAAGGCAACGTCGTCGCGGTCACGCAGACGCTCGGCACCTGGGGAGGGGATTTCTACGTCACGCCCGGGCTCGGCTTTCTCTCCAACGACAAGCTCACCTCGTACAGCACCGACTCCACGCAGTACGGCTCGCGCCTCGCGTTCGCGCGGCACGGGAGCACCATCACGCCGACGATCGTCTTCAAGGGCAAGAAGCCCGTCTTTGCCGTGGGCGCGGCCGGCAACAACTGGATCACGTCGGCTGTTTTCGAGACCCTGCTCGGCGCGCTCGACTACGGCATGGGCCCGCAACAGGCGCTCGAACTGCCGCGCTTCATCCCCGGCGTGGCGTTCGGCGGCGGCGGGCGCGGTGGACGGGGCAGTGGAGCAGCGCCCGCCAGGTACAACATCGAGATGGAAGACGGCTTCTCGCCGGCAGTCATCAAGAAGCTCCGCGAACTGGGCTACGACATCAGCTTCGTATCAATGCGCGGAGAACTTCGCGAAGGCTACGGCGCGGCGGTGGCGATCGACGGAAAGAAAGTCACAGCCGGTGCCGACCCGCGGCGCGCGGGAACCGCGGGTGCGATTCCGTGATACGCCGCTAGTCCGGAGCGCTTGCCTTGAAGAAGGAATACGTCAGCCGGTCGCAGCACGGCTCGGCGAGCAACAACTCGCCCTCGATTGAAAAACTCAGCGTGAGCGTATCACTCGCCGCCTCGAGGCCCGGCGTCATCACGAGCGTTCCCGCGCGAAGGGAGTCCGTCGCGCTCGGCGCGATGCTGAACGTCCCGCTCGCAACTTTCACTCCCGCGCGGAACTGATCCATCGTCCCGTTCGAATAGAACACGACGAGATTCGGCACGGTGAGCGCGCCCGCTCCCGAGCAGTGGTACGCAATCCCTCCGCACCCCTGCGTGAGCGTCCAGCTGCCGACCACCGCCGTCGTGAGAGACGGCCCCAGCGGGGCCGTGACCGGCGCGGACCGCGCGCACGCTGAGGCGAGGAACGCGCATGCCAAGAGTGCGAGTCGCATGCTTGTGATACCTCACTACCCGGTTATTTGGTCACACACTCCGCGGCCGGATGGCGCCTGCGGCAAGCCGCGCCGGGCTACTCCTCGCGAAGCGCGTTCATCGGATCCACCCGCGCTGCGCGCCACGCCGGCAGCAGCGCGGCTGCGAGGGCGACGACGCCGAGCACCGCCGATGCCAGCGTGAGCGTCGCCGGATCCGTCGGCGTGAGGCCGAACACGAACGCCGACACGAACCGCGTCGTCGCAAGCGCGAGCAGGAGACCGATGGCAACGCCGAGCACGATCAGCCGGCCCGCCTCCGCGATCACCATCGCGAGCACCCGGTGACGCGCGGCACCGAGCGCGATGCGGATTCCGATCTCATTGCGCCTGCGCGCGACGTCGTACGACATCGTCCCGTAGAGTCCGATGGTCGCGAGCAGCAGCGCGAGCGCGCCGAAAAACCCGGAGAGCGTCGCCAGCAAGCGCGGTCGCGAGAGCGACGACGACACCTGGTCGCTGAGCGTGCGGAAGTCGAGCGTGATGCCCGGGCTGATCTGCGTCGCCGCAGCCTTGATGACCGGGATGAGCGCGGCGGGCGATCCCTCCGTGCGAACTTCGTAGCTCGCGATCGGGCGCTTGCCGTCGCCTTGCGTGAACGGAAGGTAGACCGTGCCCGGTGATTTTTCCTTCAACGACGCGTACTTCGCCGTTCGCACGACTCCGACGATCGTGATCGGCGCGCTCGCCGAGTCGCCAAGCGACGTTCGGAACGTCCGGCCGACGGCGTTCGCGGCACCGAAGAATTTGTGCGCCATCGTCTCGTCGATCACGGCGACGAGCGGCGCGGCCGGGCCGTCGGTCGGCGCCAGGTCGCGCCCCGCGAGCAGTGGCGTTTCCATCGTGTGGAAATATCCGTCGGTCACCTGGTTGAACCAGACGGCCGCGTCCTTCCGGCCAGTCGATTTGAACCCGTCCACGATAACCAAGTCGTTCCACCCCGATCCGCTGATCGGTGTGACGAACGATGCCGATGCCGCGCGCACGCCCGGCGCCTCACGAAGGCGATCGAGCAGTTGACCCTGTGCAATCAGCTGCTGCTCGCCGTTCTGGCGCGCCTGCGCGAATCCGGCCGAGACGAGCAGGACCCCGTCCTGCTGAAACCCGGGATCCACTTGCGTGAGCTTTCGGAAACTGCCGACCAACAGTCCCGCGGCCGCGACCAATGCGAGCGAGAGGGCGACTTGCACGACGACGAGCGATTTGCCGATCCGGTGCCGCGCATCGCTGCCAATTACTCCGCGGCCGCCCGCTTTCATCGCCGCCTGCGGATCCACCCGCGTCGCGCGCCACGCGGGGAGGAGGCCGAACAGCACGGCCGTCCCTCCCGCGATGAGCGCGGTGAATGCCAGCACTCGACCGTCGATCGCGAGGTCGAGCCAGACAAAGTTCTGCCGCGTCGAGAGCAGGCGGACGAGCAGACCGCTCGCCCAGCGCGCAAACAGCACGCCGAGCCCGGCACCCATGAGCGAGAGCAGAAGGCTCTCCGTCAGCAGCTGACGCACGAGCCGCCAGCGTCCGGCGCCGAGCGCCATGCGAATGGAGATCTCGTGCGCGCGCGACGCGCCGCGGGCCAGCAGGAGATTGGCGATGTTGGCGCACGCGATCAGCAGCACGACGCCGACGACGACCATCAGCACGTAGAGCGCCCTGCTGTAGTTGCTGCGCAGGTCGGAGAGCCCCGTCGCCGCCGGCGCTACGTCGAACGTGCGCTTCAGGTACTGGGCCTGTCCGTCCGAGCCGAAGTTCGCCGGGACGGTCGCGCGGAAAATGGCCGGGGCGGCGGTGGCGAGTGCGGCGTGGACCTGCGCCGGCGAGAGTCCGTCCTTCGGGCGGCCGATGACATTCAGGAACCAGCGGGCGCGGACGTCGAGAATTCCGGGGCGAATCAGCAGTGACTGGGCGCAGAGCGGCACGTAGACGTCCACCGTGCGCCCGACCTGCACACCGAAGAAGGCCGGGTCGGCGACGCCGACGACGGCAATGGGATGATCGGCCAGTGTGATCGTCCTGCCGGGGGCGGCGAGCGCGCTGCCGAACTCCCGCCGCGCGAACGCGTCGCTGACCGCTGCAACGCCGGCGCAGCCGGGCACGTCGTCCGCGTGCTGGAGCACGCGGCCGGCTTCGGGTCGCACGCCGAGCACGTTGAAGAAGTCGCCGCTGACCCACGCGCCGTTCGCCATGCGCACTTCGCCGCCCGGGGCGAGGTTGAACTGCGCGTCGGAATATGCGAACACACCGGAGAACGCGGCGACGTGGTCGCGGATCTGTTCCCAGAGCGGGTTTGTGAGAGCGTCCTCGCCCTCACCCATGTTGACTTCGAGCAGCTGCTCGGGGTGCTGCACGGGGAGCGACTTCAGGACGAGCGCATCGGTGAGGCTGAAGATCGCGGTGTTGGCGCCGATGCCGAGCGCCAGGGAAAGCACGGCGACGAGGGTGAACGCGGGGCTCGCGGCGAGCGCGCGCAGTGCGTAGCGAACATCGCGGGCCAATGAGTCGAGCCAGATGAGCACGTCCACGTCGCGCGCCTCCTCTTTCTTTCGTGTCGGATTGCCGAACATGCGACGCGCCTCGTGCGCGGCTGCGGCGGCGTCGAGCCCGAGCGCGCGGAGGTCGTCTGTGCGCTCGTGGATGTGAAACGCCATCTCGCGGTCGAGATCGCTGGAGAGCTTCTCGGGGCGCACGATGTTGAGGAGCCGGCGGTACCAGGCCATCTCAGCTGTAGGCGACACCGAGGACGCGCGCGACGCCCTCGGTGAGCTTGAGCCAGCTTGCCTCTTCGTCGGCGAGTTGGCGGCGGCCGGCGGCGGTCAGCGTGTAGAAGCGGGCCTGCCGGTTCTTGTCCGTGGTGCCCCACTTCCCCTTGATCCACCCGTCCTGCTCCATGCGATGGAGGGCGGGATAGAGCGAACCCTCTTCCACACGGAGGAGGTCGTTGGAGCCCTGCTGGATGTGCTGGGTGATCGCGTAGCCGTGGAGCGCGCCGCGCACGGCGAGCGTGCGCAGGACGAGCATGGCGAGCGTTCCCTGGAGGATGTCGTTCTTCGGTTTCGGCATGGTTCCCATTCTCGCTATGCATAACTAGCTATGTGAACATGATGCATTCAAGGCGGCGTGTCAACACGTTCCTTGGCCGCAACTCTCACCGGTGTCGACGTCGTCAACACGAAGGGCACCGGTGTGATCGTCGCGATCGGCAACTCGATCGAGCGCGGGGTCATGATCTTCGGCGCGACGCTCACGCCTGTCGGTGGGCTGAACATTCCGACCATCGCGACGTCGACACGAAGAGGCGCGCAGTGAACGATTGGATCCGAAGGAGTAACGCCTTCGACGGCGTCGCACATCGGGCCGATCACGCCCCGCAGACTCGCGGTGCCGCCTGCTCAGTCCTTTCGGTCGCAGTCGGACGCGGTCAGAAGGAACTTGCCGCAGTCTTCCAGCGATGCGCATTCGCAGTGTCCCTGCGCGCGCAAGAGCGATTGCAACGCCTTGATGTTGTCGATCTCGCGATCAAGTTCGTCGAGCTTGATTCGCGACAGCGCGCTCCAGCGCGGCGAGGCCGGCACTCCGCCCGGGAAGTCGAAAAACAGCGCCCGAATTTCATCAAGGGTGAAGCCAAGCCGCCGCGCTCGCTGTATGACGGCGAGTCGTTGCAGGGCGGCTTGGTCGTAACGGCGCTGGCCGGCGATCCGTGCACAAGGGATAAGGAGCCCGATGTGCTCGTAGTAGCGGATCGCGGACGGCCGAAGGCCAACGGTCCGCGCTGCCTGAGAAATGGAGAGCGACAATGTTGTTGGGGACCTTGCGTTCAAGTCGACTTGAAGGCCTAGAGTTGGGAAAACCCTCTCAGAGAGAACCGCCAAATGCATGGAAAGTTCCAGGCCCTCGCCTCGCTGGCCATTCTGGTGGGCAGCCGTGCCGTGCTCGCGCAAGCCACGAACCCGCTTCACGATCACAGCACCGCCGCGGTTGCTGATGCGTGGATCGCGAATGTCGAACGCGAGCTCGTACCCGCGGCTGACGCGATGCCGGCGGAGAAATACGGCTTCGCGCCGGCAACAGCACTCGGGGAATTCACCGGAGTGCGTACGTTCGCCCAACAGGTAAAGCACATTGCCGCCAACAACTTTCAGATGGCATCGCTCATTGTGGGGAACCCGCCTACCGCGGACATGGCCAGGGAGACGGGGCCGGATTCCGTGCGAACCAAGGTTCAGATCATGGGCTACTTGAGAGGCTCGTTCGCGGCGCTCCATTCCGCAGCGGCTACGATCACCGACTCCAACGCCGTCGCCGAGGTGAAGTCGCCGATCGCCTGGCAGACAACACGCCTGTCATTTGCCATCGATGCGGTGGCGCATTCGTACGATCACTATGGGCAATTGGTCGAGTACCTTCGGATGAATGGGGTCGTGCCGCCGGCGAGCCGACGACCGTGACGCGGCGGTGCGTCTGGATGGCGCCGATCAGACCTCCGGCTTCAGCACACGGCGCAGCGCGGGGTAGTAGTAGCGAGTCGACATCAACTTGGTACCATCTCGAAGCTGGAGGACGAACGTAGCGGCGCCGTACCGTTCCAGCGTCGCGATCGCCCGCAGATTTGCGATTGCCGACCGCCGTATTCGGGTGAACCTTGGACATTAGCAGCGATGCCGCCCGGTCCAGCGTCACGCAACCGGGCGGGATCCACCGGCTTGAGGATTGTAGTCGAGGGCGTGCGAAAAATAGCTTTGACCCTTCCGAGCACTGCGCCCTGAGCTTGAGCTCCGAGCCTTGGGCTTACGGCGTCCGAAGCGCGCTCACTGCGAGCCACACCGCCATCGCCACGCCGATCGCGACGATGGCGAACCGCACCTTCTTGTCCGACACGCGCTGGGCGACGCGCGAGCTCGCATAACCGCCGACCAGCGAGCCGGCCGTCATCACGATCACCATCGGCCAGTGCACGAGCCCGGGCTGGAGCGAGAACACCACCGCGGCCGTCACGTTCGTCAGCATCCCGCACCAGAGCTTGAGCCCGTTCATCTGGTGGATGTTCACGAGCCCCGCGAACCCGAAGCTCGCGAGCATGATCGCCCCCGCGCCGGCGCCGAAGTAGCCGATGTAGATCGAGATCAGGAACTGCGCGCCGAGCAGCATCATTGCCGGAGACGCCGGCACCCCACCCGACGCGGCGACGACTTCATCGGCTCCGGTGAGGCGCGCGTGAATCTGCAGGGCGAGCCTGGTGATCGGCGCCTGCGCGGCGAACAGAAACGTCGCGAGCAGCACGAGCCCCGGGACCATCGCCGCGAACTGCCGCGGCGGCGTCCGGAGCAGGAGGAACGCGCCGAGTATTCCGCCGGCGATGCACGGCAGGACGAGGCCTTTGAGGTATGGCGCCGTCCCCTTCATTTCCTTGCGGTATCCGAGCTGTGCGCCGATCCCGCCGGCGAGCAGCGCCACGGTCGCGGTGGCGTTTCCAGCGATCGGCGAGAGCCCGAACGCGACGAGCACCGGATACGCCACGAGCATCCCGCCGCCCGCGAGCGCATTCACCGCGCCCGCCGCTGCGGCGCAGGCGGTGAGGATGACTATTTCGGTGAACGACACGTCAGCCGAGTGTCAGCCGCTGCACGGCACCGGTCACGCTGTCGCCGTCGAAGTCGAGAAAGAGCTGTCCGTCGGTGACGGTCATCGCGAACTTCACGCGCCGGTCCAGCCGCTCCACGAACCCGGCGAGCAGGTCGCGGTCCATTGCGTACAGTTCGAGCGCGTCGCTGCGATAGATGCGCTCGCCTTCGTACGCGCGCAGGAAAATTCGCGGCTCCTTGTGCGTGTACACCGCCACCCGCGGCGACGCCTTGCTCGCCTTGTGGAGCCGCGCCGCGTCCGGCGAGCCGATCTCGATCCACGACTTCAGCGCGCCGGTGAGGTCGCGGACGCTGATCGCGGGGACCTCAGCCTCACTGATCCCTTTCGAGAACGCGATTCCCTCGGTGTACTCGAGGCAGTACGCGAGCACGCGCGTCGCGAAGTAATCCTCGGCCTCGGACGGATGGCACGCGGCCTTGATGTTGAGCGACTCGTACACGCCGCGGTCGACGTCGCTGAGCGCGACGTCGAAGGTGTACATGGTGGCGGTGAGGGCCATCCCTAAAGCTAGCGACGGACACGGCGCGCTCCCGAAAGCGCTATTATTGGGCCACCCTGCCGCACGTATTCAAGGAGATGACCGCATGAACAAGCGCGAATTCCTCCGCACCGCCGGACGAGGCACACTTGGCGCATCGCTCGGCATGATGTTCGGCCCCGACCTGCTCGCCCGCCTCGCCTCCGCTCCGCCGCACGCACTCGCGTCCGATGAGCCGTTCTGGGCGGAAATGCGGGCGAAGTTCAAGCTCACCCCCGATTACATCAACCTCGAGAACGGCTATTACTGCTTCCAGCCCGAGGAAGTGCTCGAACAGTTCATCGGCAACGTCCGCGCGATCAACGTCGAGGCGTCGCACTACATGCGCACGCGACAGGTGGACGACGACTTCCACACGCGCACCGGGCTCGCCGCGCTCGCCGGATGCCCGGTGGAGGAGTTGATCGTCACGCGCAACGCCACCGAGTCGCTCGACACGATCATCGGCGGCTTCGACTGGAAGGCCGGCGATGAGGCCGTGATGGCGAACCAGGACTACGGCGCGATGCTCGACATGTTCAAACTCCAGGCACGGCGCTTCGGGATGCGGAACGTATATGTCGACGTTCCAATGGACCCGAAGTCGGACGACGAAGTCGTGCGGGTGTACGCCAGCGCGCTCACGCCAAAGACGCGCCTCCTGATGATCGCGCACATGGTGAACATCACGGGACATGTCCTCCCCGTGCGCAAGATCTGCGACATGGCACATGCGCGCGGAGTGCCTGTGATGGTCGACGGCGCACACGCGTTCGCGCATCTCGATTTCAGGATTCCCGACCTCGGCTGCGACTACTACGGCGCTTCACTCCACAAATGGCTCGCCGCGCCGCTTGGCACCGGACTGCTGTACGTGAAAAAAGAGCGGATTGCGGCGCTCTGGCCGATGTTTGCCGACCTCAGCATGCCCGATGATGACATTCGGAAACTCAACCACAAGGGAACAAACCCCGTGCACACCGGGATCACGATCCCGGACTCGATCGCGTTTCATCAGATGATCGGAAGCGGCCGCAAGGAAGCGCGGCTCAAGTGGCTGCAGCAGTACTGGACGACCAGAGTGCGAGGGTTGCCGAAGATCGTAATGAACACGCCGTCGGATCCGAAACGGACCGGCGCGATCGCGAATGTGGGGATTCAGGGGATGAAGCCGGGGGATCTCGCGAAGGTGCTGCTTGAGAAGTACAGGATTTTCACGGTGGCGATTGATGGAGCGCTCGTGCACGGAGTGCGAGTGACGCCGCAGGTTTATACATCGGCGCAGGAGCTGGATACATTCGTTGCGGCGCTCAATGAGCTG
>JBIOHR010000029.1:0-25296 GCA_044449085.1 Gemmatimonadales bacterium | reverse complement strand
TCGAAGCAGACCACGGCGCATGACGCTATCCCGAGCGGCCCGCACCCCGTACAATTCAAATTCAAATCTTCTCCGCCCGGAGTGAGCATATGACCGACTCCCGCCGCGACTTCCTCGAAAAATCCGCAACGCTCGTCGCCCTCGGCTTTCTCCCCCGCCAGATCAGCCCCGACGAATGGCTCGCCGACCGCGACCGCTCCCGCGCCGACACGCCGAAGCACTTCAAGGGCAAGGCCTGCGTCATCAGCGCGGCCAACGGCTACACCGATCACCCGATGGGCATCAAGCTCGCGTACGACAAGATCGTCGCCGGTGAGGATACACTCGACGCGATCATCGCCGGCGTGAACTGCGTCGAGCTCGATCCCACCGATCAATCCGTCGGCATCGGCGGGCTGCCGAATGCAGAGGGGGTCGTCCAGCTCGACGCGAGCTGCATGCACGGGCCGTCCAAGCGTGCGGGTTCCGTTGCGTCGCTCGAGGGAATCGCGACGCCGTCGAACGTCGCCAAGGCCGTGATGGACTACACCGATCACGTCATGCTCGCCGGACACGACGCCAAGCGCTTCGCGCTCGCGATGGGGTTCAAGGAACAGAACCTGCTCACCGAGAAGTCGAAGGCCGACTGGGAAAAGTGGAAGGCCACCCGCAAGTACGAGCCGTGGACCAATGCCAAGGCGAAGGCCGACTGGCTCCGCTGGAACGCCGCCCAGGGGAACAAGGCCGAGCAGCCGGAGATGGAATACGATGGCGAAGTGAACTGGACCCACGGCACGATCAACATGGACGCCGTGAACGCCGCCGGCGAAGTCAGCTCGGTGACGACCACGAGCGGGATCTCGTGGAAAATACCGGGGCGCGTGGGTGACTCGCCGATCATTGGCGCCGGGCAATACACCGACAACTCCGTTGGAGCAGCCGGATCCACCGGGCGCGGGGAGTCGAACATCATGGTCTGCGGCGCGTTTCTCGCCGTGGAGTTCATGCGGCAGGGCTTGGGGCCGCAGGAAGCGCTGATGAAAACGATGGAGCGCGTCATCGCCCATTCCGAAAAGCGGCTGCTCGCGCCAAACGGCCGCCCTTTGTTCGGGCTCACTTTCTATGCACTCACGAAGGACGGACGCTACGCCGGCGCCGCGGCGTACGAGGGGACGAAGTTCGCCGTCTGCGACGAGAAGGGACCGCGCCTCGAGGAGTGCGCTTACCTGTTCAAGGCGTCGGAAGACCCGAGCAAGAAAAAGTGAGCGCTACGGTTTCTTGATGACGGGCGCCACCGGCGCTACCGCCGCAACATCCGGCGGTCGCGGAGCGACGGTGCGCCGCGGGGCATGATCCAGCTGCCACAGCGCCCTCGACGCGAGACGCACGAGTGAATCGGCCACCGAGGCGTCTGCTGATCGCGCCACCGGTCCCAGATTGACCGTTTCCCCGCGCGCCTGCGACGTGGGGTCGAAGAGCGAGACCAGCCAGTGTACCGAGTCCGGGCTGCTCGCCGGGTACACGCGGATCGAGACGTTCATGTCGCCGCCCAGCCATGTCATGACCGAGTCTCGGTTCCGGCTGCGCGCGAGCGCGGCGAGAGTGGAGTCGTGGTTCACCACCACATAACGCGCGTTCGCCGCGAGCTGTTTTCGCAGTTCGTCCATCACGGCGGCGCCGGCGGCCTGGAGATCCGGATGCGCGCGGTCCGGCGGTGGATCGGCGACGACGACGTGACGTGGCGGCCCCATGTTCGCCAGGCGTGCGTCCAACGACTGGCGGTCGGCGCTGCCGCGCGGCGGTATCATGAACGCCCCCGGCGTCGGGCGCCCGTTGCCGCCGCGCGCCAGGTCGGTGAGCCCGCGCGTCGACCGCACGATCGAGTCGATGTACCCCGGCGTCATCCCCGAGAAGTCGGGGCGCCCGTTGAAGCGCTGCGCACGCTGCCCACCCGCCGGTGCCTCGGGCTGCATTTTTTTCAGCGAATCGAGCACGGATTTCTCGACGTCCGAGCGGATCGTCGCGAGCATCGCGCTGTCGATCTTCGCGGTGGGCGGGGCGGCCGATGTCCGGTTCGCCACGCGGCGCTCAACCGCGTTCGCAATGGCCAGCGAGTCCGCGTGAGTCAGCGCGGGCACGGCGCGTGGCGCCGGCGCGGCGGGCTTGGGCGCGACCGCTGAGTCGGTTGCGGCCGGCGCCGGTGTGCTGTGCTCCGCCCGGCTGCCGCGCACGGCCAGCACGGCGACGATGACGAGCACCGCCGAGGCCAGCACGGCGCCCCAACGCCTGGCCGGCACCGCAGCCGGCGCGAAGTCCCCCGAACTGATCGCCATCGCGCGTCCAGTCGACTCGAGTTCCACCACCAGTTCGTGCGCGCTCTGTGGACGCTGCTCCGGCATCTTCGCGAGGCACTTCATCACGAGCGCGGCGAGCGTGGGCGGAACGTCGGGACGCTTGCGACTCACCGCCACCGGCTCGCGCGTCATCTGCGCCGCGAGCGTGGCTTGCGGCGAGGTCTCGTTGAACGGGGCCTCACCCGTGAGCAGTTCGTACGCGAGCAATCCCACGGCGTAAATGTCGACGCGATGGTCCGCGGCGGGATCGCCGGCGAGCTGCTCGGGCGCCATGTACGCCGGCGTACCGATCGCCATCCCACTCGTCGTCATCCCCACCGCGGGGAGCGACGCAGAAATTGCTTTCGCGACGCCGAAGTCGGTCACCACGGCGTGCTGCCCGCTCCGCAGCACGTTCCCCGGCTTGATGTCGCGGTGGATCACTCCACGCATATGCGCGTATGCAAGCGCATCCGATACGTCGTGCAGGATGCGCACGACTTCGCCCAGCGTGAACGGCTTCTTCGCGCCGTGCTCGTGGATCGCATGCTTGAGCGACTCGCCCTCGATGAACGGCATCGTGTAGTACAGGAGGTCCCTGTGCTCGCCCGCCGCGTACAGCGGCACGATGTGCGGGTGCTGGAGCTGCGCCGCGAGCTGGATCTCCCTGCGGAACCGCTCGCGGTTCACGCCGGCCGCGAGTTCCGGCGGAAGCACCTTGATGACCACTTTCCGGTTGAGCGCGCGCTCCGTGGCGAGGAACACGCGGCTCATCCCGCCGCCGATCAGTTCGCGTTCGAGCGTGTACGCGGGCTCGAACGCCTCGCGAAGCTGCGCGTCGAAGCTGCCGGCTTGATCCATGGTCACACCGTGAACGAACGCGACGCTTTCGCGACGCGTTCGGCGGCGAGCGTGAGGTGTGCCGCGGCGGCCGCGATCTCTTCGGTGCTCGCGCTCTGCTCCTGGCTCGCGGCGGCGACATCCTGCATCGCGTTCGCGAAGGTCTGCGTGCCCGCGGCGAGCGAGTCGAGGCGCTCGGTGATCTCGGCGGCCAGCGCGCTCCCCGCGCTCGCCGATTCGGCGATGGCGGTGGTCCATGACTCGGCGTCCGCGACCCCGGTCTCGACCTGCGTGAAGCTGGACCGCCCGAGCTCCGTGGCCGAATGCACGCTGTCGACCGCGGCGAGGGCGCGCGCGCTGGACTCGCGCGCCGCCTCCATGTTGCCGAGCACCTCCTTCATGAGGGCATCGGTGTGCTCGGCGGCTTCGGCGGCGGTTGCCGCGAGCCGGCGCACTTCGGTCGCGACGACGGCAAATCCCTCTCCCTGCTCGCCGGCCCGCGCCGCTTCCATCGCCGCGTTCAGCGCGAGCAGCTTGGACTGGCGCGCGATCTTCTGCACGAGCGTGACGAACTGGCGCACCTGATCGGTGGCGCGCGCGAGCGATTCCGTGGCGCCGGCGCTCTCGCGCACATCGTTCGCGAGCTGCTCGAGCCGGCGCGCGCTCTCGTCCAGGCGCTCGTGGTTCTCGGATGCGAGCGTGCGGAGCGAGGCGTTGCGGGCGATCCCCTGGCGCGCGCCGGCCGACACGGTCTTGGCGTGTTCGCTCAGGCGCGCCGCCTCGGACGTGAGGTGCTGGATCGTGCCGGCCATCTCCTGCGCCTGCTCGCTGAGCTGCGACGCCGTGTCGGCGATGCCGGATGCGGCCTGCGCCATGTGCTCGGTGCCGTGCGTGATCTCGGCGGAGAGTCCGGATGTCTCAGCTGATGTCGCGGTGAGCAGCGAGGACAGCCCGCGGAGCTCGCCGGTCATCGCGACCATGGCTCTCGCGAGGCGGCCGATCTGGCCGCCCTGCTGAGCGGCGTCGGGCGTCTTCGCGAGGTTCCCGGCGGCAACGGCTTCGGCGACCTCGGCGAGGTCGCGCAGCTGGTTCCCGATCGTCGGCGAGACCACGAGGATGATCACGAGCGCGCCCGCGAGGCAGGCGAGCGAGACGGCGAGCGCGAGCAGGAGCCAGCCGTCGCCGGCGGATGTGATGCGCGCGAGCGACGACCATCCCGCGGCGAGCAGCGCGACGAACGCGACGCCGGCGATGACGGCGACCGCGTTCGTCACGCGGTCGATCACGTGCGACCGCACCTCGCCCGGCCCGGCGAGGAGCTGCGCGCTTGTTCGTCCCGACGTCGCGGCTAGATTGCTCTGAATCGTCTCGCCCATTCCCGCCACCGAATTAGATGACTGATCCCCTACCGGAAGACACCCCGAGACCACCCGAGGGTTTCGAGCCGGCCGGCTACGATCCGAGCGCCGTCGAGCGCAAATGGCGCGATCGATGGGCCGCCAGCGCCGCCAACCGCACCGATATCGCCGGCGCCCAACGTCCCTTTTATGCGCTGATGATGTTTCCGTACCCCTCCGCTGAGGGGTTGCACGTCGGAAATCTCTTCGCCTTCACGGGGAATGATATCTACGCGCGGTTCCAGCGGCTACAAGGATTGGACGTGTTCGAGCCGATCGGTTTCGACGCGTTCGGGATCCACTCTGAGAACCACGCGCTGAAGGTCGGCGTCCATCCGATGGAGCTGATCCCCGCGAACATCGCCAACTTCACGCGGCAGCTCGAGCGTGCGGGGCTCATGGTCGACTGGTCGCGCCCGGTCGACACGACGCACCCGTCGTACTACAAGTGGACGCAGTGGGTCTTCCTGCAGCTCCTCAAGCGCGGCCTCGCGTACAAGAAGAAGGCCGCCGTGAACTGGTGCCCGAACGACAAGACCGTGCTCGCCAACGAGCAGGTCGAGAACGGCCGCTGCGAACGGTGCGGCGCTCTCGTCGAGCAGCGCTATCTCGAGCAGTGGTTTTTTCGCATCACGGATTACGCCGAACGGCTGCTCGCGAACCTCGACGCGCTCGACTGGTCGCACACCACCAAGACGGCGCAGCGCTCGTGGATCGGCCGCAGCGAAGGCGCGGAGATCCGGTTCCCGGTGTTGAACCCGCTCGAGGACGCGGGGAGCGCGGCGGTGTACGTGACGGCGGAGTTCGGCAGCGGCGTCCACGAGATCGGCGTGTTCACGACGCGCCCGGACACGATCTTCGGCGCGACCTACGTGGTGGTTGCGCCGGAGCATCCGCGACTCGACGCCATCACGTCGTTCGAGCAGCGCGAGGCCGTGGCGGAGTACCGGGCGCTCTCGTCGCGGCAGGATCTCATCGCGCGCAAGACGAACAAGGAGAAGACCGGCGTCTTCACGGGATCGTACGCCGTGAACCCGGCGACGGGCGAAATGATTCCCGTGTGGACCGCGGACTACGTGCTCATGGAGTACGGCACCGGCGCGATCATGGCCGTGCCCGGTCACGACGAGCGCGATTTCGAGTTCGCGAAGAAGTTCGACCTGGCAATCAAGCGCGTCGTCGCCGGAGCGGACGACACGGCGCGCACGCCGCTCCATGAAGCGTACGTGGACGACGGCAACGGGCGGCTCTGCAACAGCGGGCAGTTCGACGACATCCCGGTCGACGACGCGAAGCGCATGGTCACCGACTGGCTCGAGTCCAAGCACGCGGCGAAAGGCGTGGTGAACTACCGCCTCCACGACTGGTGCATCTCGCGCCAGCGGTACTGGGGCCCGCCGATCCCCGTGATCTACTGCGACGCGTGCGGCACGGTGCCGGTGCCGGAACAGGACCTCCCGGTGCTGCTCCCGAACATCCCCGATTTCAAACCGGACGACTCCGGCGTCTCGCCGCTCGCGCGCCACGAAGAGTGGTACCGCGTGCCATGTCCCACCTGCGGCCGGCCGGCGCGGCGCGAGACCGACGTGAGCGACACCTTTCTCGACAGCGGGTGGTATTTCCTCCGCTACCCGAGCGTCGGGCGTGACGACGTGCCGTTCGACCGCGCCGCGACGGACAAGTGGCTCCCCGTGAACTCGTACATCGGCGGCAACGAGCACGCCGTGCTCCACCTGTTGTACTCGCGGTTCCTGACGATGGTGCTGCACGATGCAGGCCACGTCGGCTTCGACGAGCCGTTCACCAAATTCCGCGCGCACGGGCTGATCATTCGCGACGGCGCCAAGATGTCGAAGTCCAAGGGCAATGTCGTCAACCCGGACGACTACATCGACGGCTGGGGCGCCGACACGTTCCGCACGTACCTGATGTTCCTCGGGCCTTTTGAGGAGGGCGGTGACTTCCGCGATGCGGGCATCAGCGGCGTGAAGAGTTTCCTCGGCAGGCTCTGGATTTCCGTGCGGAGCGCGCATGCCGGCGGCGAGCCCGATCGCGAGGTCATGCGGAAACTGCACCAGACCATTCGCAAGGTCGGCGAGGACATCCCGAAGCTTTCGTACAATACGTCGATCGCCGCGATGATG
Organism: Gemmatimonadales bacterium; assembly: GCA_044449085.1. Classification (GTDB taxonomy): domain Bacteria; phylum Gemmatimonadota; class Gemmatimonadetes; order Gemmatimonadales; family Gemmatimonadaceae; genus Fen-1231. The sequence goes on along the minus strand of JBIOHR010000029.1, from coordinate 18,603 downwards.
GAGTACATGAATGTCGTGCGCCGCGGCGAGCGCGTCGCGCATCGCGCGGAGGTCGAGCCGGTCGTGCAGCTCGTCGCGCCCTTTGCGCCCCACATCGCCGAAGAACTCTGGGAGATGCTGGGCCACAAGACGAGCGTGTTCGAGTCGGCGTGGCCCGCCTACGACGCGACGCTCGCGTCACAGGAGACGGTGACGATCGCCGTGCAGGTCGGCGGCAAGACGCGGGGGACCGTCGCGGTGCCGCCGGAGGCGGATCAGGCGGCGGTGCTCGCGGCGGCGATGGCGGAGCCGGCGATCGCGAAGTTCATCACCGGCATGCCGAAGAAAGTGATTTTTGTGCCGAAGCGTCTGTTGAACGTGGTGATCTAGTACGACGATCGAAGATGAAAGATGGACGTTGACCGCAGCGTGGGCCAAGCTTCCATCATTCATCCTCGATCTTCCATCGTATTCACGCGAGGAACTCATGAATCCGAAGGCCCTTATTGCCGCGAGCATGCTGCTCGCATCATCCGTGGCGGCGCAGAATCCCCAGCCAGGTATCAACGACTGGCCGCAGCATTCGCGCGAGCGGCCGCTCCCGGCGGTCGTGACGCCCGGCGCTCCGGCGCTCCCGGTGCCGCCGCCGGCGGACGCGATCGTTCTGTTCGATGGCAAGAGCCTCGACCGGTGGGAGTCCGATAAGGGCGGTCCCGCGAAATGGAAGCTCATCGGAGGCGGCGCGATGGAAGTCGCGCCGGGCACCGGTGGGGTCCACACGAAGGACGCCTTCGGTGACGCGCAGCTGCACGTCGAGTGGATGACGCCGAACCCGCCGCGCGGCAAGGACCAGGATCGCGGGAACAGCGGCGTCTTCCTGATGGGGAAGTTCGAGGTGCAGGTGCTCGACTCGTACGAGAACGTCACCTACGCGGACGGCCAGGCGGCCGCGATATACGGTCAGTATCCGCCACTCGTGAACGTGAGCCGCAAGCCGGGCGAGTGGCAGAGCTACGACATCGTGTTCCACCGTCCGCATTTCGACGCCGCCGGGAAACTGCAGAAGCCGGCGCGGTTTACGGTTTTTCACAACGGTGTGCTCGTGCAGGACGACGTCGAGCCGGTCGGCCCGACGGCCAACATGCGACGGCCACCGTACGAAGCTGGCCCTGACCGGCTGCCGCTCGGCCTGCAGGATCACGAGCATCCGGTGCGGTTTCGGAATATCTGGATTCGGGATCTCGAGAAGAAATAGTTCGAGGAACTTCGTCGCGCGGCGGCCGGCCACGAGGGACTCGCTTGTCCGAGTAGGCCCGGCGCAACGAGTGGCCCGCGGCCGACCGCGCGCCGAAGTCGCCCTTGGCTCACGACTACGCGATCAGCCGCGCGACCCACTCGCCGACGAAGTATCCCACCGCGGCGACACCCACGCCGACGACGAACATATCGAGCCCCGAGCGAAACACGCCACGGCCGGTAAACACGCTCCGCGCCGCGCCGATTCCGAAGTGGCTCGCCATCGCCAGCGTGAACGACAGCCACATCGCGACTGGCCCGCGCCAGACGAAGAAGGGGAACACGGGAATCAGCGCTCCGATCGCCGTGGCCGTGCCCGTGATCCAACCCTCGCGCAGCGGCGACTCCTCGTGTCCGCCGATCTTCAGCTCCTCCTGCACCTGCTCCTTCAGCATGCGCGCGGGATCGGCCATCACTTCCGTCGCGAGCGCGTGCGCCGAGTCGCGGTGCATTCCCTTTGCTTCGTAGATGAGCGCCAGTTCGTCGCGTTCCACCTCGGGCATGAGCGCGATTTCCTCCTTTTCCATCGCGATCTCGTGCGCGTACACTTCCTGCTCGCTCTTGGCGGCCAGGTATCCGCTCGCCCCCATCGACAGCGCGTCGGCGATCAGCCCCGCCACGCCCGCGACGATGATCGGACGGTCCTGCGCGAGCGTCGCGGCGCCGATGACGCCGGCGACCAGGCCGAAGTTTGCGGTGAGGCCGTCGTTGAACCCGTAGATGACGTTGCGCAGCAAGCCGCCCGACGCCGTCGCGTGCCACGGCTCGCCCTCGCGTCCCGCCAGCCCTGAAATGGTGTTTGCGTGCTCCTTCGATTCACGCGCGAGCAGCAAGGCCTCGTCGCCGCCCGCGGCGCCTTTCGGCGTGTCGCGGTGCAGGTCCAGATAACCCTTCACCTCGCGCCCTTCCTCCGCGATCAGCATCGGGAGGAGGAACCCGGGGCCGAAGCGGCGCCCCAGCCAGGCGAGCAGCCGCGTGCGGCCGGCGGGCGAGAACTTCCCCACTTTTCCGCCGTTCCGGGTGATCACGTCCGCCCAGATCACCGTGTGGCGGTCCTCCACCTCCGCGAGGCGCTGGTACACATCGCGCTTCGTCGCGTCCGGTTCGACGGAGGCGAGCACGCGATAGAGGTAGGCCGCGTCGGCCTCGTCCTGCCAGTGATGCGCGAACGTGTGCAGGTCGGGCTTGCCGTCTTTGGCTGTCATGCGGGAAATATGGCAGAAACCCTCCGCCGCGCCCACCGAGGAAACCCTTTGGGACAGGGCGTGTGTCGTAGGCACGAAGGACCAGGTACCGACGACGACGGACCGCGGACCATTGCATCGCCGACCACAGACCATGAACCATAGACCACAAACCGGAGTTCCCATGCGCCGCCTCTTTCTCCCGATGTTCGTCCTTGCCGCAGCTGCGCCGATGGCGGGCGCGCAGTCATCCGGTCAGGCCGCTCCACGCGTGCGCACCTATTCCTGGACCAGCGCCGACGACTCGAACCGCGCGATGCTTGGCATTTCCACCGGGTCCAGCGGGCGACGCGACACACTCGGTCTCTTCATCGAGTCGATCACGGATGGGAGCCCGGCGGACAAGGCGGGCCTTGAAGAGGGAAACCGCATCGCGTCGATCAACGGCGTCAACCTCAAGGTCGCGCGCGAAGACGCGGGGGAGTCGGACATGGCGGGCGCGATGACAAACCGCCTTGTGCGCGAAATGCGCAAGCTCAAGGCCGGTGACGAAGTCACGCTGCAGGTCTGGGCCGACGGCCACTACAAGACCGTGAAGGTCAAGACCGTCGCCGCGAAGGAACTCGAGGCGAAGGACGGATCGCCGGACGGTTTCGCCTATTCGATGAACGGCGCGGACGCGATGGTCATCGCACCGCGCATTCGCGAGGAACTCCGGAACGAAATGCCCCGCATTCGTGAGGACATCCAGAACGAAATGCCGCGCATTCGCGCGGAGCTCCGCGACGACATGCCCCGCGTGCGCGAGGCGATCGAGAGCGCCATGCCCCTGATGCGCGAGCAGCTCGACCGCGACCTTCCAAACGCGATGGACGAAGTCCGGCGCTCGATGGACCAGATGCGCATGGAGCTGCCGCGGATGACGCTGCGCATGCGCCACCGCGTCGTCATCTGACCGCGTGACGGCGCGGCGTCCCTGCCGCGTCAGAACTCGATCTGCGTGCCGAGCTCGATCACCCGGTTCGGCGGGAGCTGGAAAAACTCCGCCGCGCTGCGGCCGTTTCGCGCCATGACCGCGAACAGCTTCTTCCGCCAGATGTTCATCGTCAGACCGCCGCGCTTCCACGCCTTGTTGCGTGGAATCAGCTGCTCGCGGCCCAGGTAGTAGCTGGTCTCGAGCGGCCGCGAGCGGATGCCCTGCCGGCGCAGCAGTTCCATCACTTCCTTCACGTCGGGCGACTCCATGAAACCGTAGCGCACGACCACGCGCACGAACCCGTGCTCGAGCCGGTCCATCGTCAGCCGGTCGGTGTTCTTCACCTCGGGGATGCCGGTCGTCTGCACCGATAAAAGGATCACCTTTTCGTGCAGCACCTTGTTGTGCTTCAGGTGATGGAGCAGCACCACGGGCGCGCCATCGGAATCCGACGTCATGAAGACCGCGGTCCCGGGCACGCGCGGAATCGACCCCTTGCCGAGGCTCGCAAGGAACGTGTCGAGCGGCATCGCGATCTCCGTGAGCCGCTCGCGCAGAATCTGGCGGCCGCGCTTCCACGTCGTCATCAGGGTGAACAGCGCGACCGCGATCACCAGCGGGACCCAGCCGCCGTGGGCGATCTTCAGCGCATTGGACGCGAGAAACGCGAGGTCGACGGCGAGGAACGCCGCCGCCAGCGTCAGCGCGCGCCAGCGCGGCCAGTGCCACCGGTTCGCGGCGACGACGACGAACAGCACCGTCGTGATCGCCATCGTGCCCGTGACCGCAATCCCGTACGCCGCGCCGAGCGCCGTCGAGCTGCCGAACCCGATCACCACGAGCAGGCAGCTCACCATCAGGGCGCTGTTCACCTCGGGGATGTAGATCTGTCCCGCCTCACGCGCCGACGTGTGGATGATCGTCACGCGCGGACTGTAGCCGAGCTGCACGCATTGCTGCGTGAGCGAGAACGCGCCCGAGATCAGCGCCTGGCTCGCGATAACCGCGGCGATCGTCGCAACGGCGATGAGCGGATACAGCATCACTCGCGGTGCCAGCAGGTAGAAGGGGTTCGCGACAGCCGAGGGATCGCGCAGCACCAGCGCGCCCTGGCCGAAGTAGTTGAGCAGGAGGCAGGGGAATACGAGCCAGAACCAGGCGAGGCGGATCGGCTTCTTGCCGAAGTGGCCCATGTCGGCATACAGCGCCTCCGCGCCGGTGACCGCGAGAACCACCGCGCCAAGCAGCACGAACGCCGCCGAGCCGCGGTCTTCAAAGAACCGGACGGCGTACAGTGGGTTCATCGCGAACAGGATTCTCGGCGTGCGGACGATCTCCGTGGCCCCAAGACCCGCGATGGTCACGAACCAGACGACCATGATCGGGCCGAAGGTCCCGCCGACGCGCGCCGTTCCGAGCTTCTGGAACAGGAAGAGCCCGACGAGCACGGCGAGCGTGACCGGCACGACGAGGTGGGCGAAGCTCTCCGAGACGACGTTCAGCCCTTCCATCGCGCCGAGCACCGAGATCGCCGGCGTGATCACGCCGTCACCGTACAGCAGCGCGGCGCCGACGAGGCCGAGCGAGATCAGCACGGCGCGCCGGCTCGTGCGCACCGTGGTCTTCTCGATGATGAGCGCGAGCATCGCGAGGATCCCGCCCTCGCCATGATTGTCGGCCCGCATCACGTAGACGATGTACTTCACGCTGACCACGAGCGTGAGCGCCCACACGATCAGCGAGAGGACGCCGTACACGTTGTCTGGCGTGGCGGAGATCCCGTACTCGGGCTTGAAGCACTCGCGCAGCGCGTACAGCGGACTGGTGCCGATGTCGCCATACACGACGCCGAGCGCCGTGACCGTGAGCACGGCGAGGCGCCGTCCCGTCGGATTTGCCTCGACCGACTCCCGCTCCGGTGGGATCGGACGCGTCACCGTGACGCCCATGTGCGGCGTCTCGTGCGACGATATGGAATCGGTTGGGTTCGCTGGTTCGGCCGGCATGGGCGACGAAAAACGGGCCGCGGACAGTCCGCGACCCGTCACGAAAAACTAGCGACTTGTGAGTCGCGCTGCTATTTCACCGCCACCAGCGCCTCGAGCTCAGCGGCCGCCCTGTGCAGAATGTCCACAACTTTGGACACATAGGCCGGATCAGCCGTCCGATGCATGGTCACATGCACGTAAGTTCGCCCGAGCGCCCCCATGGCCTCGTGAGCGGGCCGCATCTGCTCCCCGAATATCGATGCGCCGACCTCAGCCAGCCGGTCGATCACCTCGTCGACCGCCCCCTTGTTCTCTGCCAGGTGCTGGCGGCCGGCATCGGTGATCGAGTAGACCTTCTTGCCACCCTCCTCGACCGTGGCGCTCGCAAACCCCATGTCCTCGAGCATCGTGAGGGTCGGGTATACGGTGCCCGCGCTGGGCGTGTAGCGGCCGCCGGAGCGCTCTTCCAGTTCCTTGATGATCTCGTAGCCATGACGCGGTTTTTCGTCGAGGAGACGCAGGATGACGAATTTGAGGCCGCCCTGCTCGAACATCCGTCCCCCGCGCCACGGACCGCCGCGCCGGTGCCCGCCGCCGAAGAAGAACGCGCCGAAGTTGGAGGGGTCGGCGCGCCAATCCCACCCGCGACCGGCCCATTCGCGGTTCCGAGGTCCACACCCGTGGTCGAACATTGTGCCTCCGGTGGTCAAGTTAGATATACCAAAGATATTGCTTTCGATATATCTAAGACTGCGAGAGGCGATGGGCAAGGGGCTTCGACCCGGTGCGCGGTGCGGAAATGGAAGGCGGAGTTCGGGGCTCGACCCGGTGCGGGGTGCGGAGGAGGAATTCGAGATTAGGGCCTCCTCTGGGGGGGCGCGGATGAAGCACCGGGGCTGAGACGCGAGAAGGGGCGCGACTCTGTTTGAGTTCGCGCCCCTTCATCTCTCCCATCTACTCCGGTCTCGCCACCAACCCCGCATCCAATCTTCCATCTCCGCACCGGGTCGAGTCCCGAACTCCGCCTTCCATTTCCGCACCGCGCACCGGGTCGAACTCTCCCTACTCGTATCTCAGCGCTGTGATAGGATCCAGCGCTGCCGCGCGGCGCGCCGGGTACACGCCGAACACGACCCCGACGAACGCCGAGAACGCGAACGCTACGATCACCGACGAAATCCCCACTTCCGTGTTCCACCCCGCGAACCGGTGAAACGCCACGGCGCCGCCCGCGCCGACGATGATGCCGATCGTGCCGCCCAGGAGGCAGAGCACCACGGCCTCGATCAGGAACTGGAAGAGAATGTTGAGCTTCGTCGCTCCGAGCGCCTTGCGGATGCCGATCTCGCGCGTGCGCTCGGTGACCGACACGAGCATGATGTTCATGATGCCGATGCCGCCGACGAGCAGCGATACCGCGGCGATGCCGGCCAGGAGCAGGCTGAACACCTGCGTCGTCTCGCCGAGCGTGGCGAGGAAGTCCGAGGCGTTGCGGATCTGGAAATCGTCCGGCGCTCCCGGCCGCAGGTGGTGCTCGCGCCGGAGCACTTTCTCGATGCTCGCCATCGCGTCCGGAATCTCGTCCTCGCTCGACGCCAGGATACTGATCGAACGGATGCGGTTGTTGCCGAGCACGCGGAAGCGCGCGGTGTTGATCGGGATGAAGATCTGGTCATCAGGGTTGGCGAACGAGCTCGTCTGGCCCTTCGACGCGTAGACGCCGACCACCGTGAACTGGATGCTGCGGATGCGGACGTTCTCGCCGATGATTGCTTCCGGCGCCTGGATGTTCAGGTTGTCCAGCACCGTGTGCCCCACGACGGCCACGCGCTGGCGCGTCAAATCCTCGGTGTTCGTGAAAAAACGCCCGACTTCCATGTCGTACTTGCGCACCTCGGGGTAGTTCGAGGTGACGCCGACGATCGACGTGTTCGTATTCTGGTTGAGGTACGCGACCTGCAGGTTGCCGGACATTTCCGGCTGCACCGCGAGGATATGCTCGGAGCGGTTCTTCAGCGCGTCCGCGTCATCCATCGTGAGCCTAGCCGTGTTGGCACCCACCTGGATGCCGCCCGTACGCGCCTGACCGGCGTTGACGGTCAGGAGCGTGGTGCCGAGCGCCGCGATGCGGTCGTTCACCTGCTTTTGCGCGCCCCGGCCCAGCGCGACCACGGCGATCACCGCCGCGACGCCGATGACGATGCCGAGCATCGTCAGCAGCGAACGCAGCTTGTTCGCGCGCAGTGCGCCGAGCGCAACGCGGAGGGTTTCCGCGATCAGCATGCGGCTATCTCCCCCTGCCGCCGCCACGCCCGCCGCCCGACCCGCCGAGCGGGCTGGCGCCGGCCTTCATCTGATCGTTCTGCGCCTGACGCTTGGCCTGCAGCGCGGCGGCGCTCAGCATCGCGACCTTGTCGCCTTCCTTCAAGCCGTCGTCGAGGACTTCGGTGTAATCGTAGTTCGCGACGCCGAGGCGGATCGTCTTCGCGACCCAAGTCGTGCCGCTCTGTACGAACACAAGACCGGTGCGCGGACGCGTGCGGCTGTTGGATCCCTGACCGAACCCGGAGCCGGCGGCGGTTCCCGTTGCCGGAGCGCCGCTTGCGCCACCAGCCGAACCGCGGCGGCCGCCTCCCGACGGTGCACCGCCGGCTGCACCGCCGGCAGCACCCCCGGCCATACGCGCCTTGCGTGCGCAGGCGCCGGACACCTGCATGTCCACGCCAAGCTCAGCGTACGCGGCCTTCATGTCGGTCATCATCTTCTGCCTGTCCGCGCCCGGATCGCGCATTTTCGTGCGCATGTCGTCGATTTTCTTGGCGACGGCCGGCTTCTTCTGCATCGCGGCATCAACCTTCTTGCAATCCGCGTCCGTGACCTGCACTTGGGGGCCGCGCTGGCCGCCGGCCTGACCCCCGCCCTGGCCGCCCTGGAATGGCAGCGCGAGCTCGCCGTTGCTGACCTGCACCTGGCGTCCGCCGCCGTTGCCGCGTCCGCCGCGTCCGCCCTGACCCTGTCCGCCACCACCGCCGCCGCCGCCACCGCCACCGCCGGCGCGCATCTGCGCCTTCACCGAGTCGGGGTTGAGCCCGAGGAGCGCCGCGGCCTGCGTGGCCTCTCGCGGCGAGCGGATCGCGTCATTCGGCACGGCGATCGCGTCGAGACGTGTGTCAGCGACAATCGAGACTTCGCCGTTCATGCCCGGCTGCAGCAGTCCGTCGCTGTTGTCGAGCGCGATGAGTACGTCGAACATCGTGACGTTCTGCTGGACGGTTGCCTGCGGTTCGATGTGGTCCACCTTGCCGACGAACGGATGGTCGGGGAATGCGTCCACGACGACGTTCGTCACCTGTCCCGGCTTGACCATGCCGATGTCGGTCTCGGCCACGAGCGCGCGGGCCCGGACCTTGGTGAGGTCGGCCATCGTCGCGATCACGGTGCCGCCGCTGACGGACGTCGCGCCGGCCTGGATGACCTGTCCGATCGAGACGGGCTTCGTGAGGATCGTGCCCACGGTCGTCGCCGTCACCTTCGCGTCGATGAGCGCCTGGGCGCCAAGGTCGACGGCGGCCTTGTTGCGCACATCGGTGGCCTGGGCGCTCGCGAACGCGGTCTGCGCGCTCTCGAGGTCCGGCATCGCGATGATGTGCTCTTTGTACAGTTCCTGCTGCCGCGCGAGCTGAGCCTTCGCGACGTTCAGGTTGGCTTCGGCCGCGGTGTAGTCGGCGCTATTCTGGAGGTACTGCTGGTGCAGGATCGTCGTGTCGATCTGCACGATGAGGTCGCCCGGCTTCACGAAGTAGCCGATGTCGATTGGCATCGCCATCACCTGCCCGGACGCCGTCTTCGACTTGACTTCGACGATGTTGATCGGCTCGATGACGCCCGTCGCTTCGGCCGTCACGATGATGTCGCGGCGCTGGATGGTCGCGGTCTGGATGGCCGCCGTCTTTGGGGCGGACGATCCACAGCCAGCGGCGGCGATGAGAGCGAGAAACAGGATATTGCGGTTCACAGCAAACTCCGGAGTGGAGACTATTTGGATACGAAATACGGGACTGGAATGCGGATGCGGGCCTTCGATGGTGCGGTCTAGTGGATGTCGTGACCGATCAGGGACTCGATATTGGCTTTCGCCGTGCGGGCGGACAAGCGCGCGCTGATCAGGTTGAATCGTGCCTGGTCGAGCGCAGCCTGAGCCGTCGTAACATCGACTTGCAGCGCCGTGCCGATGTTATAGCGCTGGGTCTGCACGCGGAGGTTCTCCGTGGCGGACTGGATCTGCAGCAGCTGGAGCGCGATGGTCTGCTGCGCCGTCTGGTAGTTCACGAGGAACTGCGTCAGGTTCTGCTGTGCAGCGAACTTCGTGTCGCGCAGGGTGGCCTGCGCGTTGTCTTCGGCGATGCGCGCCTGGATCAGCGACTGCTCGCGCGAGTAATTATTGAAGATTGTGTACGATGCCGTGAATCGGAGGCTCGTGCTGGTGGTGGTCGGTCCGCCGCCGAAGTCGTAGCCCTGCGTGCCCTTGGGGTTCTGGCCGTACGAACCGGACGCCGTGATCGAGGGCATGTACGGCGTGGTCGCGGCCCTGTGCGCCGCCGTGCTCGCCGCATACGCCGCGGCGGCCGCCCTCACCGCCGGCCCTTCGAGGGCCATCTTCGTCAGCGCGCCCTCATCCACGTCCATGTGCCCGATGTCGGTGGTGTCCGCCGCGACGGCGGTGACCATCACGGGCGACGCCACGAGGCGCGTCAGCGAGGCGTTTGCGTTGAGCAGTGCGTTCTGCGCCGTGATGATCGCGAGTTGCGCCGTGCCAACTGCGAGCGCCGCGGTGAGCGAGTCCGCGCGGGTTGCCGCACCCGCGATCATCTTGGCCGCCGCGACTTGCAGTGACTGCTGCGCCTCCTCGAGCTGACGGCGCGCAGCGGCCTCCTGCTCGCGCGCGGCGAGGACCGCGAAATACTGGGTCTTGACGCTCAGCGTGACGGCGTACCGCTGCGAGATATCGTTGGCCGTGGCGGCGTCGAGCGTCGCTCCAGCGGCCTTGTAGTTATACCAGTGCGCGCCACCGTCGAAGATCGTGAGGTTGGAGCTGATGCTGCGCGTGTATGACCATGGAAGCCCCGAAAGCGGCACCGGCACGCCCTGAATGAACTGCGTGCCACCCTGATTGCTCGCGGAGTAGTTCAGGTTGAGGCTGGGAAGGAATTGGAACTTGGCGAATTTCACGCCGGCCTCGCCGCTCCGCTCGGAATTGCGGGCGGCAACGGTGATCGGCGAATTCTGCACGGCGAGCTGGACCGCCTCGTCGATGCTGATCGGGCGTGGATTGTCGGCGCCCTGCTGCGCCGCGGCGAGTGCGGGAGCGATGAGAACCGCCAGGGCACTGCGAATGAACCAGGACTTCATTTCTTCTCCGTTCGCGGCGCGTTGTCGCGCTGCATCTGGTCGTAAATGGATTTTTGCTCGGGTGTGAACAGCTGCAGGAGGCGCTGGCGCATCTGCTCGCTGGCCGAGTCCATCGCGGGGCGGACCGGGGCGGTCAGGATCGAGTCCCTGCGGTTGCGTTCGTCCATGAATGCCGCGGCTGAGTCGCGCTGCGTTGGTGTGAGATGCAGGTCGTCAAAGAAACGGTTCCGCATCTCGTGCCGGTCGTACCAGTGCGGCTGCTCGCGAACCACCGAGCGGTCCACGGCGACGCCGATCGCGGCGCCCGCGAGTGCGGCGCCGAGATAGAATGCGAGGGCGACGGTCTTCGTACGCGTCATGGCGCGCGCCGCTTCAACGTCCGGTGAGGATGCGCAGCCGGGCCTGCTGCTCGGTCATCTTGTTGCCGCGCGCCACCTCGAGCAGGTCGATGGACGCCGGGTCCACGACGGTCTGGTACGCCATGCGTGAGACCTGCATCTGCGACCGCACGACCATCGCGCCCGCCACGATCACCGCGAATCCCGCCGCGATGAGCCCGACGCGCATCCAGCGCTCCGGCACCGTCCACCATTCGTCCGCGATGACGGCGGCGTCGATCCGCGCATTGATGCGGTGTTCCAGCTCCGTCCACCACGAGTCGCTGGCGGGCGCCGCATAGATCGCGCGCAGTTCGCGCGTAAGGTCGTCGTCCCGGACGAGCTCGGGTCCGCGGTATTCCGTCGTCATAGTTCGCTCCGTACTGAACCGAGCACTTCGCGCAACTGGCTCCGCGCGTAGTGCAGATCGGACCGGGCGGTCCCCTCGGGAATTCCGAGGGTCACGCCGATCTCGGCATGCTTGAACCCTTCCACATCGTGCAGCACGATCACCGCGCGCTGCCGCGCGGGCAGCGTGTCCAGCGCCTCCTGCAACCGCCGGCGCAACTCGCTCGATTCCGCAGGATCGCGGAACGGCGACGCGACCGTTTCCGGCAGCTCGTCTGCGTCCCGCACCTTCCGGCGGCGCGTAATATCGAGCGCTGCGTTTGCCACGATCCGGTGTAGCCAGGCTCCGAACGCCTGATCCGGCAGAAACCGGTGAAGCGCCCGGTACGCATGCAGGAATGCCTCCTGCACCGCATCCTCGGCGTCTTCATGATTCACGACGATCGCCCGCGCCACCGCATATGCCCGTCGCTCGTGCGTGCGCACCAACGCGGAGAACGCCTCGCGTTCGCCGCGTTGGGCCGCCAGCACCAGCGCGCGTTCGTCGGCCGGACGTTCAGCCACGATGCGTGCCCTCGGCGGCGACGAGCCCGGTGACCGCTCCGCTCGTGCAGGTGCGGTCATTCGATCGCCTCACGTTTCACACTCCAAGTACGGGGCGCAGGACCCGAACGTTGGTGTCCGGCCGCTAACCGGTGTCACGGGGAGGCGCTGCCGCCCAACCCCAGCATTTCCGCCCGTTCCCGCATCGAGCGGATGACCGTCGCGATGTGCGCGTCGAGGTCGACGCCGAGCTCCGCTGCGCCACGGAGGACGTCGTCGCGGTTCACGCCGCGCGCGAAGGCCTTGTCTTTCATCTTCTTCTTGACCGATGAGGGCTCCAGATCGTTCACGCTGCGCGAGGGACGCACCAGCGCGCACGCGGTGCACAGCCCCGCGAGTTCATCCACGGCAAACAGCGTCCGGGCCATCGTCGTTTCGCGCGCAACGCCCGTGTAGTCGGCGTGTCCCAGGATCGCCTGGAGCACGTCTTCCGGATACCCCAGCGAGCGGAGCACGCGAACGCCCTCCGACGGGTGCTCGGCATCCGCGGCGTGCGCGTCGTTCGGGAACCGTTCGTAGTCGAAATCGTGCATCAGTCCGGCGAGCCCCCAGCGCTCGGCGTCTTCCCCGAAGCGCTCCGCGTAGGCGCGCATGGCGCCCTCCACCGCGAGCATGTGCTTGCGGAGCGAGTCGCTCGGCGTCCACTCCTCCATCAGCGCGAGCGCCGTTTCGCGGGCGGGCAGCCGCGCGCCGGCGGAAATGTTACGGTCTCCCGCCGACGAGCTTATCGAGGTCCGCGTCCTGCTGCGCGAGCAAGGCGGTCGCGGCGGGCTTCTGCGCGTCGGGAATCTTGGCGAGGGCGTCCGTCACGTCGGCCTTCCGGCGCTCCCGATAGTCGGCGACGACGCGCCGCAGGTCGCGCATCGAGGACTCCATCTTGGCCTGCTCCGCTGGGGACGGGCCGACCGCGGCCCTCGTCTTGTCGGCGTCGCTGAAGCCCGGCGACATCGCGCTCCCGGACGACGACGACGCGAGCGGCATCGTCCACTTGTGGATCGAATCGTACTGTGCCAACAGCGGGGCGTTCCGGTCGTCGATCGTTTTCTGCACGGCCTTCAGCTGCTGTACGACCGAATCCGGGAGCGTGAGTTTCTTGCGCTTGTCCACGAGCACCGTGGCGGGGTTCATCCGGACAAGGTCGCGCGACGACGGCATGTTTCGCGCGGACGGGCCGGCGGAAGCAGCCGGGTCAGGTGCGTCGGTCCGGCCGGAGCCCCCTTTCTTCTGTGCGATCAGGGCGGCGGGGATGCACGCGGCGAGGACGACAGCGGCGAGTTGTTTGCGCATGGGAATCGGTCTCTGGTGCGATGAAGTCGGCGGTGATTTGTTCGCTACAATTGAAATTACAACGGACGGCCCTAATGTGCTTGTACGACCGCCCGCCCCTTGCCGTGATGCCAGAAAAGCATGAGCGGAATCGACGCGCACAGCGCGATGCCGCTGATGAGGTAGATCCGGGAGAATGCGAGCACGCTCGCCTGGCCCGACACCATCCGGTCCATGACGAGCAGCGCCTGCTGGTGCGAAATCGCCGGGTTCATCCCGCGGGCGACCATGCCGCGGCTGATGAACTCCAGCCGTGCCTGCGCGTCGACCCCGATCGTCGCGACGTGCTGCGTGAGCTGGCTTTTCGCCTCGAAGGTGAAACGCGAGAGCAGGGTGGCCACGATCGCGATCCCCAGCGAGCCACCGAGCTGGCGCGTGAGGTTGAACATGCCCGTTCCTTCCGGGATTTCCTTCGGGACCAGCTCGGCCATCGACGCGCTCGTCAAGGGGATGAAGATGATCCCCAGCGACACGCCGCGGACGATCAGCGGCCAGAACAGGTCGCCGGCGCCCGCGTCGAGCGTGAGCTGCGACAGACTCCACATGCACCAGAGGAACCCGAGCACGCCCACGGCAATCAGCGGGCGCGCATCGAGTTTCGAGCCCAGACGGCCGAGCACCGCCATCGTGACCGCCGATGCGATCGCGCCCGGAAGGATCACGAGCCCGGTCTGATTCGCGGTGAACCCGTGCAGCCCCTGGAGGAACACGGGGAGCACGAATACCGACCCGAACAGCGCGAACCCGAGCAGCATCGCCATCGCCACGCCGGTCGCGAGCTGGCGACTCTTGAGCACGCGGAAGTTGATCACCGGCTCCTTTGCGGTGAGTTCACGCCAGATCAGCCCGACGAACGATGCCGCGGCGACGACGCCAAGCGAGGTCACGAAACGCGACTCGAACCAGTCGTACCGCTCACCGCGTTCGAGCATCCACTGTAGCGCGCCGACCCCGGTCGTCAGCAAGCCGATGCCGAGCCAGTCCACCGTCTTGGCGCGCTCCTGGTGCACCGCGTCCTTCACGTAGGTCCACACCATGAAGCCGGCGATCATGCCGAGCGGGAGATTGATGTAAAAGATCCAGGGCCATTCCCAATTGTCGACGATGAAGCCGCCGAGGGTCGGGCCGAGTGTCGGGCCGACCATGATGCCGACCCCGAACATCGCCTGGCCGATCTGCACCTCGTCCGGCGGGAACGCTTCCCACAGCGTGGCCTGCGCGGTCGAGAGCAGTGCGCCGCCGCCGAGTCCCTGCACGACGCGCCAGAACACGAGCGACTCGAGCGAGCGCGCCGCGCCGCAGCAGAATGAAGCGAGCACGAACAGTGCGATCGAGCCCGTGAGGTAGCGCCGCCGGCCGAAATACGCCGACAGCCATCCCGACATCGGGATCACGATCACGTTCGCGATGATGTATCCCGTGGACACCCACGAGATCTCGTCGAGCGTGGCGCCGAGGTTTCCCATCATGTGGGGAATCGCGACGTTCACGATCGATGTATCAATGAGCTCGAGCATCGCGGCCATCGTGACCGCGATGCCGATCAGGTACTTGTAGCGGTACTTGTCCGCCGACGGATCAACGGCTGGCATCATCGCGCGCAGGCCTACTTCGTCGCAACGTGCGCCGTGACGGACATTCCGGGACGGAGCGGCTGGCTGTCACCGCATCCCTTCGTGACCTGGATGCGGACCGGAACGCGCTGCACGACCTTCGTGAAGTTCCCGGTCGAGTTGTCCGGCGGAAGCAGCGCGAACTTCGCGCCCGTCGCCGCGCTGAGGCTCTCGACTTTTCCTTCCGCCTCACATCCTGGATACGAATCCACTTCGACGGCGACGGGCTGCCCGATGCGGATGTCCGCGAGCTGCGTCTCCTTGAAGTTCGCCGTGATCCACACCGCGGAGTCGGACACGAGCGTGAGCAGCGGCTGTCCGGGCTGCACCAGCTGGCCCACCTCGATCTGCTTGCGGCTCACGATCCCGGAGACGGGCGACTCAATGCGCGTGTACGAGAGCTGCAGTGCCGCGTTGTCGCGCGTCGCCTTTGCCGCCGCATACCGGGCCTGCGCGAACTTCCCGCCGATCTCGGCGTTGGACAGGTTCGCCGCCGCGCCCGTGGCCTGCCGCTGCACGGCGGCGAGGTTTGCGTTCGCCTGGTCGAATGCGGACTGGGCGGCGTCGAGTTGCTGCTTGGACACGATCTGCTTCGCGGCAAGTTCCTTGTAGCGGGCGAGATCTGCCGTCGCCTTCGCCTGGGCGGCCTTGGCAGACTCGATCTGTGCCTGCACGACTTCACCCTGGCTCGTCGCGCTGCGAATCTGCGCCTCGGCCTGGCCGTCGACGCCCTTGGTGCCGGCGACGTACGCTGCCGCGCTGAGTTCGGCGTTCGCCTGCGCGAGACGCACGGCGTATTCCGACGAGTCGATCATCACGATCAGCTGGCCGGCCTTCACGTGGTCATTCTCGTCGACGCTGAGTGTCTTGACGAACCCGCCGACCTTCGCGAGCACGGGGACGATCGTGCCGTCCACCTGCGCGTTGTCGGTGGTGACGTGTCCCTCGTTGTAGAGGATCGTCTTGACCGCCCAGCCGACGCCGAGCAGGGCGATGACGATGATGATGGGAAGCACGGGGCTGCGCTTGCCGTTCGCCGCGGGGGCGCCGGTATCGCTGGCTGAAGTGACGGAGGAGGCCATTGGAGATCTGTTCTCGGACGGAAGTGTGTCGTGCGGTATGGGTGGGCCTGACTACGGGAGATCGGTGACGGTGCCCTGCGCGCGCGCGAGCGCGACGCGGGCGGACTGGAACGCGGCGCGCGAGTCCACGATCTGCGTGCGCGCCGCATTGAGATTGAGCGAGGCTGTGATGACGTCGGCGTTCCCTGACACGCCCGAGCGAAAACGATCGCGTGCCTGCGCGAGCTCCTGTTCGGCGAGCCGCAGGTGTTCCTCGGTGGCCGAGAGCTCCTCGCGCGCCGAGCTCAGGTCGAGCAGCGCGCCGCTCACGTCGATCTCAGCCTGCTCCGTGAGGTCGCGCTTGCGCACGCCGAGCTCCTGGACGGCCGCCTGCTGCTCCTCGATCCGCCCCTCGCGCTTGAACCCGTCGAACATCGGCACGGAGAGCTTGATCCCCCAGTCGTACGTGCTGACGAGGTGGCTGGTGGTCGAGCTCGTCGGCCCCTGGTCGATGTATGCCGTGAGCGCGGGGAGCCGCTCCGACTTGATCGACTCGATCTGGCGTTGCGCCGCCGCGATCTGCGCGTCGGCCGACCGCAGGTCCGCGCGCGTGCGCATCGCGCGGTCCGTGGCCTCCTGCGCCGTGGGAAGCGCGCCGTTCGTCGGGAGTCCGGGGAGCGAGTCCGCCAGCGCGATCGACGCCGCGAGCGGCAGGCCGAGCGCGCGGTGCAGGTCGAGGCGCGCACGGTCGCGCTCGTTGCGCGCCGTGATGATCTGCGCGCGGGCCGACGCGAGCTGCGACTGCGCCCGGGTCACGTCGAGGGCGATTCCGGTGCCCGCGGTCAACTGGTCGCGCGCGATGCCCAGGAGGTCTTCGGCGAGCGTCGAGTCGGCGATGCGCGCGGCGAGCTGCGCGTCGGCGCGCAGCACCCGCACGTACACCATTGCCGCCATGCCGGCCGCCGCCTGGGACTGTGCGGCGGCCTCGTCGCCGTACGCGGCGGACGTCGCCCGGGCGGCCTTGAGCTTCGCGAACGCCGACGGGTCGTAGATGTTCTGCGTGACCGTGCCGCGGATGTCGTACGTGCGGACGGGGCCGAGCACCTGACCGTTGGGGTCGAACAGGAACTTGCCCGTGGCCGGATCGGCGAAGTTGATGCCGAAGCTCGCGCTGTTGAACGTGTGCTCGCCCTCGAACACGCCGCCGGACACATCGGGCAGGAAGGCTGCCTTGCTCTGGCGAACGCGCGCCTCAGCCTCGTCCACGCGCAGGCGCGCGGCCTCGGGGGCCGCACTTTTTTCGGCCGCGAGGCGCGCCGCGCCGCCCAGGGTGAGCACGAGCGGCTGCTGTGCGCCCGCCGCGGCAGCGGCCGCCGCGAGCGCGACCACGACGGCCGCCGCGCGCACGCGGCCGGCTGCAGGGAGACGTGCGATGTTCAATTTCGAGATCATGCGTGTGTGGCTCCGGGTGCCGTTGCTGCGCGCGACGGGGTCGCCCGCAGCGCGTGAAGGACGAAGTCGGTGATGTTCGCGAGAACGTGCTCGGTCACGGGGCGGTGCTGCGGCGGAGTTGGAGCGCGCGGCCCGCTCCACAGCACGTGCATGAGCACGACCGCCTTGATCATCTGTGCCGCGACGACCGGATCGGTCGCGCGAAACTCGCCGCTCGCGATCCCGCGCCTGACGATGTTCGCGAGGATGGTGTTCGACCGTGTGACGACCTCGTCCCAGTGGAATGCGGCGAGATCGGGATATTTATGGAGTTCGAGCATCACGAGACGGATCCACCCCTCGCTGTCCTCGAGGCCGAGACATTCCCACTGCCGCGCGATAAACACCTTGAGCTGCCCCTCGGCGGTCTCCTCCGACATGCTGGCGGTATCGGCCTTCGCGATCGCAGGGCCGACTTTCTGCCGC
This sequence comes from Gemmatimonadales bacterium, assembly GCA_044449085.1. Classification (GTDB taxonomy): domain Bacteria; phylum Gemmatimonadota; class Gemmatimonadetes; order Gemmatimonadales; family Gemmatimonadaceae; genus Fen-1231. Next base: position 526 of record JBIOHR010000029.1, on the reverse strand, counting down.
ACGACTTCCCGGAACAGTTCTTCCTTGCTCGGGAAGTACAGGTAGATCGTCCCCTTCGAGACGCCGGCTCGGGCCGCGATTTCTTCCAGCTTGGCCGCGTCGATGCCGTGCTCCGCGAATACGCTGAGCGCGGCGTCGAGGATCTGATCGGGGCGCTCCTCGGGGAGCCGCCGCCAGCGCGGGTCGTGTGACGGTTGTTGCATGTGCGACATATAAATGACTGAACAGTCAGTCAAAAACGAGAGAGTCAAAAGGCGAGCAACCGCTCGCCTGATGAGTAACTTACTCGTTAGTCATTTATGCGTCAAGAGGCCCGGCGGCGTTGTTGGCCGAGGCGTGCGACGCCGTCTTTCCGCCTTCTGCGCCGGCATAGTGGGCGTGGGTCAGCCTGACGACGGTGACGAGGACAATCCCGAGGACGATAGCGCCAAGGATGAGCCCGCGATACGCGGCAGAACGGTCGGATTCGTGGGTCTGATGTGACATAAAAAAAAAGGGGCGAGGGGGAGGGGGAGTGGAGCTGTGG
>JBIOHR010000028.1:0-25591 GCA_044449085.1 Gemmatimonadales bacterium | reverse complement strand
CTGCAGTCACGGCGCCCCAAATGGATCCCCCGGCGGCGCTCTCAACGCTGGTGTAGGCGCCGGCAGCTCCCGCCGCTCGATCCACCGCGTGAAATCTCCCGCGATCGCGTGCCAGTGCGCGCGCACTTCATCGCTCCCCGGCGCAGCCGCGTTCGCAGCCGCGTTCGCAGCCGCCTTCGCTCGCAGCTGGCCGATCTTGTACTCAGCCATCGCCCGGACTTCCGGCGCCGCATCCTTGTCGGCGGCGAGCGCGAGGAGACGATCTGCGAGCGCGCGCTGGGTTACCCGCTGCAACGCCGCGAGTTTCAGGCTCGGCTGCGCGGCTCCTCCCCATGTCGCGGCGACCAGCTTGTCGATGGTCTCCGAGAGCGTAAGCGGGCTCGAGCGGCGCGACGCGAACTGCACGACGTCGGGGCCGCGCGTTGCGAACTGCACGAGACGCGCCGCGCGCTCGCGCTGGAGGATCCCGTCGATGATCATCTGCGAGAGCGTGCGCGCCGCGCCGAGCTCATCGAACACCGGCATGGTGTGCGTGCCGAAGAGCTCGACATTGCTGCCCGCGTCGAAGCGTGGCGGAAATAGCGCGAGGACGGTATCGGGAATCGCGAGTTCGGTCGGGTTCAGCTCCGCGACAAGCGAGGCCAATGCTTCGCGCTGGCGTGCGGCGCTGATGGGTCGGGTGGCCTGCTGGCCGTCGCCGCGCAGCGGGTTCGAGTATTCCATTCCACCGATCGTCTTCGTGACCGAGTTGATCGCAAAGCGATGGAAGAAATAGAGCAGCGGGAACCGGTCCTGCAGGAGCGCGATCGGATCGCCATCACGCACGTTGCGCAGCCCGAAGCGCGACATCGCGAGGCGGCGCACTTCCACTTGATGCTTGAGAAAGTCGCCCGGCGTGGCAGCGTCGTCCCAGAGATTCGTCCGCGGATCCGCCGCGTTTTCGGGGCGCGCGTCCGCATCGCTCAGGTACAGGTATCCCTTGCGGAGCCCGTCGGCCATGATGGCCCTGAGCGAGTCGGCTTCCTGGTTCGCGGGGAAAATGCCGTATCCCCAATGGATGGCCCACACGTCGTACGCACCCGGCCCCACACCGTACGCTTCGCTGAGGTCGATCTGTCCGTTCTTGATGACGACGCGCGGCGCGGGATAATCCATCACCGACGCGCGGCCGTAGGTGCTCGCGATGTAGTTGTGTCCGAGTCCGAGCGTGTGGCCGACTTCGTGCGAGGCCACTTGACGGACGCGCGCGAGGACGAAGGCCGTGTCCGCCGCCGATGCGTCGGCGCCCACGAGCGCTGCGTAGATATTGTAGTCGGTGCGCGCGCGGTGCGAATCGAGGCGCGCCATCCCCTTGAGCATCTCGCCCGTGCGCGGGTCGCTCAGCGCACCGCCAACGCTCCATCCGCGTTCGTTGCGATTCTCCCACTGCACGACGTTGTACCGCACGTCCATCGGGTCGGCACCCTCGGGGAGCAGCTCGACCTTGAACGCGCCCTTCAGCCCGGCCATGTCGAACGCGTCGCTCCACCAGCTGACGCCCTGCAGCACCGCGCTGCGGATCGGCTCCGGGATCCCGCGGTCCACGTAATACACGATCGGATTCTTGATCGGACTGTTCGGATCGTTCGGGTTCACGCGCTCGAGGCGGTGGCGTCCGATCCAGTCCTGTTCGAGCGACCCCTGAATCGGCTGCGCGTAGTCCTTGAACGAGATGCCGAAGTAGCCGATGCGCGGATCCGCCATGCGCGGCTTGTAGCGGTCGTCAGGCAGCCGGAGAAAGGTGATGTGCTGGCGCAGCGTGATCGCCGACCCATCGGGCGCGATGCTCGACACGATCCCGCCTGGGCGCCCCGCAGTGGCCCACGTCAGCGCGACGTCGATCTCCGTGTTGTCGGGAAAGGACTTCGTGTAGGGACGATATACATGCGAACGATCGCGCGAGACGGCGTAGACACCTTCGTTGCTGCGCTGGAGCGTCCCGGCGACGTCGTTCCAGTCGCGCATGACGAAGTCCGTTGCGTCCACCAGGATCCGCCCGCCTTCCTCCGCGATCACCGGGAGCGCAGCGACCGTGCTTGGCGGAAACGCCTCGAGCACCGTGCGCACGTGATCCGCGCCGCCGCTCGAGCGGTAGCGGGTGTTCTCGAACACCACGAGGACTTTGTCCGCGCTGCGCTCGAAGCGCGCGACCTGCTCGTCACCGCCCGACCCGCGATCGAGGCCGATCGGATTGGAGCCGAGCCCGGTGGCGAGCGTGGCCAGCATGAGCGCTCGTGCAGAATCGCGCGGGATCTCCAGCCAGATCGCGCCGGTGCGGTCGTTGAGATAGAACGGGATGAAGCCGTCGTGGCGCTCGAGCCCGGCGGTGCGCGCAGCGATGGTCGGCACCGCTGGCGATTGCTGTGCGGCAACCGCGGACGACGCGATCGCCAGGGCGGCCGCGCTCAAGAGAATCCTGCGCATTGACGCTCCGGCGATCGGGAATTCGGTCATCGGTCTTTGGTTTTCGGTTTTCGGTCGTCGGTCCGCGTCCGCGGTCTACGGTTTGATCAGGGCCTTCACCGCGTCGGGAAGTGCGAACGTCGACGGATCGACTTTGTCGAACTCGACCGCCTGGACTTGCATGACGATGTCGGCCATCGGCAGCTTCTGGACGCGCTTGGTCGGAAGCTTCACGCCGCCGAAGTCCTTGTACTCGCTCATGACCAGCGTGACCGGCAGCTCCTGTCCGTTCATCTTCTGCGTCAGCGTCTGCCCCGCGCGAAGTCCCGTGGCGGAATCGAGAAACACCATGGCCTCGGTGTTGTCATTGTGGACGATTTTCACCTTGTAGCAGCGCTGGCCTTCGAAGTCGGTGATCTCGACTGTCTCCGCAGACTTGATGCGCGACGGATCGTAGTACTCGCTGAAAAAATTCGCCTGGTCCTTCAGTGCCGCGGTCGCCAGCGAATCGAGAATCTGCGCGCCTTGCGCGCCCGCCGTCGCCCACGCGGTCTTGCCGTCGAATCCGGATACGATCTCGCCCTGCGGCAAGTTGGTCTTCTGCAGAAAGAGGTTCGGCTTTGCGTGAAACGTCTCGATGGTGCCGGTCATGTTCGCCACGGGAATCGACGCCGTGGCGCTCTCGTGCATGGACGTGTGCTTGTCCATTGCCGCGCGACCGCCGACCGCGGCATCGTGCTTCTGGAGCAGCGAGGCCGCGCTCGGAAGCGCCTGCGCACGCGCACCACGCATTGGCGCGGCAAGCGCGAGGAGGGCGATCGTCGCGCGTGCGGCGATGCGAAGCGGGCGGGTGGAAAGCATGTGTTCCTCTGGGAATGAAGGGGCGGTCAGGACCGGCCTGCCCGGACGCTCAAATAAAGCGACACCCGCCGTGCGGCGCCACGACGCGCGGCCAGCTCAGTGACGCGACGCGGCGGGAAGCCCCGCTTCCAGTGCGAGCCTGACCCGCTCCTGTTGCGCGTCACTTCCTCCTACCAGCACGGCCGCGAGATTGTTCTGCACGATCAGGATGTGACGTGGCGGATACACGCCCACCGTGCCCCGCGGCGCGGCCTGCGCCGTATCGAGTGTCGCGACGACGGCCTTTCGGGCCGTGCTGTCGCGGTAGAGGTATACGTGAAGCATCGCATACCCGACCTGGTACGCGAGCAGCGGGGCCTTCCAGTATGTCTCGCCCTTCTCGGCCGGCCTCGCCTGCGGCGCGAGGCCCGCGCGCACGAGCCGTTCGACGAGGTGCGGTTCGTCCCACTTCCCCGTCGAAGGCAGCGCCGCGGCGCCGGCGGCCACGGTCGACTCGACCGCAATCGCGACCCGCGCCGCCTGCTCGGCTTTCGCCTGCTTGTCGGCGGCCGGGGTGCACGCGGCGAAAAGGACGGCGATGACGGCGAGCGACGCGCGCATATTATGAGGCATGGGACGGGAACAGGCTGACGGACCGGGTGCGGTCCGCGTGGACAAATGGCTGTGGGCGGCGCGGTTTTTCAAGTCGCGCTCGATTGCCGTGACGGCGATCGAGGGCGGCAAGGTATCCGTAAACGGCGAGCGTGTGAAACCGTCGCGCGAGCTCAAGGCGGGCGACAGCGTGCGGGTGCGACTCGGGCCGTACGAGCACGTGGTGATCGTGCGCGCGCTCAGTGACCGCCGCGGGCCGGCGGCGCAGGCCGCCCTGCTCTTCGAGGAGACGGCGGAATCGCGTGCGGCGCGCGAAAAACTCCACTGGCAGCTCAAGCATGCCGCGCCGGTGATCGTCGCCGGCGAGGGGCGGCCGACGAAAAAAGACCGGCGCGACCTGAACAAGTTCAAAGGCCACTAGAGCGCGCGGAGCGTGTCATCGTCGAGGCGGTGACCGCCCTCGAACCGCACGAACCGATACGGAAAGCCGGCCCCGTCGAGGCGCGCGATCTCCTTCGCGACAATTTTCGGCGTCGCAAAAATGTCCTTCGTGCCGATCACCAGCGTCGTCTCCGCGCGCCGGATGGCCGCGGCGGGGTCCGCGAGGTCGAGCTCGGGCGGAAACTGCGAGCCCCACACGATGAGCCGGGCCGCACGGAAATATCCGCGCGCGACCCAGCGTGCCGCCGTCGCGCCTCCCTGTGAAAAGCCGAGCACGGTGATGGCCGGAGGCGTGCCTGCGCCGAGGGTGTCGCGGATCGTCGCGTGAACGATGGTGAGGTACGCGATGTAGTCGGCGATTTCCGACTCGCGATCTTCGCGCGTCATCCAGCTCGCGCCGACGGCGGCGTCCTTGTGCAGACGTGCCTGCGCGTCGCCTTCGTAGAAGCGCGAGAGCGCCTCCGGCGCAACGATCAAACGTGTGCCGTCGTCAAGCGCCCGGAAGTTCTCGAGGAATGGCGCGGCGAGCTGGCCGTAGCCGTGCAGCACGTACCAGAGTTCGCGTAGACCGGGACCAGCCGGTCCCAGCAGAGCGACGCGTGCGGTACGCGGAACGGTGACCGGAATCGAGCGGATGGCGTTGTCTGCGCTCACGCGGCGGCCGCGCCGCGCACTTTGCAGATCAGGCCGTTGTGCGCCTTGATCACGCCGGCGCGCAATACATCGAAGCCGTTTTCGGTGGCGTAGAGCCCCATCTGGCGCACGTTCATGAGTTCACGGTAGCCATAGTTGAGCTCGTCGGCCATCACGTGATACCAGGCGCGCGAGCGGAGCTGGTCACGCGGCGTGGTCATGATCACGTAGCCGCCCGGCTTCACGAAGCGGCGGTGGAACTCGAACGCGAGCGCCTTGTGTTCGTCGGGAAAGTGCTCGATGAGGCCGATGCTCACGACGATGTCGAACTCGCGCCCATACTTCAGGCGGCGGATGTCCTCGACCTCGAACTCCATGTTCATCTGCTCGCGATACCACACGCGCTTGTGGCCGGTGGCCGGGTCGACGCCCAGGAACGGGTAGGACGCGGGGAATTTTCCGAAGCGGTCGGTCTTGCAAAACTCATCGTAGTCGACGAGCACGGTCTCTCCGCCGGGATACATCGCCGCGAGCGCCATCGCCTCGTAGCCGTCCGCGGCGCCGAGGAAGAGGATCCGCGGGCGCTTCACGTCGAGGCCGGTGAACAATGCGCGTTTGCCGCGCGGATCCCAGATGGCGTCCTCGACCCGGTGAATCTTGTTCCAGACGAGCAGATGAAACATTTCCTCCACCGCCTCTGCCGCGCCGTGCACGTCGGCCTTCGCGATCGAGCGGAGCAGCGCGGCGCGCGCGCCGGCCCGCGCCGCGGGGACGTCCGTGGTGAAGTATCGGTCGAAGTTGCGGTTGAACTTCTTCCACCCTTCGGCGACGGGGAGAGGCTCCCCGTGCGTCTTTTCGTAATCCTTTTTTTCCGTCGCCCACTTTTCGACCTTGTACGGGCGTCCGACGCCGCGCCAGTTCAGCGTGCGCCAGTCGGTTTGTGTGCAGTCCACGAACATGTCGGGAGGCTGGTCGCGCAGGTCAACGACGAACGAACCCGTGACGATGCGGTCGCCGATGCGATATGGCTCGAGGCGAACCGCGGAATCATGCGCACTGGTTGCCATATGTGGACCCTGTAGTGGGCCAACTTGCCCGTTGAGCCCGAGATGGTGGTGAGTCAATCCTCATGTTCTACCCCGCTCCACGCACCCGGGTCAAGGAGCATGGACCGGGCCGGGATACGCTCGCGCCGAACGGCGTTCACGGCAGAGGTCCCGTGCTGAAGAACGACCGTATCCACTTCACCACCCTGGCTCGTATTGAAGGCACCGGAGCCGCAGCCCGCAAGAACGCCACCGCCTCGCGTTCCGACTCTCCCTGCTCGATTGCGCGTTCCAGCGCCGCATAACTTACGAAGTCGCCCTCGGGATGCGGACGCAGTGAGCAATCCTTGAGTGAGTAGCGGGTGAGCGTACTGAGGTCGAACGCGCGAAGCATATAATGGCTCGAGGATTGAAGGGCCCGCGAGCAATGAAACACGGACTGGCCCAGCCGGCCAGAGCGCCCCGGAGGTTTCGCCCCCGCCGATTGCGGGAGGGGGCCTCAAGGCGTTACGATTCGGGATCCAGCATGGAGCCCAAATCGTGAGCAACGACCGCGTCAATCCGTCTTCGCAGGGGTGGGGCGTCGCCGCCCTGATCATTGCGCTGGCTATCATCGCCAACGTGACCGCATACTCGATCCACAAGGCGACGTACCTTAAGCCAGACAAGGCCCCCGCGCCGGCCACACAGGCCCGCTGAGTGACCGACAGCGGTCGACTGACGAGCGAGACGTCCTGGATCCTCCGAATTTCGGAATCGGAGGCCAACTACTGGTTCACGTATGTCGTGGACTGCTCGCTGATGCTGTTCTTCCTCGGCTGGGACCGCTTTCGCCTCGGGGACAACGGGTACGCCATGGCCGGGCTGTTCACGCTCGGCATGGTCGCGTGGACTCTCACCGAATATTGCGCGCACCGCTGGCTATACCACCTCGGATTCGCGCTGACGCGGAGCGGGCACGAAAAGCATCACGACGATCCGCTCGCGCACCTCGCGCTGCCGTGGTTCGTGACGCCAGTGCTCTTCCTGCCTCCGCAACTGCTGGTGGCCGGCTACTACGGAGTGCACGGCATCTCGACGTTTTTTGCCGGCTGGTTCGCCGGGTTTATTGCGTACAGCTTCATGCACCACAGCCTGCACCACTACAAGTTGAAATACGCGTGGTTCCGACATCTGCAGAGCCAGCACCGGATCCATCACGCCCTGCCGGAGACGAACTACGGCGTGACGATGAGATTTTGGGACCGGGTTTTCAGGACTGAATTCGTAAAGGATCGGGACTGAGAGCGTTGAGCTTCCGGCCTCAGGCTCATAGCTATCGGCTCATGGGTAGCCGCTCACGGCCCCGAAAAACGGAAATCAAAAGGCAGAGCCGACATTGGCTCTGCCTTTCTTGTTTCTCTGACATCGACGCCATGAGCCCGTACCCGTGAGCTGATAGCTGTGAGAATGCTGCCCGCTGCTGACAGCTCTCAGTTCTTGTGGCGGAAGGTTATTCGACCGCGGCTCAGATCGTACGGTGAGACTTCCACCGAGACCCGGTCACCTTGCAATACCCTGATGCGAAACCGCCGCATCTTGCCGGCCATGGTCGCAAGGACGTCGTGGCCGTTCGTCAGATGGACGCGAAAGGTGGCACTCGGCAGCACTTCAGTGACGGTTCCTTCGAGCTCGATCGCTTCTTCCTTCGCCATGGAATCCTGGTCAGGGGGCTAATACGGCCGGACAAGCTGTCAAATGTAACGGTACCTGCCTCAGCCTACCAGCTTCGCGTCGAGCGTGATCTTCGTATTGAAGAGCTTCGAAACGGGGCAACCGGCCTTCGCGTTTCCGGCGAGACGGTCGAAGGTGGCCTTGTCCGCTCCCGGGATCTTGGCCTCCATCGCGAGGTGGACGTGGGTGATGCCGAATCCGCCGTCGACCTTTTCGATCGTGACCGTGGCCGTCGTGGTGATCCGTTCCGCCGTGAGTTTCTCCGATCCCAGCTGTCCGCTGAACGCCATCGAGAAGCAGGCAGCATGCGCGGCTCCGAGCAGCTCCTCGGGGTTCGTCCCCGCGCCGCTCTCGAACCGACTCGTAAACGAGTACGGCACCGACTTGAGCGTCCCGCTTTCGGTTGAGACTTCGCCCTTTCCTTCGCGAATCGAGCCCAGCCAGACTGCGCTCCCCTTGCGATCCATATTCCGCGATCTCCGTGTAATGGTTACCCTCAATCATACCCAGTCACCGGACCCCATGTCATGATGCGTCACACATCCGTTTCTCTCCGGCGCCACGCCGGGCTCGTGCTGGTCATCGCCGCGGCGGTCGCGGCGCGCGCCGGAGCGCAGCAGTCCGCGGCGCAGAGGACGGGCGACGACGACATCGACCGGCGTGTGGCGGCCGTGATGCCGCAGGTCATCACCTGGCGGCGCGACTTCCACGAGCACCCTGAACTCGGGAACCGCGAATTCCGTACGCAGAAGATCGTTGCCGACTACCTGCGATCGCTCGGCATGGACGTCCGCACCGACATCGCGAAGACGGGCGTCGTCGGCGTGCTGCGCGGCGGAAAGCCGGGGGGCGTGGTCGCGCTCCGCTCCGACATGGACGCGCTCCCGGTCGCGGAGCAGGTCGACCTCCCCTTCAAGTCCACGGTCCGGTCGACATACGCCGGGCAGGATGTCGGCGTGATGCACGCTTGCGGTCACGATGCGCACATGGCCATGCTGCTCGGCGCGGCGACCGTGCTCGCCGGGATGCGCGCCGAACTCCCGGGAACCGTGAAGTTCCTCTTCCAGCCGGCCGAAGAGGGGCCGCCGCCGGGCGAGCGCGGTGGCGCGGTGCTGATGATCGAGGGAGGGGCGCTCGAGAACCCGGCGCCTACGGCGATCTTCGGATTGCACGTGTGGCCGGAGGAGGCCGGAAAGCTCAGCTTCAAGCCCGGGGCGGAGATGTCGATGGCGGACGGCCTCAACATCATCGTGAAGGGAAAGCAGACGCACGGCGCGCAGCCGTGGAAAGGCGTGGACCCCGTGGTGGTGTCCGCCGAGATCGTGACCGCGCTGCAGTCGATCACGGCGCGCCAGACTGACATCACGCTCGCGCCGGCGGTCGTGACGGTCGCAACGATCAACGGCGGCGTGCGCGGCAACATCATTCCCGACAGCGTGGTGATGACCGGCACGATTCGTACGTTCGACAAGGCGATGCGCGAGGACATCCACATGCGCATCAGGCGCACGGCGGAGTTCATCGCGCAGGCGTCGGGCGCGACGGCGACGGTGAGCTTCGGTGGCGCGTCAGGGTCAGTGCCCGTGTACAACGACCCGGCGCTGCTCACGCGCATGATGCCGACGATCGCGCGCGTCGCTGGCGGCAAGATCAATCCGAACGCCGTGTGGATGCCGAGCGAGGACTATTCGCTCTACCAGCAGAAGGTCCCGGGGCTGTTTCTGTTCCTCGGGATCAACAAGCCGGGCGTGAAGCCCGACGACGCGGCGGCCAACCACTCGCCCTACTTCTACGTGAACGAGGACGCGCTGCCGGTCGGCGTGAAGGCGCTCGCGGGGCTCGCGTTCGACTACCTCGCCGGCGGAGCGAAGTGAACTGGTCCCAGTGGATCACGACCCAGCTCCATGAGATCGATTGGCTTCAGTGGACGGCAGTCGGCACCGGCGTCATCAGCGTCTACCTCAGCGTCCGGCAGAAGATCTGGAGCTGGCCGACCGCGCTCGTGAATGTGGCGCTGTACTTCGTCGTGTTCCGCGACGAGAAGCTGTACGCCGACATGGGACTGCAGGTGATTTATTTCGCGCTGTCACTCTACGGCTGGTACGAATGGCTGTACGGCGGGGAGAACCGGACGGAGCTGAAGGTGTCGCGCGCGAACGCCGCGATGGGCGCGCGACTCGGTGCGATCACCGTCGTCGGCGTCGCCGTGCTCGGGACCCTGTTCGCGCGCTACACCGACGCGGCGCTCCCGTACGTGGATTCCGCGACGGCGACGGTGAGCCTCGTCGCCCAGTGGATGATGACGCGCAAGGTGCTCGAGAACTGGGCGGTGTGGATCGCGGTGGATGTCGTGTACGTCGGGATGTTCATCTACAAGCATCTCTATCCGACAGCGGGTCTCTACGCGGGATTCCTCGTGCTCGCCGTGATGGGCCACCTGCAATGGCTGCGGTCATTCAGGGCGGATCGCGCGCCCGCGGGCCCGCCGGTTCCGGCGTGACGCAGCGGGTCGTGCTCACCGGCCCCGAGTGCTCGGGAAAGACGACGCTCGCGTCGGCACTCGCGCGGCGCTTTCGCTCGCCGTGGCTTCCCGAGGCGGCGCGCGCGTACGCCGAGGCGGTGAAACGCGAGCTCACGGCGGCCGATGCCGAGATCATCGCGCAGCGCACGATGGACGCCGACGACGCCGCCCTTGCCGCGCAGCCGCCGCTGCTGCTGCTCGACACCGATCTCATCAGCACCGTGGTGTACGTGCGGCACTACTACGGCCCGTGCCCCGCATGGATCGAGGAGGAGGCCCGCGCGCGGCGCGGCGATCTCTACCTGCTCTGCGCGCCGGATCTTCCGTGGACGGCCGACGGCGTGCGCGACCGGCCGGCGGAGCGGGCGGAACTGTACGCGCTGTTCGAAGGTGCGATGCGCGAGTTCCAGTGCACCACGGCCGACGTCGCCGGTCCCGGCGCGATTCGTGAGCGCGCCGCGCTCGCCGCCGTCACGGCAATCGTTTCCGCGGCGGGTGCGCCGTGATGCAGGCGGCCGCGGTCACGGCGGGTGCCGCGAGCGCGCCGGGCGCGCTCGCGGTGGAGCTCTCCGCCGCGAGTCTCGAGGCGGCGATCACGCTCGCGCTCACGCTGCTTTGCGCGGCGCTCTGGCGGCGCACGAAGCAGCCGTACTTCGGCTGGTGGACGCTGGCATTCGCGCTGTTCGTCGCGCGCATCACGGTGATCACGGTGTTCATCGGCACGAACGACCGCGCGTGGCTCTTCTGGCACCAGGTGATCACGGGGTGGACGGCGCTTGCGCTGCTCTGGGCCGCGGTCGTCTTCTCGCATGCCGCCGCCTGGCGCCGCGGGTACTGGCTGCTCGTCGCGTTCCCGCTCGTGTGGAGCTACGTCGCGGTGATCAGGCTCGAGAGCTTCATGCTCGCCGCGGTTCCTGCCGTCGCGTTTCTCTCGGCCGCGACGCTCTGGACGGGGGTCGTCCTGCTCCGCTACCGCCGCGCGGAAACGCGCGGGGCGAGCACGCTGCTCGGCTGGACCTTCCTGCTCTGGGGGCTGCACCATCTCGACTACACGTTCCTGCGTGCGCGCGGCGCGTGGAGTCCGTGGGGCTATTACCTCGACATCCTGTTCCTGCTCGCCGTGGGCGCGGGGATCCTGTTGCTCGTGAACGCCGACCTCGCGAGCCGTCTGCAGGTGCGCACGGTCGAACTCGAGACGCTCTCGCGGCGCATGGTGCGCCAGCACGAGGAGGAACGGCGCCGGCTGTCGCTCGAACTGCACGACGAAACCGCGCAGGTGTTCGCCGCCGTGAAGATGCAGCTCGGCGTCGTGCGCGAGCGCGTGGATTCCGACAGCGCGCACCGCCTCGACCGCGCGCTCGCGCTCGTCGACGAAGGGATGCGTGGCATCCGCAACGTGACGAACGACCTGCGTCCGTCGCTGCTCGACGACCTCGGCCTGCTGCCCGCGCTTCGCTCGACGGTTGCCGATTTCGCCGAGCGCCGTGGGGTGAAGGTCACGCTCGACGCTCCGGATTCGCTCCCCGTGCTCAGCGACGAAGCCGAGGTCGCGCTCTTCCGCGCGCTGCAGGAGGCGCTGTCGAACGTGGCGCGCCACGCAGGCAATGCGCCGGCCGCCGTACAGATCCGCGCGTCCGGCGCCGAGATCGCGCTGCGCGTGACCGATCATGGCCCGGGGTTCGACGGCGAGAGCGCGCTCACGCGGCTCGAGGCCGAGGGGCATCTTGGGCTCGCCGGCATGCGCGAGCGGATCCTCGCGCTCGGCGGCGAGGTCGCGGTACGATCTTCTCCGGGCGCGGGCGTGGTGCTCCTGATCCGGATTCCACTCACTGAAGGCGGCGCGGCGTGAACGCAGATCCGATTCGCGTGCTGGTCGTGGACGATCACGCCGTGGTGCGTGAGGGGATCCGTCACGTGCTGAGCGAGGGCGCCGGCTTCACGGTTGTCGGCGAAGCGCAGAGCGGAACGGAGGCGGTTGCGAGCGCCGTGCAGCTGCGCCCGAACGTGGTGGTGCTCGATATCTCGATGCCCGGCGGCTCGGGGCTGCGCGCCGCGGGCGAGCTAATCGACCGGGTCCCGGGCGTCCGCGTGCTCATGCTCTCCGTGCACGACGACATCGAGTACGTCCACGAGAGCATTCGCGCCGGGGCGCATGGGTACCTCCGCAAGGACTCGGCGCCAGCGGAGCTTCGCGCGGCAGTGCGCGCATTGCACGCGGGCGCGGAGTACTACTCTCCGGATGTTGAGCGCCAGCTCGCCGAGGCGTCGCGGCACGGTGCGCTGACGCGCTCGAGTCCTCCGCTCGCCGCGTCCGTGCTGACCCCCCGCGAACAGCAGATCCTCGTGCAGATCGCGGCGGGCCGGACGAATCGTGAAATTGGCGCGGACCTCGGCATCAGCAGCCGGACCGTGGAGGCGCACCGGGAATCCGTGATGGTGAAACTCGGCGTGCGCACCGTCGCGGGGCTGACCCGCCTCGCGATCGCGCAGGGTCTGATCGCCCCGCCGCCGGCACCGTAGCGAGTCCGCGGCGTTGCACGCACTGAAGGTGCGTTGTACATTTTGATCCATCATGAAGCGTAAACCTTCACCCGGCGGCGTTCGGGAGCCTGTTCAGGTCTATCTCGACCGGCCCGACCGCGCTCTCCTGGAGTCCGTTGCGGCTCGCACGGCGCTTCCGCGCTCCGAAGTCCTGCGGGTGGCACTCCGGAGAATGGCCGCCGACCTGCCGGATGCCGAACGGCCGGGCGCCTCGCTTGGCACGCTGGTGGGCGCACTCGACAGGGCGCGTGACGTGCCGCGCGACCTCGCCGCGCGGCACGATGAGTATCTCTACGCGCCCGTCGCGCCGGTCGGCGGGCACGTGCATGAGGCCGCAGCGAGGCCGAAACCACGGGGAAAGCGGAGCCGCGCCAAGTAATGCGCGCAGCGGTGGATACGAGTGCCCTCCTCGCGCTCGCCAGCTCGCGCGATCAATACCATTCAAGGGCGGTGACGATCGAGTCCCGCTTTCGGCGGGCGGGTGGCAAGTGGGTGGGGACGACGCTCGTCCTTTCCGAGCTGCACGGGCACTTGTTGCGGCGCCTCGATCCGCCAGCCGCGCGGCGCGTGCTGACGGCGCTCGTCGCGGACCCTGCGTTCGACTGGCGCGACGCGTCGACGGATCTCGTGCGCACCGCGATCGACCGGTGGATCGTGCGCTTCGCGGACCAGCGGTTTTCGCTGACCGATGCCGTCACGTTCGAAATGATGTCCCGCGAGCGAATCAGCCGGGCGTTCGCGTTCGATTCGGACTTCGAGACGGCGGGCTTTGCGCTGATGCAGTGAGCGGCGCGCCCTCGGGTCCTATTCGGCTCGGAGCGTCTCGGCGGGATCTACCCTCGTCGCGCGATTTGCAGGAGCGTAAGAGGCGGCCAGCGCAACGGCGGTAAGGAGGATGCCGACGACTGCGAGCGTGACCGGATCGATCGGGGCGACACCGTACAGCAGCGCGCGCATCGCGCGTCCGGCGACGACTCCGCCGCCGGCACCGATCAGCAATCCCGCGGCGGTGAGCTTGAGTCCCTGCCCCATGACCAGTTCCATCACGTTGTGCGACTGCGCGCCGAGGGCGATGCGGATGCCGAGCTCGCGCGTGCGCTGGCCGACGGAATACGCAATCGTGGCGTGCAGTCCGAACGCGGCGAGCACCAGCGCGAGCACGGCGAATGCGCCGATCATGCGAAGGGTAAAGGCCTGCAGGTAGCGCCAGGTGGCGACGCGGACTTCGGCTGCGCGCGCCGTGCCGACGCGGACTCGCGGGTTTGCGGCTCGGATCGCTTCGCGTACTTCGGGTGCGAGGCGCGCGAGTGGCAGATCCGATCTGACGAGCAGCATCGAGCTCTTGGGTGCCGCGCCGGACGCAATATAGAACTGCGTGGCATTCGTCCGTGGCGGCGCGCCGGGGACCACGATGTCGTTTGCAATGCCGACGATGGTTGACCATTGACCGCCGCTCCGACGGATTCGAGCCCCGAGCGCGTTTCCGCCCGCGAAGAATCGGCGCGCGAAACCGGCGTTAACGACGATTTCGTCCTCGTTGTCACGACCCGTGAGCGCCACATAGTTCGCGAACGCTCTCCCGCGCAGGATACGAACGCCGAGTACCGCGAAGATATCGGGCCACGCGGTCATGAGGTTGGTTACCGAGAGGCTGTCGCTTGCGACTACGCGTGCACCGTCGATTTCGAGCTGGCCGACCCCGAGCAGATAGTCGGGCGGCATGAAGAACGAGTAGGTCGCGGCGCGAACGTCGGGAACCGCCAGCACCCTGTCGCGCACGAGCTGCGCGGCGGCCCCCCGTGCAACCGAATCGGCGAACGACGTATCCGTGAATGACACCGGCACGCCGTACAATCCCACCGACTGGAACCCGAGATCGGCGTGCTGCATTGCCGAGATCGTGCGGGCAAGCAGCCCCGACGCGACGAGGAGCACGACGGACAGCGCGACTTCACCGATCACCAATCCGCCCCGGAGCCGCTTCGAGGATCTGTGACCGCCAACCGCTCTGTTGCCCGCCTTGAGAGCGTCGGCCGCGCGATTCGACGAGACGAACAGCGCGGGCGCAATCCCGAAGAGCACGCCGGTCGCAATGGAGATCGCCAGAATCCAGAGGAGCACGACGGGTTCGATGCGCGTCCCGGCCAGCTCGCGGGCGAAGGCGGTAAACTTGATCAGGAGCGCGAGCGTCCCATAGGCAACGGCGACCCCTGTTACGCCGCCGCACAGAGAAAGCGTAAGGCTCTCCACGAGCACGTGGCGCACCAGCCGTCCGCGGCGCGCGCCCATCGCCGCACGGATCGTGAACTCCCGCTGGCGGATCCAGGCGCGCGCGACCATCAAGTTTGCGACGTTTGCGCATGCGATCAACAGCACGAGGCCGACGGCGCCGAACAGCAGGAAGGTCGTGCGTTTCGTACTCGCGGCAACTTGGTCGACGGCGCGCTCGACGGTCGGAGCATCCTCGGGCTGGGCCAGGTTGAGTTTCGGGAAGATCACGGCGAGTTCGCGATTGGCGTCGGCGACGGTTGCACCGTGCCGAAGCTTCGCGATTGCGCCGACTGGCCGATCCGCCGTGACGCCACGAAGGGCAACATAGAGTTGCGGTTTGCCGGCAAACGGAATCGTAAACCGTTGCGGCATCACTCCGATCACGATATACGAAACTTGATCGAGAATGATCGTTTTGCCGATCGCGTCGACGCTCCCTCCGAAGATGTGTTTCCACAAGTCAGACGACAGGAGCACAACCGGCGTCGCGTCGGGGAGCGTGTCCGCGGGAACGATCGCGCGTCCGTGCAGCGGGCGCATGCCGACAAACGCCATCCCGTCTGGCCCGACGCTGGCGCCCATCACGGATTCGGTCGCTCCGCGCAGCGTGTCACCGAGGACGAATCGCTTCTGCTCAGTGACCGTGATCGATTCGACCATGTGCGCTCGTGCGCGCCAGCGGTCGATATCCGCCTTGGTACGCCGCGAATATATCTGGCCGTCGTACTGCGTCGCCGTCAGCTCGACCATGCGATTCCCGTCTTGAAACGGGAGCGGTGCCAGCAGGAGATGATTGACGACACTGAAGATCGCCGCGTTCGGACCGATGCCGAGGGCGATCAGCGCTATGATGCCGAATGTGTATGCCGGCTGACGTTTGAATCCGCGCAACGCCAGTGTGAAGTCGCCCGCAAGTTCCTCGATCCAACGCGTGAGTCGTTCGTCGCGCACGGACTCTTTGGTCCGCTCAACTCCGCCGAACGCAATCATCGCCGCGCGCCTGGCCTCGTCCGGCGGCATGCCGAGTTCGATATTGTGCTGCGTCTCGAATTCGACATGGAGACGCATCTCCTTCTCCATGTCGGACTCGACTCGCGTGCGCGCGAGGAGCGCGCGCAGCCACAGACGGACCTGGCCGATGAATGGCATGTGCCTGCCTCCTCAGCTTTCCGCGACGAGCACGAGATCGACGGCTTCAACGAAGCGGCGCCACTCCGACCGCTCGTCCGACAGCGCCCGGCGCCCCGTTGCCGTGAGCTTGTAATACTTGGCTTCGCGATTGTTCTCGGTCGTGCCCCACTCGCTCTTCACGAACCCCTTGCGTTCGAGGCGGTAGAGCGCGGGGTAGAGCGAGCCCTGCCCGATCTGGAGCGCATCCCGTGACAGCTGCTGGATCCGCTGGCTGATGCCCCAGCCGTGGAGCGGCGCGAGCGAAAGCGCCTTCAGGACGAGAAGGTCGAGCGTTCCCTGAACGACTTCGGCGGATGCGGCCACGGCGGCTCTCCTGTCGAGTGAGTAAGGGAGAGAATACGCCGTTCCTGTCGAATGCGCAAGGGAAGCTCGACGCGAACGTCCGGCCGCATGCTTGCGATCGCACGCTCGGGCATGGTACGGTTCAGAAGTACGTTTGGTGCCACACCCCGGAGGTCGTCCATTGCGCCATGCGACCCGGTTCCTCCGCGTCAGTCACACGCTTGTCGCGCTCACCCTGTTCGCGTGCGCGAGGACTCCGCCCACGACGGGCCACGCAGCCTCGCGAGCCGCGTCCGCACCGCCGGTCGGCCTCTATGGGGCGTGGATTTCCGCTCGCGAACAGCCTTCAGGGCACGACACATTGTTTCTGCTTCCCGACTCCGTCGCACGCGGACGCAGCGGCGAACCGGGCCGGCCGGCGATCGCCGTCACGCGTTGGCTGATCAGGTACCTGTCCAAAGACCCGCGTGAGACACGGCGTGACCAGCTCGGCGGACGATATCAGGACGGCGGGGACCTGTCCTGCACCGTGGCTCCGGACTCGACCTGCGTGAGCGCGCCGGCCTTGTGTGTTGGCGACGCCGCGACGCTCGACTGCATGGGCTTCAGGTTCCACGGCGACTCACTGTCGCTCTCCAACGGCATCAGCTATCGACGCGCCGTTGCGACCGGATACAAATCGAGCCGCCGCACGAACTCCGCAATCGTCCGCGCGCACCCGTAGTAAAATCCCGGCTGGATCCGTTCGACTTTGTCACCCGGCCCGTGATAGTCCGGGTGGTCCTCAACACCGAAGTACACGAACGGAATCTTCCGCGCCGCGAACACGCCCTGATCCGACTGCTGGATCCAGTTGCTCTCGCCAATCCCCGTGTCGTGCCCGAGCAGGAGTTTCACCGGCGCGACGGCCGCGATGCTGTCGAGCAGCGGTTTCATCGCCGGATTCACCGAGGCGCCGGCGGCGTAGAGCTCGCCCTTCACGTTTCGACTGACCATGTCGAGGTTCACGTCCGCGAGAATCGCGCCGAGCGGCACTGGTGGTGTCGCGACGAACTCCCTCGCGCCAAGCAGCCCCTCTTCCTCCCCGTCAAACAGTACGAATACGATCGAGTGCGCAGGCGGATGCACCCTGAACCACCGCGCGATGGCAAGCACGGCGGCCGTCCCCGACGCGTTGTCGTCGGCGCCGTTGTAGATCACACCGTTGCGTACACCAAGGTGATCGTAGTGCGCCGAGACAATCAGGTAGCGATCCGCGCGCCGTACGCCGCGCATCAGGCCGATGATGTTCGTTCCGCGAAGTTTGCCCTGCCGCGTCACGAAGGGATTGGCGAACCCGCCGTAGGGCGCCTCGAGGCCGATCTCCTTGAACGCCCGCAACAGAAATGCCCGCGCACGCGCGCCGCCGGCGGTGCCGATCTTGCGCCCCTCCATGGAATCGGCCGCGAGTGCCGCGATGTCGCCCATGAGGCGCGCGGAGTCGAGCCGCGGGAACTGCGGCGGGGGCCGCAGCACGACGCGCAGCGTTTCTCCGGCGCCAATCCTCCCCACCCGCTGCGCCATGGCCTCGTAGCCGGCAAGCTTTGCGCCTGTCGGCGACGGCGCGCCACGCACGAAGACCAGCGTGTCCCCGCGACTGCCGAGCGAGACCAGCTGAATCTCGAAGCGCGTCCTGATGGAATCCTCGGCGGCCGGCGCGCGATACCGGGCGGTGAAAAGCGCCGTACGGTTTGCCTCGCCCGGCACCGAGTCAACCGCGCTGAGGGCGAATGTATCGTGCGGCACCATCACGACCCCGCGCGCGCCCGGCTGAGCGCCCAGAAGCCGGGCGGCGGCGGCAACGGCGATGAGCGCTCGACGGACAGGCACGGTGCCCTCGGTTCGGGTTCAGGGTAACATCGTGGAGGGAGCCGGCACGCGCTATCTTTCAGCTGTACCATCCGCCTGGGAATTCCAATGACCGCACCACGTCACGCGGGACTGAGGCTGGCCGGCGCAGAACCGGCTCCGGCGGGCGCGCGCCGCGAAGTCCCCGGCGAGCACGTCGCCCGGAATCCCGGGATGCCGCTCGATCTCGACCTGGTGCTCGCGCAGCACGTCAATCGGAGTGCGGTCGAACGGCGCACGGCGACGCTCCCCGGACGGCGAACCGTGAAGAAACAGTGGCAGGCGGCGTGGCTGCTGCGCGCGGTGTCGCTGATCGACCTCACGACGCTTTCCGGCGACGACACCGCCGGCACCGTCCGGCGCCTCTGCGCGAAGGCGCTGCACCCGATCCGCCCCGAACTCGAACGCACGCTCGGCGTCGAACAGCTGCACATCACGACCGGCGCCGTTTGCGTCTACCACCAGTTCGTGCGCACGGCAGTCGACGCACTCGCGGGCTCGGCCATTCCAGTCGCGGCCGTGAGCACGGGATTCCCGGCTGGACTCTCGCCCCTCTCGACGCGCATCGACGAGGTGAAGGCCAGCGTGGCCGACGGCGCCCGCGAGATCGACATCGTGATCACGCGCGCGCACGTGCTCGGCGGCGAGTGGCAGGCGCTGTACGACGAAATCCGTTCGTTCCGCGAGGCGTGCGGCGACGCGCACATGAAGGCGATCCTCGGCACCGGCGATCTCGCGACGCTCACGAACATCGCGCGCGCATCGATGGTCGCCATGATGGCCGGCGCGGACTTCATCAAGACGAGCACCGGCAAGGAGGGCGTCAACGCGACCCTGCCCATTTCGCTCGTCATGGTCCGAATGATCCGCGAGTATTTCGAACAGACCGGATTCGCGATCGGCTACAAACCCGCAGGCGGCATACGCTCGGCCAAGAACGCGCTCGAGTACCTGTACCTTATCAAGGAAGAACTCGGCGAGCGCTGGCTGCGCGCCGACCTGTTCCGCTTTGGCGCATCGGGTCTGCTCACGGACATCGAACGCCAGCTCGAGCACTTCGCCACCGGGCGCTACGCAGCGGCCCACCGTCAGCCCATGGTGTAACCGATGGCAGCAGGCACTGTCGCGGGAATTTACGAGTCGATGGAGTACGGCCCGGCACCGGAGAGTGACAAGGCCGCGCTCGCCTGGATCGCGCAGCACGACGCGTCGTTCGGACACTTCATCGGCGGCGCGTGGACGAAACCGGCGAAGGGCGCGTGGTTCGACGTGATCGACCCGGCCACCAGCCGGGTCCTCGCGAAGGTGGCGCACGGGCGCAAACCCGATGTCGACCTCGCTGTGAAGGCGGCGCGCAAGGCGCTCTCCGCATGGCGCAAGCTCAGCGGCCATCAGCGCGCGCGGCACCTCTACGCCCTCGCCCGCAGCGTGCAGCGCAACTCGAGGCTGCTCGCCGTGCTCGAGTCGATGGACAACGGCAAGAGCATTCGCGAGACGCGCGACATCGATATTCCGCTCGTGGCCAGGCACTTCTACCACCACGCGGGGTGGGCCCAGCTGCTCGACACCGAGTTCGCGGCGCACCACGGCGTCGGTGTGGTCGGACAGATCATCCCGTGGAACTTCCCGCTGCTGATGCTCGCGTGGAAAGTGGCGCCGGCGCTCGCAGCCGGATGCACCGTGATCCTCAAGCCGGCGGAGTTCACGCCGCTGACGGCGCTGGCCTTCGCGGAACTCGCCGCAGATGCGGGGCTGCCGCCGGGCGTGCTGAACATCGTCACGGGCGACGGCGACACGGGCGCGCTGCTCGTGCAGCACGCTGACGTCGACAAGATTGCGTTCACCGGCAGCACGGAAGTCGGCCGGAGCATTCGCAAGGCCACCGCGGGGAGCGGGAAAAAACTCTCGCTCGAACTCGGCGGCAAGAGCCCGTTCGTCGTGTTCGACGATGCCGACCTCGACAGCGTCGTGGAAGGCGTCGTGGACGCGATCTGGTTCAACCAGGGACAGGTCTGCTGCGCCGGATCGCGGCTCCTGATGCAGGAAGCGATCGCGGAGAAACTCGTCACGAAGCTCCGCGCGCGAATGGAGAAGCTCCGGGTCGGATCCCCGCTCGACAAGGCCGTCGACATGGGCGCGATCGTCGCACCGGTGCAGCTCGAGCGCATTCGTTCGCTCGTCGCGCAGGGCGCCAAGGAGGGCGCGGAGATGTGGCAGCCAAGCTGGGCGGTGCCCAAGGAAGGGTGCTTCTACCCTCCGACACTGTTCACCAACGTCGCGCCGAGCAGCACGATCGCGCAGGTGGAGATCTTCGGGCCGGTGCTCGTGGCGATGACCTTCCGAACGCCGGACGAAGCGGTCGCGCTGGCCAACAACACTCCGTTCGGCCTCGCCGCGAGCATCTGGAGCGAGAACATCAACCTTGCCCTCGACGTGGCGCCGAAGGTGAAGGCCGGCGTAGTGTGGATCAACTGCACGAACGTCTTTGACGCGGCCGCGGGATTTGGCGGGTACCGCGAGTCCGGGTACGGCCGTGAGGGCGGGAGAGAGGGGATGTGGGAGTACTTGACCGCAAATGCGATGGAAGATGGAAGATCGAAGATGGAGTCGCCCGTGCGCGCAGGACAGAAAACGCGCGTGGTCAAGAATTCGTCCAACTTCCATCTTACATCTTCCATCGTCCCTGCCCTCGACCGCACCCCCAAGCTCTTCATCGCCGGCAGGCAGGCCCGCCCGGACAGCGGCTACTCGATCCCGATCCTGAATGCCAGGGGCGCGCGCGCGGGAGAAGTTGGTGAGGGCAACCGCAAGGACATCCGCAACGCGGTCGAAGCCGCGCGCAACGCGGCACCGGTCTGGGCCCGGACGACCGGACACAACCGCGGACAGATTCTCTACTACATCGCCGAGAACCTCTCGGCGAGGGCGGCGGAGTTCTCCGCGCGCATACGCGACCTCACGGGCCGCGACGGCAAGGCCGAGGTCGGGGCGACGATCGAGCGGCTGTTCACATACGCGGCCTGGGCCGACAAGTGGGACGGGCAGGTGCACCACACGCCGATTCGGGGTGTGACGCTCGCCATGCATGAGGCCATCGGCGTGATCGGCGTGGCGGCGCCGGCCGAACAGCCGCTGCTCGGCTTCGTCTCGGTCGTCGCGCCGGCAATTGCGACGGGCAACACTGTCGTCGCCGTGCCAAGCGAACGGTGGCCGCTCGCGGTCACCGATTTCTACCAGGTGCTCGAAACGTCTGACGTGCCCGCCGGGATCGTGAACATCGTCACTGGAAGGCGCGACGACTTGGCGAAGGTCCTCGCGGAACATGACGACGTGGACGCCGTCTGGTATTTCGGGGATCAGGCGGGCGTGAAGAACTGCGAACTCGCGTCGGTCGGAAACATGAAACAGACCTGGTGCGAAATCGCGGGGCGGGACTGGAGCAGCCCGATCGAGGGCGAGGGACGCGAGTTCCTGCGTCACGCAACGCAAGTGAAGAACATCTGGATTCCGTACGGAGAATAGCGATTGTTCGATGCAATAGTCGTCGGCCTCGGAGCGATGGGCAGCTCTACCGTATACCAGCTGGCGCTCCGCGGACAACGGGTTCTCGGCATCGACCAGTTCACGCCGCCTCACGCATTCGGTTCGTCGCACGGGAAGTCGCGCATCATCCGCGAGGCGTACTTCGAAGATCCACTCTACGTACCGCTCGTGAAACGGGCGTATAACGGATGGGCCGAACTGCAGGCCCGCTCGGGGAAGCGTGTCCTCAGCCGCACTGGCGGACTGATGATCGGCGCGCCCGACGGGATCGTCGTGACCGGGGCGCGCGCGAGCGCGGTGGAGCACCAGCTTCCGTACGAAGAACTGAGCGCGGCCGAGCTGCGCGCGCGCTTCCCCGCCCTGACCCCGCCCGACGACGCCGTCGCGATCTGGGAACCGCGCGCGGGCGCGCTCGACCCCGAGGCGGCAATCGAGGCGCAGCTCGCGCTCGCCCGCGCTGCGAACGCCGAGCTGCGATTCGGCGAGAAGGTGACGAAATGGCGCGCAACGTCCACCGGCGTGGAGGTCACCACCTTCACGGGGACGTACAGCGCCGCGCGCCTCGTGATCGCCGCGGGCTCGTGGGTGAGCCACCTCGTTCCGGAGCTCGCGCTCCCGGTGACCGTCGAGCGGCAGGCCGTGTGCTGGTTCGATCCCCTCGAGGCGGACCAGTTTACACCAAACAGGTTTCCGATCTTCATTCACGAGTACGCCCCGGGCCGCACCTGGTATGGGTTCGCGAACTTCGGGGACGGCGTGAAAGCGGCGCTCCACCATCAGGGCGAAACAACCACCGCGCATACAGTCCGCCGCGCGGTGGACGACGCCGAAGTCGCCGCGGTGCGCGATCTCCTGAAGCGCTTCATCCCGGCCGCGAACGGCCCGCTGCGCGCCACCACGGTTTGCCTCTACACCAACGCGCCGGACGATCACTTCATTCTCGACACGCACCCGGAGCATCCCGAAGTATTCATCGCGAGTCCGTGCTCGGGGCACGGCTTCAAGTTCTCCATCGCGATCGGTGAGCTGATTGCGGACGAAATTGCGGGAGAGCCGCGCCGTTTCGATCTCACGCCGTTCCGGCTCGCGCGTTTCGCGGCCAACGAACGCCCTGCGGAAGGCGCATGACGGGCCGCCGGGAGTTCCTGCGTTCGACTGGCACGTTCGCGCTCGGTGCGGCTGCGCTCCCGCGCATCAACCTGTTCGAGGCGCTTTCCGCCGGCCCGGACGACCGGATGGCCTGGTGGCGCGACGCGCGGTTCGGCATGTTCGTGCATTGGGGTCTCTACTCCGTGCTCGCGGGAGAATGGGGCGGGCGCACCGACTACGCCGAGTGGATCCGCAACAACGCGAAGATCCCGATCGGCGAGTACGACAAGCTCGTCGGCCGCTTCAATCCCACGGAGTTCGACGCCGATCGCCTGGCGTCACTCGCGGCGGGCGCCGGCGCGAAGTATCTCGTGATCACCACCAAGCACCACGACGGGTTCTGCCTGTTCGACACCGCGCAGACCAATTTCAGCGTGATGCACACGCCGTACAGGCGTGACATCATGCGCATGGTGGCCGATGCGTGCCGTCGTCACGGCGTGCAACCGTGCTGGTATCACTCCATCATGGACTGGCATCACCCGGATTACCTGCCGCGGCGCGACTGGGAGCGCGGCGCCCGTCCGGTGAACGGCGCGCAGTTCAGCCGGTACGTGCGCTACCTCCACAGTTGCGTCGAGGAACTGCTCACACACTACGGCGACATCGGCGTCCTCTGGTTCGACGGTGAGTGGGAGAGCACGTGGACGCGCGAGCTCGGCGTCGAGCTCGCGGATCGCTGTCGCGCGCTCGCGCCGCACCTGATCATCAACAGTCGCGTGGCCCCTAAGCAGTCGAGCGGCCTGAACGCAAAGCTCGCGAAGGCCGAGATCGGCGACTTCAGCACACCCGAGCAGGAGATTCCCGACCGCGGGATCCCCGGCGTGGACTGGGAGTCGTGCGTGACGATGAACGGGAACTGGGGGTACAACCGCGCCGACCACAACTTCAAGAGCGTGCCGAAGCTCGTCGAGATGCTGATCGAAACCGCGTCCAAGGGCGGCAACCTGCTGCTCAACGTCGGGCCAACGGGCGAAGGACTCGTGCCGCCGGAGAGTGTCGACCGACTTGAAGGAATCGGCCGCTGGATGGCGGTGCACGCCGATGCAATCCGCGGGACGAGCGCGTCGCCGTTCGGGAGCGCGGGGTTTCGCGCAACTCGCAAGGACAAGTCGCTGTACTGCTTTCTGCCCGAGTGGCCTGCGTCGCGCGAGCTGTTGCTGCCCGGCGTCCGTTCACTGCCCCGCCGCGCAACGATGATGGGCGATGCCGCACGGCATCCACTCGCCGTGAAGAAGACGGACGCCGGTGTGATCGTATCGCTGCCGGAGCGTGCGCCCGATCCGGTCTGTTCCGTTGTCGCGTGCGAGTTCTTGGCGCAGCTGTAGTGAGTCGGCCAGCCGACCGACCCGCAGCGGACGTCTGCTCCGGGTCGAGAGCGCGAGATAACCGCCTACTGCCGGATAAGCGCTCCCCCGTGCGACTTCTGCGTGCTCGCGCCGCCGGCGATCTGGAATACGAACGGCTGCATTACGAGCTGCTTCACTTTCTTGCCGCCGACCAGCGCTGCGTTGAAGCGCATGTTCGGGAGAGCCGACGCGACGGAGTTGGAGAACAGCTGGTCTGTGCTCTTGATGATCTTGAGCGAGGTCTCGTCGGCGATCCCCGTGGTGTCGACAACGAACGAAACGTCCACCTCGCCTGGGACCCCCGCCGACTTCAGGATGGCGGGGTACGCCGGCGCCGGCGATCCCGGCACAGCCGTCACGGGTTGCTCGACCTGATACTCGAAGTACACGACGTCGACGCCCTGCACGATGGGCTTCCGGGCTGTCTGCCTCGAGAACAGTCTTCCGGATGCCGGCTGCGGTCCGATCAGGTCGCTCCCCGTGGCCTCCGAGCACGCGGCGACGATGACGACGACGGCTACTCCGCCGAGGAGCGCCGCCTTCAGGGTACGATTGGCTGCCTTGGTGGTCGTCATGGCGTTGATCCTCTCTTCGAGATGTGAGTTGGACTCCGCGAGCATCGGGGCCAGGCGGCTGATGTGCTGCCGCTGGGCAATCAGGAGCAACAGCTTTCCGTAGGTCGTTGAGGCGCCCGATCCGCGCAGCGTGCGCGCATCGCAGTCGAGCTCCAGTGCGAGGCGGAGACGCCGCACCTGCCAGCGGACGGCGACGTTCCACGGCACGAGCGCCACCGCGACTTCTCCGAGCCAGAGCAGCGCCGTATCGCGCGCCCGGCAGTGCTCGCGCTCGTGGCGCAGCACGAGATCGCGCATCGGCGCATCCAGCTCGGCGAGCCACGACGGCACCGCGATGCGCGGCGCCGCCACGCCAACGACCGCCGGCCCGACGGCCTCGGTGACGAGCACTTCATAGCCGTCCATATTCGCCTGCCGCGCGGACGCCGCCATTCGCCCGAGCGCGCGGTGCGTGCGGGCGAGCCTCAGCAGGATCGCGGTCGACGCGACGACCCAGAGGCCGATGAGGACCGCATCGAGGCGCGACGTCACGCCAGCGGGCAATGACGGAAGCTG
>JBIOHR010000027.1:0-25708 GCA_044449085.1 Gemmatimonadales bacterium | reverse complement strand
GGGAACGCCGCCGCCGAGCAGAAAGATCAGGCGGCGCGGCGCAGCGCGCAGAAAGCCGCCGACACCGCGGAACGCGCCGTTCACGATCTCGAGCGAAAAATCGCCGAGCTGCGCAGGGCACTCGACGACCCGACGCTGTACGACGGGACCGCGGCGAAGGCAAAGCAGGCCGGAAAGCTCGACAAGGAGCTCGCCTCCACGCAGCGCGCGCTCGACGCGGCGCTCTCCCGCTGGGCGGATCTCGCGCAGTCGCGCGGCTGACACAAGCGCCCGCCCATGGCGCGGGCGCGATGGGAACATTGTCTGCGCAACGACCGGCACGACGCTACGCGCCGCCGTTCAATGAGATCCCCGGATGGGCTTCCACATCATCACGTAGCCCACGAGCGCGGTTCCCACTGAGATTTCGGCCCAATTCCGGTGGAGGTCGCGCGCCGGGTTGCCGCCGCCTTTCAGAAACGCGCCCCGCTCGCCAAGCGACGCCGTGTATGCGAATCCGGCATCGGACAGCAGCATGAGCGCCGCGTGGATCGTGCGCCACGTGCGTCCGGGGGCCTCGTGGCGCGTTTCCCACCAGTTCAGGGACCCCGTCACCGTGTTCGTGACGAAGAGCGCGCCGAGCGTAATTGCGATCGCGTCATGCGTGGTCCTCAGCGATGTGGACGGCGGATATCCGTTCTGCTCGTTGTGAAAGAGCTGTTCCCCGACGATGGCTTGCGCCGCAAAGATCGGGAGCGTCGCGTAGCTCGCGATGTAGTGGATCTTCAGCCGCGTGGAGTAGGCGTCCGAGAGTTCAATCGCCTTGCGGCGGCGCGATCGCGTCGTGTCGTCCGGAACCATTGCGCCGCCGCTGGAGCTCCGAACCCCGGCCGGCTGCAGCACCGCGGGTCCGGCAACGGTCCGTTGCACCGTATCGGCGGTCTGCGCAACCGCCGTATCGACGCCCACGGACGCAGCCGGTGCAATCGGAACGGCCGGCGCCGGAAGGGTGTCGCGTGGCGTGACCGCCATCGTGCTGACGAGAGCGAACACAAGGAACATGGATTCTCCCGGTCCGGTGCCATGGTCGCGGCGTGGATGAACCTGACACCCCGCCAAATTAAAAAAGGTTCACCTGTCATCTATTGTACTACGCGCTACTGCAGTACCTCGTGGACCGCGTGCACGTCACTCGGCGTCGACGCGCACCTTGCGATAGCCGGCGACCGCCTGCCGCAGCGCGAGCAGCGCCGACGCCTCGAGTTCATACTCGAGCGTGAGCGCGCCAAGCGCGTCCGTCGCCCGGCGCGACACGCTCGTGGTCATCTTGTCGCACGAATGATGGCGCCGCGCGTACTCCCGGCTCGCATGCCAGAGTGCGTTCGCCGCGTGCCAGAAGGTGTCGATGCTCTCGCCGCGTCCCTCACCGGCGGCTTTCTCCCACGCAACCGTGCGCGCAGCGAGATGCCGGTGCCCAAGATCGCACAGTTCGGCCATCTCCTTCAGCTCATCATCCGTGCAGCCACGTCCGCTGCAGCGCGCGACGCGCTCGTGCTGGCGGCACGCTTCGATCGCCGAACGGAAGAGCGCGTCCGCGGCGTCGGCCAGCGTGGTCGAGGGGAGTGAGCCGGTCGGCGTGCTGCGCGGCGCACGGTTTTTTGCGGGAGTCATCGGACCACCAGTAGGGGAACCTGAACGATGCCCTGTCCCTCGCGCGCAAACAAGGCCGCTCAGCTGGGCGAGGTGAGGCATGTTCTCGGCGCGCGGTCGGCCGCGGGCCACTCGTTGCGCCGGGCCTACTCGGACACGGCGTCTATGGGTCCTCGAAAGGCCCCGCTTCACGAGCGGCCCGCGGCCTCCCTGCCAAGCGAATCGCTCCACCACACTAAAGGCCAACGCAGACGCGCGCGCACGGTACGCGCCGCCCACACCAGACCGCGCGCGTTGCGTACCGTACAAATGGGGAGCGGATGGTTGGCCGGCCGGACGCGAGGGGCTCGCGTCGGCGGGCCTTTCGAGGACCCTATAGACGCTTGTCCGAGTAGGCCCGACAAAGCGAGTCCCTCGTGGCCGGCCGGTGCGCGCTGAAGTTCTCATCGCGCGCCCGACACAGCGAGTCCCTCGTGCCCGGCCGGCGGGCGCCGACGTTCAAGCACGACTTACCGGATCTCGCCGATGCGGCAGTGCAGCGGGAACTTCACGCGCCGGCGCTGCTCGGGTGGCCCCCACATGGCGGTGAGCGCTTCCTCGAATGCCAGCACCGGCTCCTCGCCGCGCGCTGCGATGAATTTGCCGACCGCCGACCAGGTCCTGATGTAGCTCGCGAACTCCGACAGCGACCACTGCTCGGTCATCTCGAACGGCGGCGGCGCCATCTCGTCGAGCGGCAGCGCGATCGTGCGATAGCCTTCGTCCACGTGACGCCGCTCGCGCGACCAGTATGGACCGAGCGTCACGCGATAAAACAGGTCCACGACCTCGTCCACGCCCGGATCCACCGAACAGCGCGAATAGCACCACGCGGCGAGGACGCCCCCCGGGACGAGCACGCGCCGCACCTCGCGGATGAACGGGTCCAGGTCGAACCAGTGCAGGGCCTGCGCGACGGTCACGAGGTTTGCGCTCCGGTCAGGGAGGCGCGACTCGTACTTTGCCACCGAGTAGGTCACGCGCGGATGCGGAAACGCCTGGCTGATCATTTCGTCGCTGGGATCGGTGGCAATCACGCGCGCGAAGCGCTCCGCGAGGCGCACCGCGGCCTGCCCGTTCCCCGTCGCACAATCCCATGCTACGCGCGTGCCGCCGCCCGCCACCGCGAGATAGTGGAAGAGCGCGGCGGGGTACCGCGGCCGGAATTCGCGATACTTCGCGGCCTGCGGGCCGAAGTAGTTGTGGAATTCTCCGCGCGGCGGCGTGAGCGGCCGGTTCACGGCGCCGGGCTGTCCTCCGCGACGAACGCCAGCCAGTTCCCCTTCGGGCTCACCGCGATCCGCGAGATGTTCTTGACGCCGAACTTCTCGAAGTTGGCGATCGGCGCCCACCCGTCATCCGTGTAGCGGAAAATCCCCGGTCCCGTCGCCGTGAGCAGCGCGCCATTCGGCGCCCATACGTGATAGTCGGCGCCCGGCGGAGTCTTGACCAGCGGGCGCGTCTTCTTCGACATGAGGTCGAGCTCCGTGATCCACGGCAGGCTGTCCCGGACCAGCTGCTGGAAGGTGATCGCGTCGCGGCCCGGGACCTTGCCGAGCGCGCGTCCGACGTTCGTCGCGACAACTTCCGATTTTCCCGTGCGATCGTTGGCGAGCTGGAGCGTGCTCGGCGTGCCGCGCGGCGCACCGCTCGCGGGCAGGACATACACGACCAGCGTGTGATCGCCCGTCCAGAGGTGATAGCCGACTTTCAGGTTCGCGATCACCTTCACCGGCTCGCCCTTGCCGTCCAGCGGAAGTTTCCAGAGGCCCTGCGTCGAGTCGGGCTCGACCCTGATGAACGAAAAGAACTTCCCGTCCGGGGTGACGGTCGGCGAATAGATGCTCATCGGGACGTTCGTGAGGCGTACCGGCTTGCCGTCGGGGAGCGAGAAGCGCCAGGTATCGGTCTTCCCGCTCTCGTCTGTGGACGTGAACAGGACGGCGTCGCCCTTGGGCGTGAACGACGGCTGGTTGTCGTAGCCGGCACGCGCCGTCGCGTTTCGCGGCGTGCCAAACGTGATGGCGATCCCGACCTGCTTCATGGGCACCACCCAGACATCGGTCCCCGGCGCACGCGCCTGCGCTCCCGCAACGCCAGCGAACGCCGCCAATGCGCCGGCCATGGTCATCACCGCATTCCGCTGCCGCATCGATGCTCTCCGGTCGTGGTGGGGGACTGCATGCACGGTCAGGCCTTTCCTTGCGATGGTGCCGCCGCCGCAAGGCGGCGTTCGATCGCTTCGAGGCGCGTGACGATGTCCGTGTGGAAGCGCTGGAGCTCCGTCGGTTCCTTCACGAGAAAACTCACTGCGCCGCTCACTTCGAGCCGCGCGCAGGCGACGTCGCCCAGGTGCTCGATCCCCTGTTTCCGCGCGGCGGCGACCAGTTCGTCTCGCGAAATCCGGTTGTGCGAGAGCGCGCGCTCGAGGACGTGCCCGTCCCTGACGAGCTCCTCGGCCCGTCCCTCCACCAGGCGCCGCACGCGGGGGTGCCGATACGTGTACCGGACGAGCACACTGTTCACGATCATCAGCACCAGGGCCCCGATGAGGCCCCCGGTCAGCGAGTTGTCGTTGCCGATGATCGCGTTCTGCACGGTGTTCGAAAGCAACAGCAGCACGATGAAGTCGAGGGGGTTCAGCTGGCCAAGCTCGCGCTTGCCGAAGAGCCGCAGGCCGCCGATCAGGAAGGCATACACCGCGATCGTGCGGATCACTTTTTCCGCGACCGGCACTCCCGTGACGAACATCTCGTTCCAGATTGCATCCATGACGTTCACTCCGCTCCCGGTGAGGCGGCGCGAACTTCGCCGCGGCATTCGCCGAATCCAATTCGCGCGGCACCATCGCGCTCGCACCAGCCGCGGAAGATCACCTCGTCGCCATCGGCGAGGAATGCGCGCGTTTCGCCGGACGGCAGCGAGACCGGTTCCGCGCCGCGCGACGTGAGCTCGAGCAGGCACCCGCGCGAACCCTTCTCCGGTCCCGACACGGTTCCGCTTCCGAGCAGGTCGGCCGGCCGCAGATTGCACCCATTGCTCGAATGGTGCGTCAGAAGCTGGGCGACTGTCCAGTACATCGATGCAAACGAACCCGACGTGAGCCGAACGGGCGGCATCGCCGCCGCGCGCATCGCCGCGGAGCGGAGCCAGACTTCGAGCGTGATCGCGAAACCGCCGCGATCCCGGTCCGTCACGGCACTCAGGTATGGCAGCGGCGACGGGTCACCGGCGGGCCGCGCGAACGCAGTCGTCCGAAATGGCTCCAGCGCGTCGAGCGTCACCACCCACGATCCGACCGTTGTGGCAAAGCTCTTGGCGAGGAACGGGCCGAGCGGCTGGTATTCCCAGCTCTGCACGTCCCGTGCGGACCAGTCGTTGAGCAGGCAGAGGCCGAAGATCCGATCCTCCGCTCGCGCGATCGGCACGGGCTCGCCGATCGCGTTTTCGCCGCACACGAGCGCGCCGATCTCGAGTTCGTAGTCGAGCGAGCCGGAGGGCGCATACACGGGCGGGGCGGCGGCATCGGGTCGGACCTGGCCGCGCGGACGCCGCACCGGAGTTCCGTTGGGCACGATCGACGACGCGCGCCCGTGATAGCCGATCGGCACATACTTGTAGTTGGGAAGCAGCGGCGCATCCGGCCGGAAGAGCGCGCCAACGTTCGTCGCGTGGAAGAGCGACGCGTAAAAATCGGTGTAGTCGCCGATCTCCGCTGGCACGAGCATCGACACGCGATCCATTCCGACGAGGATATCGGCGCGCGCTGCCTGGGCGCGCTTCGCCTCCGCCGTGCCTTGGCGCAGGAGCCGGCTCGCCGCGATGCGAACGGCGCGCGCATCCGCGCGTCCGGTCGACAGCAGCGCGTTCAGCGACCACGACTGCAGGGCGTCGTCCACCACGGGCCCAAGTTCCGCAAAACAGCCGGCGCGCGCCGCCGCGAGGCAGTCGAGCACCTGGTCGCCGATCGCGATCCCGACGCGCGGGCGCTCCTCGAAATCGTGGCGGAACACGCCGAACGGAAGATTCTGCAGAGGAAAGTCGGTCCGGCCGTCGTTCGCGCTTTCGATCCACGAGCGAAGCGCGGGGTCGTGCGACTCGTCGAGCTTCGTTGGCATGTTCACAGGAGTCCGAGTGTCGATAGGTCCGCAAGCGGTTCGGTGAACGAGCAGGAGCCGAACGACGTTGCCGTCTGTGCGCGCGCCGCACGGATCGCCTCCGCCGAAACCATGCGCCCCCGCCACGTCACGCCGGCCCGATCGAACGTGATCTGCGAGGGATCCCGTTCCTCGAGCAGCGCCTGCACCCCTGCGGCATCGAGACCGTCGCATGCGAAGAGCGCCGCGACGAACACGTTCAGGAAACCGAACATCGTTCCGCGTTCACTGGCCGGATCGTACGTGAACGGATAGCTGCCGCGCAACGCGTGATGCAGTCCGGCGGTGGCCTTGAACGTCACCCGGTGCGCCGTGCAGAGCACGATGAACCGGGCGAGGCCCGGCGAGTCGGGAAAGGCGCCGGCCTCCACACCCCCGGTCCGCACTTTCGCGCGCAGTCTATGCGACGCGATCGCCGCGACCAGTGCCGCGGGATCGCCCGCGACCGGCACCTCGACGTAGACGTCGAAGGTGTCGGCAACGCTCGACCGGAGCAGGGCGGCGTTCACTGCGACCGCGTCGACCTGCGTGGCGGTCGCCGCGCGGACCTCGATCGCGCCCACGCCGGCACGTGGCACCGCGCCGCCGGCGAACAGCGCTATCGCGCGAACATCCGCGCCGAAATCAGCGCCGGCCACCAGCGCGAGACGCCACGACGAAACGCCACCAGCCACCGCGCGCGCCGCCCGCGTGAACTCGTCCAGCCGCGCCACGGGCAGGACGAACTTCCCCAGCGCCCAGCGGTGCTCGCTCCGACGGTACTCGTCGTAGCGTGCCACCGCGTCCGCCATCCCGAGCGCCGCCGGAGGAAAAAGCCCCGCGTAGTCCACGAGACCCTCGAGGAGCGCCCGCCGCGCATCGACTGCCATGTGGTCGCCGGCTGTCACGCTCCCTCCATCTTCATTCTTCCATCATCCATCGCCGGCATTCGGTCATCGGCCTTCAGCCCTCGGCCGTCGGTCTTCAACCCCGCCCGCCACCGCATCCCCCACCGCGCCGTTCCGCCGGGCTCGAGCCAGTGCGCGTCGTCCCACGCACCGAGCGCGTCGCTCAGGCTCTCAGGCGCGCCGAGGGACGGTTCAATCGATACCGTGCACGGCGGGTGCGCACGTTTTCCGAACGGCCACCGCGCGAGACGCGCCATGCTCCCGCCGCCTCCGCGGTTGATCGCCACGCCCACGGTCGGAATCTCCCGCCCGTGCAGCAATATCTCGAGCCGCGCGCCGCCCTCCTCCACGGCGACACTCACCTCGCGCCGCGGCAGTTCGACGAACAGCTTGCACGCGTAATCGCCGCTCAGCGCGCCGTACGGCCGCGAGAGATCGACGAGCGTCGCACCGTTGCGAAGCCGTGGCCACCGGTGCTCGGATCCCGCTTTCCCGAATTGCGCATTGCGCTGCGACCAGACACGAGCCACCGCGCCGTCGGGGAGCACGATCCGCGTCTTCGGCGTGAGCGGAAACATGGGGTGTGACGACCAGACGAACGGAATCCGGTGCGGGCCCGTGTTCGTCGCCGAATACGCAAATGCAACCCATCCCTCGGGATGCACCGTGATGCGCCGCGTGAACCGGTACGGCAGCGCGGTGCCGCTCCAGGTGCAGGTCGCCGAGTGTCCCTCCGCATCGGTGACAATCTCGACCTCCGGTGGCTGTGCCCAGAGCTCGCCGTGGTCGGGAAGTTTCGCGCCCTGCGCACCCTCCACCCACGACGGGAGCCGGCACGAGCACGTCGTCGGAAAGCACTCGTCCAGGCCTCCGGCGGTCTCCGCCTCGACGTACCGCGCGCCCTCGCGCGGGAGCGCAAAGGGCACGTCGGGATTGTGCCAGAGCCACTGGCGCCCGCCGAGCATCACGTCGCGCACCTTGCCGCCGAGCGCCGGTACGAGTACGGCACTCGCATCGCCGCCGTGAAGCTTCGCGTAGCCCGGCAGGCCGCTCAGACGATGCCCGCCGGATCCACGCCGCGGCTGGCGAAGATGCGCGCCACCGCCTCGCCGATCTTGTTGTTCGGCGTGCTCGCGCCGGCCGTGATCCCCACGCGCAGTCCGCCCTCGGTTCCAAGCCACCCCGCCGTCTCGATCTCCTCCGAGCCGCCCGGCCGGAGGTGGCGCACCGAGCCCCTGGCAACGTCTATGCAGCTCGCATCCGCCACGTGGAACGTCGGCACGCGCTCGTCGCACAGCGCGGCAAGCGAAATCGTGTTGCTCGAGTTGTACCCGCCGATGACCAGCATCACGTCCAGCGGCTCTCGCAGCAGCTCGTTCACCGCGTCCTGGCGGTCCTGCGTCGCGCTGCAGATCGTGTCGAAGGTCCTGAAGTTTTCCGCGCGGTATGCCCCGCCCCTGGCCCGCGCCATCGCCTGGCCGGCGGCCTCGCCAATGGCGAGCGATTCGCGCGCGAGCATCGTCGTCTGGTTCGCCACGCCGATCCTGGCGAGATGGATGTCGGGGTCGAAGTGCGGGCTGGCCTGCACGCGGTACTTCGCGAGGAACGCGTCACGTGAGAGCCCCTTCCCTTCGATGTAGTCGCACACGTCATGCGCCTGCTCCATGCTGCGCACCACGAGGTACGTGCCGCCCGCGTACTTCGCCACCTGCGACGCCGTGGCGCGCGTCTCCTCGTGATAGTACTTGCCGTGGATCAGCGAGGTGAAGCCATCGCGGGCATAGCTCTCGACGCGCTTCCACACGTTGAGCACGGACCCGCACGTCGTGTCGACCATCACGCAGCCCAGCCCGCGGAGCGTGTCGAAGTCCGTGATCGTCACGCCGAACGCCGGAAGGATCACGACGTCGGCAGGCTCCACGCCGGCATAGTCGAACCCCGTCTCGCCCGGAAGCAGGAAGATGATCCCCATCTCGCGCAGCTTGGCGTTCACATGCGGATTGTGGATGATCTCTCCCGCGAGGAAGATCCGCCGGTCGGGGAACTTCGCGCGCGTCTGATACGCGTACTCGACGGCGCGCTCCACTCCGTAGCAGAAGCCGAACTCCTTCGCCAGCCGCACGGTCACGCCACCCGCCGAAAGCGTGAAGTCGCGGGCGCGCAGGAGGTCCACGAGGTGGCCCGTGTAGTCGGTCGAAAGGGTTTCCTGGACCTCCGTCTTGAGGCCAAACCCCTTCCGGAAGTAGGTGTCCTGGTCGGGAGCGGTCATCTCCCGTGAAAACTACCCCCGCCACGGCGATTGTGCAGTTTCGCGCTCACCCGTATCGTTGGTGCCAATGCCCGACCACTTCGACCTCCTCGTGATCGGCGCCGGACCGGCCGGCGAAAAGGGCGCCGCCCAGGCCGCATACTTCGGGAAGAGCGTCTGCCTCGTCGAACGGGCACCCAAGCCGGGCGGCAACTCCGTGAACACGGGCGGGCTCCCGTCGAAAACGCTCCGCGAAACCGCGCTCTATTTCTCGGGACTCCGTCAGCGCGGCCTCTACGGCGTCGAGTACCGCGTGAAGTCCGATATAACCATCAGCGACTTCATGTTTCGGGAGCGCGCCGTGATCGAGTCGGCGTGGCAGCTCGTCGGCGACAACCTCGCGAAGCACAGGGTCACCACGGTGCAGGGCCACGCGCGCGTGGTCGACGCCCACACCGTGGAAGTCTCGCGCTATCGTGAACCGGTACTGCGCCTGACGGCCGACGTGATCCTTGTCGCGACCGGGTCGCACCCGCTGCGTCCCGACAACATCCCGTTCGACAGCGAAACCGTCGTGGACAGTGACTCGCTGCTCACGCTCGCGGCAATTCCACCGCGCATGGTCGTCATCGGCGGCGGCGTCATCGGCTGCGAGTACGCCGGGATGTTCGCCGCCCTTGGCGTGCGCGTCACGCTCGTCAACGCGCGCGACCGCCTGCTCGTGCAGCTCGACCCCGACGTCAGCGATGCGCTCTGCACCGAGATGACGCGCCGCCTCGGCATCCAGGTCATGCTCAACTCCGAAGTTCGCGACATCCGCGTGGACGACACCGGGAATCGGGTCGCGACCGTCACGCTCACGGACGGCACCGAACTCGTGGCCGACTGCGTGCTCTACAGCATCGGGCGGTCGGGCGCGACCGAAGAGCTCGGCCTCGCCGAGGCCGGCGTGCGCATGAACAGCCGCGGGTTCGTCCTGGTCGACGAGCACTACCGCACCACCGTGCCGAGCATTTTCGCCGCGGGCGACGTGATCGGGTTTCCCGCGCTGGCGTCGACGTCCATGGAGCAGGCGCGCGTCGCGATGTGCCACGCGTTCGATCTCCGCTACAAGCAGCGCGTCTCGCCCGTGCTGCCTTACGGCGTGTGGACCGTGCCGGAAGTCGCGATGGTCGGAGAGACCGAGGAAACCGCGCGCGCCAAGGGCGTCTCAGTCGAGGTCGGGAAGGCCACCTTCCGCTCGAACATGCGCGGCCAGATCATCGGCGACCTCGACGGTTTCGTGAAGCTCATCTTCCGGCGTGACGACCAGCGCCTGCTCGGCTGCTCGGTCGTCGGCGAGGGCGCATGCGAACTGATCCACCTCGCCGCAGCCGTGCTGAGCTTCGAGGGCACCATCGATTATTTCATCCAGGCGGTCTTCAACTATCCGACGCTCTGCGACGTGTACAAATACGCGGCGTACGACGGGCTGCAGCGCCTCGCCAAGCGGATCGGCGCGAGCGGCGGCCTACCCCGCGTAGAGCAGTAGCTTCTCGCGCACGTCGTCGGGGATCTTCCGGGGCAGCATCGTCGGCTTGTCCACGGAGACCACGGTGAGCGATCCCGTGGCGCGGTGCGCGCGGTCGGACGCGCGATAGACCTCGAACTGCATCGTGATCGCCGACCTCCCGATTCGCGAAAAGTGGACCTGCACCGCGACCTCTTCGTCCAGTTGCGCCGGGGAGTGAAACTCGGCCTGAAACGCCTTGCGCGGAATCCATACCCCCTTTTCCTCGCGGAGCACGGAGAACGGGAGGCCGCATGCGCGGAACAGCTCCTCTTCGGCGACCTGGAACAGGCGTATGTACGCGCCGTAGTAGATGATGCCGAACGGGTCGCAGTCGCTCCAGCGCACGCGGTCGAGGAGTTCGAACTTCATGGCCGGACCCCGGGGATGAAGACGTGCGGGAGGGTGTCGGGAGACATTAGTGAGAACTTAACGCTCGAACTTCTTGCCCGCGCCGGCCTGTTCCCCTAATCTGGCCATCTATGGCCTCCGCCATGCCCTCCGCCGCGCAACTGCCGCCCGCCCCGACTCCGGTGCGGGTCGTGCAGGCGTACGTGCTGGTGGGCGAGCGCCTCTGGCTCGATTTCGTGAACAGCGATGACGCCACGCATGCGCGCGGCGAAGCGCGGCGCGACGCGCTCGACACCTTCGACGGGTTCGTCAGCTGGCTGTCGGCCTCTCGTGTGCTCGACGACGAGCGCGCCACCGCGATGCTCCGGCGCGCGCAGCAGCAGCCGACGGGCTCGAGCGCGGCGCTCCACGAGGCGCGCCGGCTCCGCAACGTCCTCCGCGCGCTCGCGGAGCGCGGCGATGCCCCGCAGGAGCGCGCGACGCAGACGGCGATCGGCGAGATCAACCGCATCCTCGGCCGCAGCGCGGGATCGCGCCGCGTGGAGCCACGGTCGGACGGCGGGTTCGTGCGGAACTTCGTCACGGCCGGCGACGTGTTCGCGGGGCTGATGATCCCGATCATCGAGTCGGCGGCCGACGCGCTCGTCTCGGGGGAGCTCCAGCGGGTCCGCCGCTGCGCCGATCCGCGCTGCGCGCGCGTGTTTTTCGACGGGTCGCGGAACGGGACGCGGCGGTGGTGCGACATGAAGACGTGCGGGAATCGCGCAAAAGCGGCCCGGCATCGCAAGAAGGTCAGCGGCTGAACCGCGGATGTAAGATGGAAGATGCGACGCCGCAGTTTACATCTTCCATCTTACATCGCTTCACACGTCGCAGATCGCGAACGCCTCTCCCAGCGACGTGACCGGATCGTTCTTCGGCACGAACTCGTGCGCCAGGAATCCCGTGAAGCCCGTATCCGCGATCGCCTGCGCCACGCGGCGGTAGTTCAGTTCCTGCGTCTGGTCGATCTCGTTCCGCCCCGGCACGCCGCCCGTGTGGTAGTGCGCGATATGTGGCGCGTTGTCGCGGATCGTGCGGACGATATCGCCTTCCATGATCTGCATGTGGTAGATGTCGTAGAGCAGCTTCACGCGCGGTGACCCTACGCCCTGCACCACCTGGACGCCGAAGGACGTGTGATCGGCCTGGTAGTCGTGGTGGTCCACTTTGCTGTTGAGCAGTTCCAGGCAAAGCGTGACACCCGCGCGTTCGGCGGTTGGCGCGAGACGCTTGAGCCCCGTGATGCAGTTCGCGACGCCGTCTGTGTCCGACAGTCCCGCGCGATTGCCGCTGAAGCACACGATGTTCGGCACGCCGGCCGCGGCGGCGAGCGGGATCATGCGTTCGGCGTCGGCGACGAGCTTGTCGTGGTTTTCCGGGCGGTTGAAGCCCTTGGGAATCGAACCGAAGCCGTTGGCCATCGCGCACGAGAGCCCGAACTGCTTCGGCGTGTTCCAGTCTTTTTCATCGAGCAGGTCGATCGCCGAGAGGCCGATCTTCTTCGATGCGGCGCACAACTCCCCCAGCGACATCTTGTCGTAACACCACCGGCTCACCGATTGCTTGATGCGTCCTGAAGGTCGTGAGCTGGTATTCGGTCCTCGGTCCTCGGTCTTCGGTCCGTTGTTCGATCCATCACCCGGCCAATTCGCCGCCGCGATCGCAGCCCCGGCAACCGCGCCTAGCGCGCGCCGCCTGTTCACAGCGAGCCCCTTCCCATTTCGGCCACCGCGTGCGCCGCTGCGCGCGCGGTCAGCGCCATGTACGTGATCGATGGGTTCTGGCAGCCGTTGGAGGCCATGCACGCGCCGTCCGTGATGAACAGGTTCTTCACGTCCCACGCCTGGTTCCACTTGTTGAGCACGCCATCCTTTGCCGAGAGGCTCATGCGCGCACCGCCCATCTCGTGGATGCAGTGGCCCGGCGGATTCGTCGAGCCATGCGTGTGGATGTCCGTGCACCCCGCGGCGTCGAGCATCTCGGACATCGCGGTCTGCATGTCCTTGTCCATGGCGCGCTCGTTGTCGCGCCAGCGCACCTCGATGCGCGCGGCGGGAATCCCCCACTTGTCCTTCACGGCGGGATCGAGCGTCACGCGGTTGTCGGCGTTGGGCAATGTCTCGCCCCACCCCGAGGCCGAAAGACTCCATGGACCGAGGTCGTCGATCAGCGATTGCTTGAACGCTGCGCCATAGCCGGGCATCGATCCACCGCGTCCCCACCCCGAACGTCCCGAGCCGCCCTGCATGCCGTACCCGCGCAGGAAATCAGGATGTGCGTCCTTCACGTTCCGGAAGCGCGCGATGTAAATGCCGTTCGGCCGGCTGCCGAAGGTCCGCCGGTCGAGATGCCCCGGATATCGGCCTGAAGCGCCGGACCCATAGTGGTGGTCCATCAGGTATCGGCCGAGGATCCCGCTGGAGTTGGCGAGGCCGTCCGGGAATCGTGTCGACTTGGAGTTGAGCAGGATGCGAGACGACTCGATCGCCGACGCGCAGAGAAAAATTACACGGGCCTCGAACTCCGTTTCCTGCATCGTGAGCGCGTCGATCACGCGTACGCCGCGCGCGCGGCCGCGCTTGGCGTCGTAGAGCACCCCGGCCACGACACTGTGCGGGC
Organism: Gemmatimonadales bacterium; assembly: GCA_044449085.1. Lineage (GTDB taxonomy): Bacteria > Gemmatimonadota > Gemmatimonadetes > Gemmatimonadales > Gemmatimonadaceae > Fen-1231. The sequence goes on along the minus strand of JBIOHR010000027.1, from coordinate 12,187 downwards.
GGAGCGTGAGTTTTCCGGTCTTGGCCGCGGCGGGAAGCGTCGAGCCGATGCTGTTGAAGTACGAATGCGTGATGCAGCCGCGCTCACAGGGACCGCAGTAGTGGCACGCCGCGCGCCCATTGAGGTTCTGGGTGAGGATCGCGGCGCGGCCGATCGTCATCACGCGCTGGCCGCCGAACGACCCGCGGATCTTCCCGCTCGCCTCCTCCTCGACGATGGTCATCGGCATGGCCGGGAGGAACTCGCCGTCGGGGAGCTGCGACAATCCCTCCTGCGCACCGGTCACGCCGATGAATTTTTCGACGTACGAATACCAGGGCGCGATGTCGGCATAGCGGATCGGCCAGTCGTTGCCGTGGCCATCCTTCGCGTTCGCGGTGAAATCGAGGTCGCTCCAGCGGTAGACCTGGCGGCCCCACGTGATGGAGCGGCCGCCGACCTGACGCCCGCGGAACCACCGGAAGGGTGCGTCGTCAGGCGCGGTGTAGGGGTTCTCGTGGTCGTTCACGAAGAACTTGTGCCCCATCTCGTCGCAGGCGTAGCACTCAAGCTGGATGGGCTGGTCGCGCATGAGCGTCTTGCGGTCGCCATAGCCCCGGAAGTGCATCTCGAACGGCTGCACGTGCTCGACGAAATCGGCGTCGGTCGTCGGGCCGCCGGCTTCGAGGATGATCGTGCGGAGGCCGCGCTCGGTGAGTTCCTTGGCCGCCCAGCCGCCGCTGATGCCCGAGCCCACGACGATGGCGTCGAACTTCGTGACCTCAGCCATGCGACGCTCCCGCTGGCTTCATCGGCGCGTTGCCGTCGAAGCGGCCCGGCATGATGACGGTCTTGAGCACATCTTTCTGCACCTGCTCGCTGGTGAAGTAGCCGTGGACCACGAGTCCCTTGAGGCGCGACCACGCGCGCGCGTCGGGCGCTTGCCGGTCCGCGGGCTGGTCCAGCGCATCGAGCAGCGTCTTCTGCGACTCAGCGGACAGTTCGGCGAACGATTGCATGTCACCGCGCTTGACTCTCGCCGCGATCAAGTCGAGCCCGGCGAGAAACGCGGTGCGCTCTTCGTCCGAGTAGTACTCGGCGACAATCACATCGATGAATGCCGTGACGTTCACATCGGTCGCGCTCGGCGTGTCGGTGCGCGGGATGATCGCGTCCGCGAGTGATGCGACGAGCGCCGACCGGTCGTCCGTGAGCACGCGCGGCGGCGAGTTCGGCGCTGCGGCAACGGTCTCCCACGCCGCCTGCGCCGTGCGCGGCATGAGCGTGAATGCGGCTGCGGCGCCAAGCGCGCGCAGGACATCGCGACGTTCCATGCGGCCTCTGCTCCGGATGTAGGAAGATCTTTTCGGAACGTACGCCGGTGCTGCCGACGCGTCCAGAGCGGGTGAGTCGCTAGCGCCCCTTCCCTCGTCGTTTGCCGCGTCCCGAGGGCGATCCCGGCCGGTGCGACGCCTTGTCGTGACCGCCTTTCTTCCCGTGGTACGGCGCTCCGCCTCGGTCCCCGCCGCCGCGACCGTCACGCCCCCCGCGCGACGGGTTCGGTCCACGCGATCCATACGATGTCCGCTCCTGCGAACGCTTGAGCTCTTCGTCGGTGTACGGGCGCGCCAGCGCCTCCTTGATCTCGCCCAGCGAGTCGGCCTTTACCGATCCGCGTCCGCCGCGCGTAACAGTGAACCGCACCGGCCGGTCGAGTTCCGGCAGTTCTTCCCGCGCGAGGCCGCGCGCGACTTTCTCGGGGATCACCATGCGCACCACGCCGAGCGGACCGCCGGGCGTGTCCTCGACTTCATAGTGCATCGGCACAGTGCGATCGCGAATCTCTGCCGCGCCGGGAAGTGCGGAGAGCCTCACGCGCTCGTCGCGCGGGACGAATTCGTCCGCGTCAAACCGGAGGGGCGCGGCGCGGTATTCGTGCAGGTTGCGCGCGTCGCGCAGCTGATCGGCATACCACGACGTGAGCTCCGCCTGGCCAAGCCGAGGCGTCGCGCCACCCGAGCGGCGATAGGCTTCGCGGACTTCTTCGATCCCCTGACGATTGCGCATGACCGCCGCGTGCCGCGCTTCACCGCGCGCAAGCGCCTCGGCGAGCACGCGCCGCGCCTCACCTTCGAGCCCGGCGGGAAACGCCTCGATTGCTTCGCGCTCGCGCTCCAGCTCGAACCCGAAGTACTCGACCTTCCGTTCCATCGCGAGCGGTGACTGCTTGTGCCGCGCGTCGTATACCAGTGACTGCGTGCTCGACGTCGCATAGCGCTTGATGAGCGCCATCGGCACGTTCGTTCCTTCGATCGCGGCGCGCGGGTTGCCGTACGCGTCGGCGAAGTAGCGGAGCGTGCCGCTGATCGCGCCCCAGCTGCCCGCGACGCTCGTCTTCGACACCCGCGCCTCGTGCCCGTCGGCGGTGGTCTCGTCGATCACCAGATCGAACGGCTGGATCTTGGCGAGCAGGTCTACAAACCGCCGCTCAACGTTGTCGTTCACGCGCGGCATCGCCTCGGGCAGCGGGAGCTTCACTGCGCGGAAGATGCTCGCCATGCCGAGCGCGGCGTCCTCGATCGCCTTCACGAGCACGCCGCGCCGCTCGGCCCACTGCTCGATTCCTTCGTCGAACAGATGCCGCGGCAATCCGTAGACTTCACCGACGTACCCGCACTTCGTGAACGCCTCGGCGTACACGTTGTACGCGGTGAGATTGTCGCTCCCGCGCACGATCAGCCCCTCGAGGTCTCGATCCTCGCGCGTCATGCGGTGCAGCGACTCCACCGCGCTCATCACGGAGACGAAGGGCAGCAGCGCGTCGTCGCAGTGCACGAGCAGCTCCGCCCAGGGGCGGTCCACCGGCATCGCTTCGACGGCCTTGCCGTAGCGCGTGAGCCTGCCGCCGTCGATGATGCCCCGCGCTTCGAGCTTCGCGACCGCATTGCGATAGCTCGCGCGGTCGAGCGGCACGGGGAGCTCGAGCTCGTCGGCGCGCACCGCGAGATCCGCACACGTCAGCGCCACGCGCTCCGAATCGCCCGCGAGCTGGAACTCCGGCGCCGTGGGGCGCAGCGCGTCGAAGCGGATGTCGCGATCGGAAAGTATGAACACGCGCCCGCCTGCGACGCGGCCATGCACCCGGCCGGCCATCTGGAGAATCTCGTTCGCGCCGAGGTGCACGCGCGTGAGCACGTTGCGTCCGTGGTCCACGACGTTCGCGAAGCGCGTGTCGTCGATCACGACGGTATCGAGCCCCTGCACGTTCAGCGCGCTCTGGCCCGCGGCAGTCATCGCGAGGAGATACGGCTTCTCGACCGAACCTTCGAGGAACGGACGGATCACGCGGATCGGCTCGCCGCCGTGATAGAACTGCGAGGTGATCCGCGGGAATCGTGCGCCGACCGTCGCCGCCGCCTGTTCCACGCCCGCGCGCGTCGGAAGGAACACGCCGACGCCGCGCTTGTCCTTCATGACCCGCGTGAGAAATTTGTCGTCGAGAAAGCGCAGCGGATCGGAGCGCATGACCTCGACCTTCGCGGCCTTGGTGGGATCGAACGCGCTGCTCTCGACGACGCTTGCCGCGTTGAGATAGCGCGCGTAAAACGACGGATCGACCGTCGCCGAGAGCCAGATGAAGCGGCATCCAACGCGCTTGCCGAGCGCGAGGCAGAGTTCGAGCTCTGCGCTCGTCTGGTGGATTTCGTCCACGACCAGCGTGTCCTGTGGGCGAATGTCGCCGTCCTGGAACCAGCGGCGCGCAATTCCGGTCGTGACGATGACGACATTCCACGACGGCGACTCCGGCGTGGCTTCGCGCTCGCGGTTGATCACGCCCACGCGGAGTTCTGTGGTACCGAGCAGCGAGTGCGCGATGGGCCGGATCGAGAGCGTCTTGCCGGTCCCGGTGCCGGCCACAATTCCGAAACCCCGGCGGACTGCGTTGGTTGAGGCCGTCGCGGCGGCCTCCTCTTCGCGAAATTTGTCGGCGAGCGACGTGAGCTCAGTGCCGTGCGTCCGCCAGAGTGTGGTCTCGAGATTCAGGCCGAACGCGAGCTCGATGGTCTCGCACGCGGCGCGGGTCGGCGCGATGACGATCAGCCGGCGCGACGGGCCCGACCCGACGAACGCGTCGTGGTCGGGCGGGAGGTACGGATCGCGAACGCGGCGGAGAGGAGAGTCGATTACTGCGGACCCTACGGGCGACGCTTGTGGCCGCTGTCCGCCGACGGCCTGACCGCCGGCATGGTGGAAGTCACCGGCCGCACGCCCCTGGCGCCTTCGGTCGGGCGGCCTTCACGAGCCTCACTCGGGCGCGGGGGAATCCCCGGCCCGGTGTCAAAGCGGTGCGGTTGGTCGGCCTGACGATTGGGCCAGCCGTTGGTGCGGCTCCCCTGCTGTGCCGAAGTGCCGCGCTGCGGCGGCTTGGCCGCCTCGTCCCTCAGGTTGCCGAAAACAACGCGCGCGTTGTTGGGGCGGTTCTTGATGGCCGTCGCGCAATCCGTGGGCGCGGGCTGCTGACTCGCCGGCACGTTCTCCAGCCACACGCGGCAAAGCCCGGCAGGCGGCTGAGCCGACTCCGGCACTTTTCCGGCAGGCTTGGTATCCTTGCCGCCCCGCTCTTGCGCTCCCAGCGGAAGCGCGGCGAGAGAAGCCAATGAACCGGCGAAACACAGGACGCGAACGGACGAACGGAACACCACAACCTCCGAGTGCAGCAGTGGGTGCCGTCAATGTGACGACGCACCCTCGGGGACCGCCACAAATGATAGCCCGCGGAACCGTGCAACGTCATACCCCTCTTCAACCTTCGGGTTCACGGGAGGAATTTCGCCCCGTTGTGCAGTGCGGGGGAGGATGGCGGGAGGCTAGGCCCCCTTCTGCCGAATCCCAATTCCTCCTCCGCACCGCGCATCGGGGCGAAAGTCGGACAGGTCAGTCTCCGAAGCTTATGCCGAGTCTTCGCGCGGTGCGGACCAAGTCGTGGTTCAAATCGACCCTTTTCGGGTGACGCAGCGCCTCTTCGATCGGCACAGTCACGATATTGGGCGACTGGAGCGCGACCATGTGACCCCACTTGCCGTCCTCGACTGCCTGCACGGCCGCGCCTCCAAATCGGGTCGCGAGCAAGCGGTCGTACCCCGTCGGCATGCCGCCGCGCTGCAGGTGGCCAAGCACCAGCGAGCGGCATTCCTTCCCCGTCCGCTCCTGGATCTCGCGCGCGAGCCGTTCGGCGACGCCCCCCACGCGCTTCGCCTGGCCCGGCATCGACTCGCCCATCACCGATTCCGTGCCGCCCTTCGGAAACGCGCCTTCGGCCACGACGACGACATCGAAAAACCGGCCGCGCCGTTCACGCGACATGATCGCCTCGCACACGAGCGAGAGATCGTACGGAATCTCGGGAATCAGGATCGCGTGCGCGGCGCCGGCGACGCCCGAGTGCAGCGCGATGAACCCCGAGTGCCGCCCCATCACCTCCATCACGATCACGCGGTCGTGGCTCTCCGCCGTCGTATGGAGCTTGTCGATGGCCTCCATCGCGGTATTCACGGCCGTGTCGAACCCGAACGTGCTGAGCGTGCCGCTCACGTCGTTGTCGATGGTCTTCGGCACGCACACGACGCGCATCCCCTTCTTCGCGAGCTGCTGCGCGATCGCGAGGGACCCGTCGCCACCGATCGAAATGAGCGCGTTGATGCCGAGATTGCGCGCGTTGTCGAGCAGTTCGTCGGAGCGGTCGATCTCCACGAACGTGCCGTCCGCCTGGCGCACGGGATAGCAAAATGGATTCCCGCGGTTGGTGGTGCGGAGAATCGTCCCGCCGAGGTGGCCAATGCCGCGGACTTCGTCGCGCGTGAGCGGAACGACTTCGTCGTCGCCGAGCAGCCCGGCATATCCCTTCTTGATGCCGAGCACGTGCCAGCCGCGGTCGATCGCCGTGAGCACGGCCGCGCGAATGACGGCATTGAGTCCCGGCGCGTCGCCGCCGCCGGTGGAGATCGCGATCCTCACCCGGCCAGCGCGCGCTCGATGAGCCGAAGGATCTCGCCCGGCTGCGCGTGGCGTCCGAGCTTCGACTTTTCGAATACGGGTGCGCCATCGAGCGCGACCTCGAACCGCCCGTTCCCAGAGGGGTTCATCGTGATCTCGGCGCTGGGGTAACGCTCACGAATCGCTGCCGCCAGACTGACGGCCCGGGGTTCGTAGTTTCACGCGGTGCAGTATTCGATCCCGATGCGCACGCACTCCTCCCGTGGAATCTCTGCCGCAATATATCCCACCTGCGTGACCGGCCGCCGGTTCAGTTGGAGAGCGCGGCGGCCGCGGAATCGAGCGCCAGCGCGGCCCAGCGCGCGTACTGTGCGGCGGTCGGATGGAGTCCGTCCTTTGCGCCGACCCATCCCGCGTGCGCCTCGCGCGACGCCGGCGTCACGTCCACCCAGCGCGCGCCGGCGGCCATCGTTTCTTCGCGGCCGATCGCGTTGAAGCGGTCGATCTCCAACCCGATTTTCCCGCGGTCGCGTCCGGTGGCGAACGGCGTCACCCCCCAGTCGGGGATGGAGAGCACGACGACGCGTGACGCCTTGCCGCCCGCAAATCCCGCCGCTTGCGCGAGCAGTGACTTGAACTCGCTGCGATACTGTTCGGCGTCGCGCCCGCGATACTGGTTGTTGACCCCGATCAGCAGGCTCACGAGCGCGTATGGGCCGTGCGGCGCGGCCGCCTTGATCCCCGCGGCGAGCTCGTCGGTGGTCCAGCCGGTGCGCGCGATGATCTCCGGATCGGCGACGTCGAGTTTCCTGGCGCGCAGGGCGCTGGCGAGCTGCACGGGCCAGCGTCCCGCGGAATCGACGCCCTCGCCGATCGTGTACGAGTCACCGAGCGCGAGATATCGCAAGGCGCCCTCCCGCTTCGAGTCGCCGCGCCCCGCGGCCGCGATGAGCATGAGCGCCGACGCCAGCACTGCGATGGCAGGCCGTTGCATGGGCGGTCACTTCACCACGACGACGCCGGTCGCGTTGCCGAGCCGCGAGAGCGTCGTGTCGTGTTTCGCGATCACCGTGCGCAGCGAGTCCACCACGCTCTCCAGCGTCGCGTTTTCCGTGCGGAGTTCGTTGAGCTGGTCGCCGATGTCGTTCATCTGCTGCGCCTCCCGTGCCGCGGATGCGGGGCTCTGCACGCACCCGGCGATGGCCGCGCCGGCGAGCGCGACAAGGACGACGTGACGTGCACGAACGGAATGTGCCATGTGCGAACTCCCGAAGTGTGGCCGGCGCGAGAGGATTTGATCCGGCACGCAACATCGCGATGACGATCCCGCGCGTCCGTGAACGTATATCACCAACGACTCGTTCGGGAGCCGAATATGCCGGTGTTTCGCCGCGGGACGACGATCGTGGAACTGCTGGTCATGGTGGCGATTCTCGGCGTGCTGGCCGCGATCGCGGTGCCGCGCGCCATCACGGCGATGGACCGGCTCAGCGTGCGCGGGGCGGCCGAGGACGTCGTGCTGACGCTCGCGGCCGCACGGGCGGCGGCCAGCCGCGGCGACTCCCCTGTGTCCTTCGTGGCGGACACGCGCAACGGTCGCGTGCGCGCCGTGCGCGGCGGTGAGGTTCTCGCCGAGCGCGACGTCGCGCGCGGGCGCGGCGTCCGTCTCGAGGCTTCGCGCGAGTCGGTGACCTTCGCACCGGGCGGACTCGGCTGGGGCGCCGCGAACACGACGATCATCGTGAGCCGGCGAAGCCGGTCCGACACGATCGTGATGTCGCGGCTCGGGCGCGTGCGAACGGCTTGGTAACGGAAAGCGGCGGGCTGTGGCGGTGAGACCGTGGCTGGGGATGTGCGCTCAGGTGCCGAAGTCGTAGCCCGGGACGGAGATCCGCGGAATCGCCTGACCGATGACGCGCTCGATCGACTTCACCATCGCGATTTCGTCGGCGCACATGAAGGTGTACGCATCGCCGGTGCTGGCCGCGCGGCCCGTCCGGCCGATCCGGTGCACGTAGTCCTCGGCCTGCTGCGGGACATCGAAGTTGATGACGTGCGAAATGCCGGAAATGTCGAGGCCGCGCTGCGCGATGTCGGTCGCGACGAGCACGCGCAGCTTTCCGTTCTTGAAATCCTCGAGCGCTTTCGTGCGCTGACCCTGCGTCTTGTCGGCGTGCATCGCGCCGGCGTTGATCCCTTCGCGCTCGAGCGTCTTCACCACGCGGTCGGCGCCGTGTTTGGTGCGCGTAAAAACGAGCACGCTGTCGAGGCTGTCCTTCTTGAGGAGCTCCGTGAGGAGCGCCGTCTTCTTGTCCTTCGGGCACGGATAGACGAAGTGCTGGACGGTCGTCGCGGCACCGGACCGTCGGCCGACCTGCACCACGACCGGTTTGCGCAGATACTTCCGCGCGAGCGCCTCCACCTCGGGCGGCATCGTCGCGCTGAACAGCAGCGTCTGGCGGTATGCGTGCAGCTGCGCGACGATCCGGTTGATCTGCGGCGCGAACCCCATGTCGAGCATGCGGTCCGCTTCGTCGAGCACGAGCACTTCGATCTCGTCGAGGACGACGTTCTGCTTCTCGAGGTGATCGAGCAGGCGTCCCGGCGTTGCGACGACCACGTCAACGCCGGCGCGCAGCGCTTTCACCTGCGGTTCGTATCCCACGCCGCCGTACACCGGAATGACGCCGAGTCCGGAGTGCTTGCCGTACTTTCTGAAGCTCTCCTCGACCTGGACGCACAGTTCACGCGTTGGCGTGAGAATCAGCGCCCGCGTGCGGTGCGGTCCGCCCAGCAGCCGCTCGATGATCGGAATCACGAACGCGGCGGTCTTGCCGGTGCCGGTCATCGCGAGACCGATGAGATCGCGCCCCTTCAGCGCCAGCGGAACTGCCTGCGCCTGAATCGGCGTCGGGGTCTTGTAGCCGGCGTCGGAGAGCGCCTTGAGCATCGGCGCGGTGAGGCCGAGGTCGGCGAAGGTGACGTCGATGGTGGCGGCTTCCGCCTGGGCGAGGGTACCGCCCGGCGCCGGCGTGACAGCCTCGTCGGCGGCTGGTGCAACAGTGCGCGCAACCGCCGCTGTACGCGGCGTGCGGCGTGCGGCGGACCCCGCCGCTTTCTTCGTCTTCATTTCAACTCGTAAGGTTTGGCTCCGCGGTGAGCCAATACCTCCGCGAATCGGAAGATCGGCTCGATGAGACCCGTGGCTCACGCGCAAGCGCGCGTGCGACCGGCCGGCCTATCTCATCGCTTGGAAGCTAGCGTCACCTCCCACCAATCACCAAGAGCGTTCAACCTTGACCCAGAGGGTGTAGTCAAAGGCTCTTGGTAGTGGGTGCGTCGTGCAGAAACTCGACCAGGAGCGCATTCACCCTGTCGGGCACTTCTTCCATCACGACGTGCCCGCCGCCCTCTATCCACTGCAGGCGACCGTGCGGGAGCGCGGCCACCAGGCGTTCCACGCCGTGCGGGCGCACCGTGCCGTCGAGCGTCCCGAACACGACGAGCGTCGGCGTGGAGATACCCGCGAGCAGTTCGGGGGCAACGAGCTCCCAGTCGAACTCCCGCAGCATCTGCACGGTCGCCTGTACGACGGCGGGGAATTGCGTCGGCGCCCAGTACTCGTCGACGTCCCGCTCCGTGAACCAGCCGATCTTCCCGTACACGCGCCGCTGAACGATCTCGACGATCTCCCTCGGCACGAGCATCGCGGCGAGCGCGCCGGGAAGCTTCGGAAGAAACGGAACGATCTCACGTAGCTGCGAGACCTCGCCAAACCCCACCGGACCGAACAGCGCGAGGCGCGTCACGCGGTGACGGCGGGCAAGCTCGAGCGCGATGCGCCCGCCCATCGACTGTGCGACCACGGGCGCGCGCTCGAGGTCGAGCGTGTCGAGGAGCGCACCAAGATGGTCGGCGAGCGCTTCCAGCGTGTAGCTCCCCTTGGCGAGCGGGGCGTCGGAAAGCCCGTGTCCCGGCAGGTCGGGCACGTGCACACGATAGCCGGCGTCGGCGAGCGCCGCGATGTTGTGGCGCCACAGGTACGAGGAGATGGCCCAGCCGTGCAGGAGGAGCAGCGGCTTGCCGTCGGGCGGCCCGGCCTCGAGCACGCGAAGCCCGAGTCCGCCAGCCAGCGTCACCCGCCGCGCCGAGATGTCGGCACGGCCGGCGGGAAACCACTGGTCCGGGGGGAGCCTCGCGCTCAGATCAGGTCGATCGGCCGGCCGCTCAAGCGCGCGATGAGCCCGATGCGGAACGTCATGTCGGCCCAGCGTTCGTCGCCCGCGCGAGACGGTTCTAGGGGGTATGACGACCAGACCCAGGCATTCGAACTGCGCGGCATCGCGAGTCCCTTGTGCGGATGCCACACCCCGTCGCGGCCGCAGTCGTCCACGAAGCGCTCGTACATTTTCGACCAGTTCTCGTTGCGGCGCAGGAAGCCCATGCGCGCCATCAGCTCGATCCAGGCGAGTGCCGCAGGCACGTCGTCCTCGACCGCGTTGCGATGCGGCAGGCGGTCGCCCATCACGAGCAGCGGCACCGGCACGATTTTCTTGCCGACCACCTGCATCTGCTCCTGGCGCGGGAGCGGACGCGTGAGCCAGCGATACAGCAGCTCCATCCCCTCGTAATGCTCGCTGCGGAACAGCGGCATGTGCGCGAGCATTTGCAGCGCATAAATCGAGGGGGCAAACGCGTCGGGCGAGAGCACCTGGCGATTTCCAATGCGAATCCAGGGCTTTGCGCCGACCGGCGACTTGAGGAACTCCATCATCCGGTCGAGCGTACGCCGCGCCGCGCCGCGAAGTCGCGGGTCGGCCTCGAATCCCGCTTGCGCCAGCGCTGCGCCGGCGGCTTCGCGCAGGGTCTGGCGCGCCATCAGCCGCATTTCTTCTTCCGGCTTCGACTTGGCATTCGGGTTCGGCGCGAACTCAAAGAGGAGTTGCGGATCGTCGTCTTCGGCCAGAAGACGAAACAGGATGCGCCGCGCCTGGTAGACCGGCGGTGAATCCTTGTCCCACCCGTATTCGAGCATGCGCCGCACGGCGTGCACGGTGCCGACGCCCTCGAACCCTTCGGACCGAGCCGAGGGAGCGGTGAGCATCGAATCGTTCCACACGCCATCCCCAGCCTGCGCCAGCGCAAGCTCGACCGCGGGCTTGAATGTGTACGGCAGAAACTGAAACTCTCCCGAAACACTCGACCCAATACGCGCCACGTCTATCGTGGCGCGATACTGTATCGGTGCTGACGCATGTTCCAGGAGCCATCCCAGCGGGAATTTCACCGCGGACAGCACCGTAGGCGGGGGCGGGAAGGTCGAAACGATCGGAACGTTGGGTGCGGTCAAATTGAGACGCCCGTTGCTAAGTCGTTGTCAAACAATACGATCTGATGCTCATGCGCTCACCGCTCTGAACCAATCGCTAAGGATATCATTTTCGTTACGGAACGCTAGGGCAAAATTGCGGTTTTTGGTCCGTAGATCTTGGTTTGTAACGGCAACACCGGCGCTTCGTGCGCTTGTCGCACCCTATCCCGCTGATGATCTTGCCGCGATGCGCGGCGAGTTTGTGGACCTGGGTGTCACGCGACTCTACTACTACGCCGCAGGAACTCGCGGCGCGGGCGAGCCGGTCATCTTCCTGCACGGATTCCCCGCATCGTCGCAGCTCTGGCACAGCGTCGTGCGCGAGATGGCGGAGGGCCACCGCCTTGTCGTCACGGATCTTCTCGGATTCGGCAAGAGCGACAGGCCCGGACTCGCACCGCTCACCGCGGTCGCGCACGCCGGCCGAGTTCGCCTGCTCATGGACGAGCTCGGCATCGCCAACGCGTGCGTCGTCGGGCACGGGATGGGCGGCGCGGTCGCGCAGGCACTCGCACTCGATGCCCCGGCGCGCGTCACGCGCCTTTGCCTCGTGAACAGCACGGCGTTCGACGCCTGGCCGCGGCGCGCCGTGCGCATGGCGCGCCTGCTCGCGGCGGTTCCCGCCATCGGGCGCGCCGCCGGTGCACCGCTGCTCGCCGGCCTGGTGCACGGATCGCTGCTCAAGGGCTTCGCCGACGAAGAGCACGGCCGCCACGACCTCGACAACTACCTGCGCGCCTACACCATGCGCCTCGGCGCGGACGCGCTCGTCTCCCAGCTTCGCGCGATGAACGACCCGACCGTCGCTGCGCTCGGCGCGCGGCTCGGCATGATCACGCAGCC
>JBIOHR010000026.1:0-26524 GCA_044449085.1 Gemmatimonadales bacterium | reverse complement strand
GCGGTGGCGGTCCGGGCGGTGGCGGTGGTGGCCGCTGTCGCGGTGGACCGGGCGGCGGCGGTGGTCGCGGACCGGGCGGTGATCGTGGCGGGCGCGGCGGACCGGGACAGGATCGCGGAGAAGGAAGCGATCTGGTCGAGAACGTCATCGCGATCAACCGCGTGGCGAAGGTCGTGAAGGGTGGCCGCCGATTCTCGTTCAACGCGCTCGTCGCCGTGGGCGACGGGCAGGGCAAGGTCGGCATCGCGACCGGAAAGGCGAACGAAGTGTCCGAGGCGGTCCGCAAGGCCGTGGACGGAGCCAGGCGTCACATGGTATCCATCCCAATGACTGGGTCGACGATCCCGCACGAGATAGTTGGCAAGCATGGCGCAGGAAAAGTTCTCATGAAGCCGGCCGCGCCGGGCGCCGGCGTGATCGCCGGTGGCGCGGTGCGCGCGATCATGGAATGCGCGGGCATCTCGGACATTCTCACGAAGTCGCTGGGTTCGACCAATCCGCACAACATGGTCCTTGCCGCGATGGAAGGCCTTGCTGCGCTTACCACAGTGGAACAGATCGCCAAGGAGCGCGGCGTCGAGCCGAACTCGCTCGGATACCGTTCGCGCGCCAAGTCGAAGGAGGCAGCGCATGCCTAGGACATTCGTATGGCACCGGTCGCGTGGCCCGAAATCGACCGCGCCGAACACGCTCACGAAGGGAAAGGTGCTGATCCGCCAGGTGAAGAGCGGTATCGGCCAGACGGCGCGCATGCGCGCGAATCTCGAGGCCATCGGGCTCAAGCGTCACCAGAGCGAGGTGGTACACCCGGATTCGCCGTCGCTGCGCGGCATGATCAAGCGCGTCCGTCACCTGGTGACGGTGACCAAGGTCAAGGAATAGTCATATGTCAGAAGAAAAGATCGGCCTGCACAACCTGGCGCCCGCACGCGGTTCGCATCGCGACCGCAAGCGGCTCGGCCGCGGCCCGGGGTCGGGCACCGGCAAGACGTCGGGCAAGGGTCACAAGGGTATCAAGGCGAGGTCGGGCCACCACGGCCACGGCGGAAACAAGCCCCACTTCGAGGGCGGACAGATGCCGCTCACGCGGCGCCTGCCGAAGCGCGGGTTCACGAACCCGTTCCGGATCGAGTCGCAGGTGGTCCATCTTGTCGATCTCGCGCTGCTCCCCAAGGGCGCAGAAGTGAACCCCGAGACGCTCGCGGCGGCGGGACTGATCCGGTCGTCCAAGGGTCATGCGAAGCTGCTGGCCAACGGCGAGATCACGCACGCGGTGACGGTGCGCGGGATCAAGATGAGCGCGACGGCGCGCGAAAAGATCGTGGCGGCCGGTGGCCGCGTAGAGGAGTAACGGAAGCACATGGCCCAGGCCAACGCGACTCAGGCGATCGCCAATATCTACAAGACGCCGGAGCTCTGGCAGAAGATCACGTTCACGTTCATCTGCCTGCTGATCTACCGGGTGGGTTCGCACGTCGCCGCGCCCGGCGTCGACGTGCAGGCGATGATCGACTACTTCTCGTCGCAGAACAAGACGGGCGGCGGACTGCTTGGCCTGTACGACCTGTTCGTCGGCGGCAACCTGTCCCGCGCGACGATTTTTGCGCTGGGCATCATGCCGTACATCTCGGCGTCCATCTTTGCGCAGATTGGCGCGGCGGTCATTCCGACGCTCGACAAGATGCAGAAGGACGAAGAGGGCCGGAACAAGATCACGCAGTGGACGCGCTACGCGACCATCGCGCTGGCGATCGCGCAGGGCTGGGGCTTTGCGCTGTTCACGGAAAGCGTGCAGGGCGCGGCGCAGACACCGGGGCTTGGCTTCAAGATCCAGATGACCTTCGTGCTGACGACGGGCGCGATCTTCGTGATGTGGCTTGGCGAGCAGATCACGGAGCGCGGGCTCGGCAACGGCGCGTCGCTCATGATCTTCTTCTCGATCGTCGAGCGCTTCTGGCCCGCGATCGGTGACACCTACAAGTTCTACACGACCGGCGCGACGAACCTGCTCGCGCTGATCGCGCTCGTGTTCCTGATGGTCGGCGTCGTCGCGGCGGTGGTGGTCATCACGATCGCCGCCCGCCGGATCGCGATCCAGATTCCGCAGCGCTCCATGGCACGCGGGCGAATGCGCGAGGCCGCGAAGAACTTCATCCCGCTCCGGATCAATGCGGCGGGCGTCATGCCGATCATCTTCGCGTCGTCGCTGGTCGTCGTGCCGGGCGCGTTCGCCCAGTTCAGCAGCAGTGAGTTCTGGAAGTCCGTCGCCGACTACATGATGCCCGGAACGTGGACGTATTTCTGGCTCATGTCCGTTCTGATCATGTTCTTCACGTACTTCTACACGTCGATCATCTTCAACCCGGTCGACCTGGCGGAGAACCTGAAGAAGCAGGGTGGATTCATCCCCGGCATCAAGCCGGGCGCGAAGACGGCGGACTACATCGATCACGTCGTCATGCGCATCACGCTGCCGGGCGCGATCTTCCTGACCCTGATCGCGATGCTGCCGATGTGGATCGGGAGCTTCATCAACGTGAACTTCCGCTTCGGCGGAACGTCGCTGCTGATCGTCGTCGGCGTGGCACTCGACACCCTCGCGCAGATGCAGCAGCACCTGCTGCTGCGGAAGTACGACGGGTTCATGAAGAAGGGGCGCGTGCGGTTCCGCGGGCGCTCGGGCTTCTAGTCGGAATCCCATGATCGTCGTGCTGCTCGGACCACCGGGCGCCGGCAAGGGGACGCAGGGGGAGCGGATTGCCGCTGCCCTCGGCGTCCCCAAGATTTCTACCGGTGACGTCATTCGCGCGGCAATCGCGGCGGGCTCTCCGCTCGGCCTCAAGGCCAAGGCGGCGTACGACCGCGGCGACCTCGTTCCTGACGACGTGATCATGGGAATCATCCGCGAGACGATCGCGGCACCTCAACAGGCACGCGGCGTGATTCTCGACGGCGTCGTGCGCACCGTGCCACAGGCCGAGGGTCTCGCCGATGTCCTCAAGACGCTCGGGCGAAAGCTCGACGTCGTGATGCTCTTCGAGATTCCGGACGAGCTGCTGGTCTCGCGCCTGAGCGCGCGCACGGTATGCGACGCCTGCTCGACGCCGTTCACGGGGCGCGCGCCCGGCGAGCTGCACGCCGACTGTCCGAAGGCGCCCAAGGGTCACCTGATGCGCCGCAAGGACGACGAGCCCGAGGCCGTGCGCAACCGCCTCCGTGTGTACCAGGCGCAGACGGCGCCGGTGATCGCGTGGTACGCCGCGCATGGGGCGAACATCGCGCACGTGGATGCCGTGGGCACGATGGAAGACGTCGCGGGCCGCGCCCTCAAGGCCGTCGGACGGGGCTGATGGTACAGCTCAAGTCGCCGAGGGAGATCGAGACGATGGCCGCGGGCGGACAGATCCTCGCGGCGACCCACCAGCGGGTGCGCGAAGCGATCCGTCCCGGTGTGACGACGATGGAGCTCGATCAGCTGGCTGAGGATTTCATCCGGTCGCACGAAGGTGCGACGCCCAGCTTCAAGGGGCTTTACGGATTTCCCGCGACCATCTGCTCGTCGATCAACGAGGAGATCGTGCACGGCATCCCGTCGCCGAAGCGCGTGCTGAAGGAAGGCGACGTGATCTCGGTGGACATCGGGGTTTTCTACGGTGGGCTGCACACGGACTCGGCCAACACGTGGGCGGTCGGCGCGGTGGACGACAAGACGGCCAAGCTGCTGCGCGTGACCAAGGAGGCGCTCGAGGCGGGGCTCGCGGCGGCGACGGTGGGGAACTACGTCGGCGACATCGGGAACGCGATCGAAACAGTCGTGCTGAAGGGCGGGTTTGCGGTGGTGCGCGAGCTCGTGGGGCACGGCGTGGGCCACCTGATGCACGAGGAGCCGCAGGTGCCGAACCACGGCAAGCCGAAGCGGGGAATGCGGCTCGTGAACGGGCTGACGCTGGCGATCGAGCCGATGGTGAACGCAGGGAGCGCGTCCACCCGGACGCTTGGCGACAAGTGGACGGTGATCACGATCGATGGCAAGCGCTCGGCGCACTTCGAGCACACGGTGGCGGTGACGGACGCGGGGCCGAGAGTGCTGACCAGGTAGTTGGGCTCCGCTCTCGGAGCTTGGAACTGAATTCACTCTGCTTCTGTTCACCGCTCCAGACTGAGATCTCAGCGGTGAACGGAAGCGGAGAGACATCCGTCTCGAGTTCACGGACCACGGAGTGCCCCGCCGCGGTGCTCACGCAACGCCGAACGCCCGCCGGGAACGTGCCGAGTCCCCTGCCGAAGCTGCGAGACATCGGCGACGCGTTTGCCGAGTCAAGACTGTCTGGACGAGTTCATCCTTGAGACGCCGTCGCGAGCGCCTCAACGGCCGACCGCAGCACCCCCGCCAGCCCGGCACTCGCCGCAATCGCCGCGGCGTCAAGGCTTCGGCCGCCGAGCGCCAACTCGACGCACGCATTCTGCACGAGCTTCGCCGACATCGTGCGCAACGTTTCAGCCAGCGACGCCTGCGCGTGCGTCGACCGCGGCGACGCGTTGATCAGCCCCACCGGCTTGTGCACCATCTCCGGCCCGCTGACCAGCCAGTCGAGCGCATTCTTCAATACGCCCGGCACGCCGTGCGCATACTCGGGCGAACAGATCAGCAAACCGCCCGCAACGGCGATTCGGGCGCGAAGGTCGCGCACGCCCGGCGGGAGCACCGCGCCCTCGGCATCGAGATCCGGGTTGAAGTGCGGGAGCGTGCCGAGCCCGTCGTAGACCTCGATGCGCACCGTCGACGGCGCGACCAGCGCCGCCGCGCGCAGCACTTCGGTGTTCGACGACCGCGCCCTCAGGCTGCCGGAGATCGCCAGCAGTGTCACGGTGCTCACGTGCTACACGATGCCGAACGCCCGCACGGGGAACGTCCCGAATCCCCTTACCTTCACCGGCACAGCAAAGAACCTCGCCCCGCGCTCGGGAAGCTCACCAAGCCGACACATGTGCTCGCAGATGGGGATCTCCCGGCCGAGCAGCTCGCTGTGCGCCGGCCGCTCACCCGTGTCCGTGCAGTCGATATTGTGCGAATCGATGCCCACGAGGACGGCACCAGAATCGGCGAGCCGGCGGGCGAGATCGCCCGTGAGATACGGGTGATCCCCGTAGTACTGATCCGTTCGCCAGTGGCGGTCCCAGTTCGTTTGCACGAGAACCGCCTTGCCGCGGATCTCCGCGGGTGAGAAGGGGAGCGAGTCGATGGCTCGCTCTTGCGATGGCCCGATCCGCGCGACGAGGCAATCGAGGTTGGCGAGCGATTCAAGCGGCAGTCCTGCCAGATCCTTGCCGTCTGCATACCGGTGAAACGGGCTGTCCACGTACGTTCCCGTGTTCGCCACCATCTCGATCTTGCCGATATGGAATTCCGTTCCCGGCGAATAGCGCTTCCTTGATTCCTCGCGGCTGAGGTAGTCGCAAATGAGCGGCGCGGGGAGTCCCTTGTAGGTCACCATCCCGTGCTCGACGGTGTGGCTGACGTCGATCAGGCGGCCGCGCGGTTCAGCGGTCATCGCCCGGCGGCTCCCGCTCAGCGGTCACGCGCCGATTGCCCGCTCGACCGCCGAGATCGCGTCGATCGCCGCGGATGCGCACTCGTGCACGAGTTTCGCCGCTTCCGTCGCGAGCGCCTTGCCCGCCTGCGGATCCTTCATCGACGACACGTTGATCCGCACGTTGTACGCCGCACCCTTGCACGACGCCTCGGCGAGCAGCGCCGCCACGCCCGCGTCGCTCACGGCGTTGCTGTTGCCCTTCTGGGCGCAGGTCGCTGCGAGCTTCGCCACGGCGACGCACGCGCGCGCGGTCTCGAGCGGCACCTCCGCGGCCTTCACGAGGGCGGCCTGGATCGCGGCGTCGCGGGCCGTGGTCTGTTCCGGCGTGTCCTTGGGCAGCTTGTATGCCGAGCTCACGAGCGCGTACGAGTCGGCGTCCTCCTTGACGAGCGCCGAGAGGCGCGCGCCGAGCGTCGTGGCGTGCGCCGCAAGCGCCTTCATCTCTGCGTCCACGGCGACATACTTCTTGCGCCCGATCGTCAGCCCCGCGACCATCTCCGCGAGGGCAGCCGCGAGGGATCCCACATGCGCGACCACCGACCCGCCGCCCGGCACCGGCGCACTCGACGCCACGCTGGCGACGAACCCGCTTACTGTTTCACCGCCCGACGCCGCCTCGCGCACTTTGTGCTCGAGCAGCATGTCGTTCGAGAACCCCTTCAGTTGAATGTGGTGAGCGGCGGTCTCGAACAGCGCGCGCTGCGGCACGAGGCCGACGATCTCGCTCCACGTTGGGCTCACGCCGCGCTTTTCCGCCTCGAGCTTCACGGCGTTGTACGCGCGCCAGACGGGCGTCGTGTCGGTGTCCACGAGGTTCATCGAGACCTGCGCCTGACCGTCGACTTCGAGGCCGAGTCCCTTCACGGCCGGCAGCCCGCCGCTCGACGCGCGCACGGCCTTGGCCACTTCCTTGGCGACCGCGAGATTCGAGGCCGGACCGAGGTAGACGTTGTATGCGACGAGGAACGGTCGCGCGCCGATCACCGTCGCGCCCGCGGTCGCGTGGATCTTGTTCGGACCGAAATCCGGCACGCGGTCGGGGTTCGTTCCGATTTCATCCCGCGCTTTCTCGAACTCGCCACGGCGGATGTCCGCGAGGTTCGTGCGGTCGGCGCGCGTGGCGGCGCGTTCGTACAGAAAGACGGGAATGCCGAGTTCGGCGCCGACCTTCGCGCCGAGCTCGCGCGCGAGTGCGACGCAGTCGTCCATCGTCGCGCCTTCGAGCGGAATGAACGGGCAGACGTCGGTGGCGCCGATGCGCGGGTGCTCGCCGGTGTGTCCGGTGAGATCGATCAGCTCGCGCGCCCTGGCGATGCCGGCGAACGCGGCGCGAACGGCCTGCTCGGCGGGCGCGGCGAACGTGACCACCGTGCGGTTGTGCGAGGGATCCGATGACACGTCGAGCATCGCGACGCCCGGCACAGCGGCGATGGCGTCGCGGATCGCGCCGATGACCTCGGGGCGGCGGCCTTCCGAAAAATTGGGAACGCACTCGATCATTTTCATGATCGGAATCTAGCCGCCGTTCACCGTTCTCAGGAGCCACGGGTGCATCGCCGCACTCCCGGCGACCACGCTCGTGCGCGCCACGGGGCAATCCGCGCCTTCCAGCGTCGTGACGATGCCGCCCGCCTCGCGTACGAGCAGCATGCCGGCGGCGATGTCCCACGGTGAAAGCTTCATCTCCCAGAACCCCTCGAACCGTCCGCACGCCACGCTCGCCAGGTCGAGCGCCGCCGCCCCCGCGCGCCGGACTCCGGCCGCACCGGCCATTACGCGGCCGAGCTGCCCCAGATACGGCGCGATTTCCTCGTGCCGCACGAACGGAAATCCGGTGCCGAAGAGCGCCCGCTGCGGATTGTCGATGGCCGATACATGGATCGGCGCGCCGTTCAGCTGTGCGCCACCGCCCACGATCGCCGTGAAGCGCTCGTCAGCGGGAACATCGAGCACGACACCGGCCGCGAGTGCGCCGTTCACCAGCACGCCGATCGACACCGCATACTCAGGATACCCGTGCAGGAAGTTCGTGGTGCCGTCGAGCGGGTCGATCACGAACACGATGCCGGAGTTCTGCCGTTCGGGTGATATGGTCGCCGCGGTTTCCTCCGCGAGGAACGCCGCCTCCGGCAGGTGCCTCCGTACCACGCCGAAGATCGCCTGTTCCGCGCCGAGGTCCACCTCGCTCACGAAATCGGTCGCCCCCTTCTCGCGCCAGATAATCTCGCGCACGCGGGGCTCGGCCGTGCGTATGACCGCGGCGGCCGCCTGTGCTGCCTCGAGCGCAATGGCGAGCAGTTCGGTAGGCGGGAGCGGCGCGTCAGAGGCAAGTCGTGGTTGTTCCAGCACTCGGCACTCCGTACTTTTGGTTGATGGCACGAATCTTCAGCGGCATTCAGCCCTCGGGCGAGCTGCACATTGGAAATTACCTCGGGGCGGTGAAGAACTGGGTGCAGCTGCAGCACCAGTTCGAGTCGTTCTTCTGCGTTGTCAACTATCACGCCATCATCGGCACATACACGCCGGCCGACCTCGAACGCCGTACGCACGAGATGGCCGTCGGGCTGCTCGCCTCGGGAATCGATCCCGCGAAGGCGACCTTGTTCGTCCAGTCGCAGGTGCCCGAACATACGGAGCTCGCCTGGATCTTCAACACGCTCACGCCGCTCGGTGAACTCGAGCGGCAGGTGGCGTTCAAGGAGAAATCGACAAAGCAGGAGCAGGTGATGGCCGGCCTGCTCAACTATCCCGTGCTGCAGGCCGCCGACATCCTTTTGTACCTCGCGGACCTCGTGCCCGTGGGCGAAGACCAGGTGCAGCACCTCGAACTTTCGCGCGTCGTCGCGCGCAATTGGAACTCGCGGTTCGCGCCGGACTCGCCGTACTTCCCCGAGCCTCAGCCGCGCCTCACGCCCACCCGCCGCATCGTCGGACTCGACGGCCAGGCGAAGATGTCGAAGTCGCTCGGCAACACCATCGGACTGCTCGACGAGCCTGACGCGGTCTGGGAAAAACTGCGCCCCGCGCCCACGGATCCGGCGCGTCAGCGCAAGACCGACGCGGGTGACCCGGACAAGTGCCCGATCATATACCAGCTGCACAGGGCATTCTCGCCTGAGGCCACGGTGCGCGAGGTCGAGGTGAACTGCCGCGGTGCCAAGTGGGGGTGTATCGACTGCAAGAAGTCGCTGCTCACCAATATGGTTGCCGAGTTGACGCCAATCCGCGAGCGCGCGAGGGAACTGCAGGCGAATCCCGGAGTCGTGACAGCCACGCTCGAGGCTGGAGCGGAGAAAGCGCGCGCCGTGGCGACGAAGACGATCCGCGCCGTGAAGGCAAAAATGGGACTCCCACTCGCCGCCAACGGAGGCTAGCGTGACCATCGCCGCCCTGCAGATATCCACGATGTCTGACATGGTCGCGGCGTTCCGCCTCGATCTCATGGCGAAGCTTTCGCTCGCCGTGCTGCTCGGGGGCGCGATCGGCCTCGAGCGGCAGCTTGCGGGGAAGGCGTCGGGGCTGCGTACCAACATCCTCATCTGCCTGGGTTCGGCGCTCATCATGCACCTCTCGATGAATCTCGGGAGCAGCCTGGGCAGCGTCCGCTTCGGCGACCCGGGGCGCATCGCGGCACAGGTGGTCACCGGAATCGGCTTCATCGGCGCCGGGACGATCATGCAGTCGCGCGGCGCGATCACGGGGCTGACGTCGGCCGCGACGATCTGGATCGTCGCCGCGATCGGCCTGACCGTCGGCGCAGGCTTCCAGGTCGAGGCGCTGGGCGCCACCGTGCTGGCCATGGTCGTCCTCGCGGGCCTCGGCCGCGTGGAGTACAAGCTCCTCCGCCTGCCGCGCTCGCGCGACTGCACCATCCGGACCAAGCCGGGGGTCAAGCTCGCGTGGGTGGAGACGACGCTCTTTGCCGACGGGTTGCGGGTCATGAAGTGCGAGACGTTCGATCATGAGAACGACCGTGTGTTCGAGCTCGTGGTCCGCGGTCCTGCGCGCCAGTTCGAGATCGCGAGAGCGGAACTGCTCGACCGCGATGAAGTGCTGCACGTGATGTTTGCCTGAGTGGGCCGGTGAACACGCGAAAACTCGTCGTCGATCTCCGTTCGCGAACGCTGTCGTTCCGCCTCCCGGACGGCACGGCGGCGCAGCTGATGGACGCAACCCCCGACGGCTGGAAGACGCACGTCGTACAGGCCGACACCGACTCCGCCGGCGACGGGGCGAAGCATCCGAGCGAAGAGGCCATTCACGAAATATCCGACGCCGAGATCTACATCGGCTGGGGAATGCCGCCGCTCCTCTGGCAGGCGGCGAAGCGGCTCCGCTGGATGCATACCGCCTCCGCAGGTGTGGCGTCGCTCCTTTTTCCGGACATGCTGGCGAGTGAGGTGCTGCTGACCAACTCGGCTGGCATTTACGGCGAACCGATCGCCGAACATGTGCTGGCCGGCGTGCTCTATTTCCTGCGCTCGTTCGACGCCGCCGGCGCGCTCCAGCGCCGCGCGGAGTGGAATCCGCCGCTGTTCGGCACCGGTCCGGCGCCCATGCGCGAGGTGAGCGAGTGCCACGTGCTGATCGTCGGCGCCGGCGGGATCGGCACCGCTGTCGCACAGAAGTTTGCGGCGCTTGGTGCGACCGTGACCGGCATCCGACGGCATCCCGACAAGGGCGTTCCGCCGGGCTTCCAGCGGGTGGCCGGACCCGGTGCGCTCGACGCCGAGCTTCCCGCCGCGGATGTGATCGTGCTCACAGCGCCGCTGACGCCGGAGACCCGCACGTTGCTGACGGCGAGGCGCCTCGCCCTGCTCCCGCAGGGCGCGATCGTCAGCAATATCGGGCGGGGCGCGCTCATCGACGAGCCGGCGCTTGTCGGGGCCCTGACAAGCGGCCGGCTGCGCGGCGCTGCGCTCGACGTTTTCGGGCAGGAACCGCTGGCGTCGGATAGTCCGTTGTGGCACCTTCCACAGGTGCTGCACACGCCTCATGTGGCCGGTGTTTCGCCGCGCCTGTTCTGGGACCGGTTGAGCGCGCTTTTCCTGGACAATTGGACGCGGTACCGCGCGGGAAAACCGCTGCGCAATCTCGTAGACAAGCACGCCGGATACTGATCCGATACGCTGATCGCTGAATTATGGAATTCCGCTACACTGACTGCTGAGTTAATGGAATTATGGAAAAAATCATCAAGGCAGCGGTCGACCGGGGCGCGAGCGACCTGCACATCAAGGCAGGCGACGTGTTCCGCGCGCGCATCGACGGCAAGCTGGTACCGCTCACGAAGCAGGCGCTGACGCCGGAACAAACGCGTTCGATCGCGATGAAGTTCATCCCGAACGACGAGGACCGCGCGCGCATCGACAAGATCCAGGACTACGACTGCTCCTGGGGCGCGCAGGGGATCGGCCGCTTCCGCGTGAACATCCTGCGGCAGCGCTCGAGTTTCATGATCGTGATGCGCGTGATCCCGTTCGAGGTGCCGAGCTTCGAAAAGCTGGCCCTCCCGCCGGTGCTCAAGACGATCGCCGACGCCGAGCGCGGGATGATCCTCGTCACCGGCGTGACGGGTTCGGGCAAGTCGAGCACGATGGCGGCGATCGTCAACCACATCAACTCGTCCAAGCACAAGCACGTCGTGACGCTGGAGAATCCGCTCGAGTTCCTGCACCGCGACATCCAGTGCTCGATCACGCAGCGCGAGATCGGCGTCGATACAGAGAGCTTTCGCATGGGACTGCGCGCGGCGCTGCGGCAGGATCCGGACGTGATCCTGATCGGCGAGATGCGCGATTCAGAGACCATCGACACGGCCATGAAGGCCGCCGAGACGGGACACCTCCTGATCTCCACCGTCCACACCCCGGACGCGCAGAGCACCGTGATGCGCATCCTCGCGATGTTCCCGCCGGAAGAACAGGACGTGGTGCGCGTGCGCCTCGCCGAGTCGCTGTACGCCGTGGTGTCGCAGCGGCTGCTGCCCAAGAAGGACGGCCGCGGCCGCGCCGTGGCGTGCGAGGTCATGATCGTCACGCCGACGATCAAGGAGCTCATGCTCGACCGCGACCGCGTGTCGGAGATCCGCGATTACATTGCAGAGGGGCGCGAGCAGTACGGCATGCAGACGTTCGACCAGCATCTCACCGATCTCGTGCAGTCGGGCGAGGTCGAGTTCGAGGTGGCGCTGGCCGCTGCGACCAAGCCCGGCGACTTCGAACTCAAGATGCGGACGTTCCGTCGCCGTTCGACTGGCGGCCGCAAGGCGATCACGGATCCGATCGAAGAGCCGATGACCGGGGCGATTTCAATCGGTGCATCGGGGGCGCAGCCTGCCGTGACGGATCCCGCCGCCGCACCCGATCCGTCGTCACAGGTCCAGGGATTGTCCACCGGTTTCGATTTCTAACGAGAAGAGAACAAGATGAGTTTGCGACTGGATGGTGTGTTCGCGGCCGTGGCAACCACGTTTCGCCGCGACAACGGCGACCTGGACCTCGGCGCGTTTTCAGAGAACGCGCGCGCGTACATCGCCGCCGGCCTGCTGGGCGTCGTCGTGTGCGGTTCGACGGGCGAGGCCGCGCTGCTTTCGGAGATGGAGCGGTCGGAGCTGCTCGAGGCGGCGCGACGCGCGGTGCCGCCCGATCGCATGGTGCTGATGGGCGCGGGCGCGGAGTCCACGCGCCTCACCGTCCGCCGCTGCCACGAGGCGCAAACGGTGGGCGCTGATGCCGCGCTGGTCGTCGCCCCGCACTATTACGCGAACGCGATGACCATCGACGCGCTGCGCGCGCACTATCGGCGCGTGGCGGACGAGAGCCCGCTTCCGGTGCTCCTCTACAACATTCCGAAGTACATGCATTTCAAGCTGCCTCCGGACCTCGTGGCTGAGCTGGCACGGCACGAGAACGTCGTGGGAATCAAGGACAGCTCCGGCGATCTCGACCTGCTGGCATCGTACATCGCGAGTTCGAGCGGCACCTTCTCGGTGATGACGGGGAACGGGGGCCAGCTGCATCCCGCGCTGATGGCGGGCGCGCGCGGCGGGATCCTCGCGCTGGCGACCTTCGCGCACGAGCAGTGCGCGGCGATCCACCGCGCCCACCGGTCGGGTGACCACGCGGCCGCGGAACGCATCCAGGCCGAGGTGAAGCCGATCAACGCGGCGATCGTCGGCGAGCTGGGCGTGCCGGGCGTGAAGGCGGCCATGGACGCCGTCGGACTGCGCGGGGGTCCCGTGCGCGGCCCGCTCCTCGATCTCGACGCGGCCGGACGAGCTCGCGCGGCGTCGCTGGTCAGCGGGCTTAGCGCCGTCGCGGCATAGGCCGCGATGTTCGATTCGAAGACGCACACGATCGTCGTCGTCGGTGCGCAGTGGGGTGACGAAGGGAAGGGGAAGCTCGTGGACGTCCTCGCGGAGCGCGCCGACTGGGTGGTGCGCTACCAGGGCGGCGCGAACGCCGGTCACACCGTGCACATCGGCGACCGCTCGACCGTCCTTCACCAGATCCCGAGCGGAATCCTCCATCCGGGCGTGCGCTGCGCGATCGGCAACGGCGTCGTGCTCGATCCCGAGACGCTGTTCACCGAAGTGGACGAGCTCGTCCGCGACGGCGTGGACGTCGAGGGGCGCCTCTACCTCAGCGACCGCGCGCACCTCGTGCTCGCGTACCACAAGCTCGTCGACAAAGAAAGTGCCGCGAGCAAGGCGATCGGCACGACCGGCCGCGGCATCGGGCCGGCGTACGAAGACAAGGTCGCGCGGCGCGGCGTGCGCGTGCTCGACCTGCGCCATCCCAAACGGCTCCGCGCGCTGGTGGAGCGGGGCACGGAGCACGCGAACCAGCTGCTGGCGAGCTATAGGTCTCCAAAGCGTGCAGAGGTGGAGTACACGCTCGGCGTGCTCGAATCGCTCGCGCCGCGCTTGCTTGCCATCGCGGACGACGTCGGCCTCGCGGTGCATCGCGCAGTCAAGAGCGGCGCGTCGGTGCTGCTCGAGGGCGCGCAGGGCTCGCTGCTCGACGTGGACCATGGGACGTACCCGTTCGTGACGTCGAGCAGCACGACCGCCGGCGGCGCGTCGATCGGCGTCGGCATCGGGCCACGGACGATCGACGAAGCGATCGGTGTCGTGAAAGCGTACACGACGCGCGTCGGCGCCGGACCATTGCCCACGGAGTTCGACGAGGCGATGGGCGAGCGGGTCCGCAAGCTCGGCAACGAGTTTGGCGCGACGACCGGGCGGCCGCGCCGCTGCGGGTGGTTTGACGCGGTGGTGGTGCGCTACGCCGTGCGCATCAACGGCCTCACGTCGCTGGCGGTCACCAAGCTCGACGTGCTCGATACGCTCGACAAGATCGCCATCTGCACGGGCTACGAATTCGAAGGCGACGTGGTGGAGGAGTTCCCAGGCGACATCGCGGAACTCGAGGGGATCAAGCCGCGTCTCGAATGGTTCGACGGGTGGAGGCAGTCGACGGCCGATGCGAGGAAACTCGAGGCGTTGCCAGCCAAGGCGCGTGCGTATCTCGACCGTATCGAGGCGCTCGTGGAATGCCCGATCGATTTCGTTTCGGTGGGGACGAGGCGGGATCAGATCATTGGCCTCTGAAACGGCGATGGAAGATGCAAGATGGAGGATCGAAGGTGACGGCCTTCGCGGTGCGACATTGGCGAGTCGCAGGCGTCCTCTTCGATCTTCCATCGTCGATCTTGCATCGTCGTAGATGTCGCACGTGCCGCCGGTTGTCGTCGTGGGGGCGGGGCCGTGTGGGCTTGCGGCGGCGGTCGCGCTCGAGGAGGTGGGGATTCCCGCCGTTGTGTTCGACCGTTCGTGTATCGTGAGCTCGATCGCGCGGTACCCGACGTACCTCACCTTTTTCTCGTCGCCGGAGCGGCTCGAGATCGGCGACGTGCCGTTCGTTCCCGCCGGTGAGAAGCCCACGCGGCGCGAGGGGCTCGCGTACTATCGAACGGTCGCCGACTGGTGGAAGCTCTCGCTGCGTCAGTATGAAGAGGTGACGGCGGTCGAGAGCGCCGGTGCGGAGTTCGTCGTGCATTCGCAGCTGGCGCAGGGTGCGACGGTCCTTACGCCGGCGCGGGCGGTCGTGGTGGCCACGGGCTACTTCTCATCGCCGAACATGCTCGGCGTGCCCGGCGAGGATCTGCCGCACGTCTCACATGAGTTCCACGAGGGACATCAGGCGTTCCAGCGCCGGGCTGTCGTGGTCGGCGGCGGAAACTCAGCGGTGGAGTGCGCGCTCGAACTGGCGCGATGCGGCGCGCTGGTTACGCTCGTGCACTTCGAGGCCGCGTTCTCTCACGTGATCAAACCGTGGATCCTGCCGGAGTTCGAGGAGCGCATCAGCGCCGGGTCGATCTCCATCCGATGGAAGGCACGCGTGGCGTCGATCGAGCCGGGGTGGCTGCACCTCAAAGCCGATGCGGGACCTGATACGATTCCGGCCGACCACGTATTTCTGCTCACGGGGTACACGCCGTCGCCCGGCCTGCTCGGCGGGCTCGGCGTGCCGTTCGATCCGGCAACGGGAATCCCCGCTCACAATCCGTCGACGATGGAAACGCCGGTGCGCGGCGTGTTCGTCGCTGGGGTGCTGACGTCCGGAAAAAAGGCGAACGGAGTGTTCATCGAGAACGGACGCGGCCACGGGGCGCTCATTGCGGCGGCGCTCAGGGCGCGCGGCTGACAGCGGGGAGAAGTCACCAAATCCGGGCCCTCAACGCCTCCGGCCGGACCATCGCGTCCCCCTCCTTGCACCCCCACGCCGCCTTGAACTCCGGCATGTTGCTGAGCGGCCCGTTCACTCTCCACATCGCCGGCGCATGCTCGTTGGAGTTCACCTGCGTGCGCAGCGCCTGCGGCCGGTAGACCTGCCGCCACACGGTCGCCCACGAGAGGAAAAAGCGCTGCTCCGGCGTGAACCCGTCGATCTTCGTGCGCGGACCCGGGCCGAGTGCGCGTTCCATCGCCGCGAACGAAACCGTCAGGCCGCCCAAGTCGGCGATGTTCTCTCCGAGCGTAAGCGCGCCGTTCACGTGCGTGGCTGAGTCGAGCACGGTGTACGCATCGAATTGTTTCGCTACCCTGTTCGCCTGCACGGTGTATTTCTCGGCGTCCGCTTTCGTCCACCAGTCCTTGAGGTTGCCGTCCTTGTCGAACTGCCGGCCCTGATCGTCGAAGCCGTGGGTCATCTCGTGCCCGATGACCGCGCCCATGCCGCCATAGTTCACGGCGTCGTCCGCGTCCGGATTGTAGAATGGCGGCTGGAGAATTCCCGCGGGGAAGACGATCTCATTCCTTAGCG
Organism: Gemmatimonadales bacterium; assembly: GCA_044449085.1. GTDB lineage: Bacteria > Gemmatimonadota > Gemmatimonadetes > Gemmatimonadales > Gemmatimonadaceae > Fen-1231. The sequence continues at coordinate 10,602 of JBIOHR010000026.1, read as the reverse complement.
GCTGGTAGTACGCGTTAACCGTCGGCGGTGTCATCCCCCATTCCGTGCGGTCCACGGGCTTCCCGATCTTCGCCCAGTCGCGCGCGGCGGCCCAGCTGTCGGCGGCGTGCACGTTGGTGAGATACTGGCCAGTGGTGATCGAGAGCGCGGAGTAATCGCGCCATTTGTCCGGGAATCCGATCTTCTTGGTGAACGCGGCGAGCTTCGCCAGCGCCTGTGTCTTCGTCGGCGCGCTCATCCAGTCGAGCTGCTGAATGCGGTCATGCAGCTCGGCGACGAGGGTGTTGACGATCTTCACGGCACGTGCCTTCGCGGCCGGCGTGAAGTTCTTCTTCACATATTCCTGGCCGAGCAGCTCGCCGAGGCGATTGTCGGTGGACTGCAGGCAGCGCTTCCATCGCGGCAGCATCGCGGTCGCGCCGCTGAAGAGGCGGTCGAAGGCAAAGTTCTCCTTGACGACCGGCGTGGCGAGCGCGGGTGCTGCGTTGTGCACCAGGTGCCAGCGGAGGTACGACTTCCACCCGGCGACCGGGACCGTGGTGAACATCCCGTTGACGGCGGTGAAGAACTCCGGCTGGCCGACATCGAACGTGGAGATCCCCGGCGCACCCTGCGCCGCGAAAAACGCGGGCCATGGGAATCCCGGTGTGATCTTCTCGAGCTCCGCGAGCGACATCTTGTGGTAGTTCGTCTGCGGATCGCGCAGTTGCACGCGCGTCCTGGAGGCGCGCGCGAGCTGCGTTTCGATGGCGAGAACCGCTCTCGACTCCGCCGTGGCCGCGTCGCGCGTGTCGCCCATCAGCTCGAACATGCGCGTCATGTGTGCGCCGAAACCATCGCGCATCTTGACCGAGATCGAATCAGTCTTCGTGTAGTACTCGCCGTCGGGAAGGGTGAGGCCGCCCTGGTACAGCCCGCCGATCATCGAGGACGCATTTTTCGCATCCTGTGTCGCGCCGTCGCCCCACGGGGCGAGCCCCGCGCGATGTTCGAGCACACCGAGCCTCTTCTTGAGGTCATCGGGTGACTTGATCGACGCAATGATGTCGAGTTCCGGCCTCAGCGGTGCGACCCCGAGCTTGTCGATCGCGGCGGTGTCGAGGCAGCTCGCATAGAATGCGCCGACCTTCCAGGACCCCTCGCCGGGAGTGCCGCGGTCGCCCTTTACCGCGGCGGCGTCGGCGTCGAGGATCGTGTGGAGCCGGGCCTCATTGCGGTCCGCGAGCTCGCGAAACGAGCCGAACGATGAATACGCCGCCGGAATCGCGGCCCTTTTCAGCCACCCGCCGTTGGCGAATTTGAAGAAGTCGGTGCACGCCGCGCAGGTCGTGTCGAGGTTGGCGCGATTGATGGCATGATTCGGCTGCTGTGCCTGAAGCGGCAGCGTACTCACGGCGATTGCCAGTGCGGTTGCGATGAAGTGGCGCAGAAAGGGTCGCATGGGAGGCTCTGGAGGGATTGTTGAAAGGAATCGGGACCCGCAACCGGCGCAAGGACGGCGACGAACCGCAACACTGCCGGCTGCCCGCTGAAAGCGTTGCCGTTTCCCCCTCCCCAAGGCGAAATTGCGGCCACTCCCACATCGCTCGTCTCCCGCCTCCCGGCCCGCATGTCATTTCCCGATGTCATGGAAAAACTCGTCTCGCTTTCCAAGCGGCGCGGCTTCGTTTTTCAGTCCTCCGAGATCTACGGAGGACTCGGCTCTGTGTGGGACTACGGGCCGCTCGGCGTCGAACTCAAGCGCAATCTCCAGGAGCGCTGGTGGAACGCGATGGTCCGCTCGCGCGACGACATCGAAGGACTCGACTCCGCGATCCTCATGCATCCGCGCGTGTGGGAGGCGAGCGGCCACGTGGGCGGGTTCGTCGACCCACTCGTGGACTGCAAGACCTGCCAGGGGCGCTTTCGCGCGGACAAACTGCAGGACGCGCAGTGTCTGAAGAAGCCGAGCAAGAAGCCCGGCGAGTTCAGCGAATGCCAGCTGACCGAGTCGCGCCAGTTCAACCTGATGTTCAAGACGCAGATGGGTCCGGTCGAGGATTCGTCTGCGACGATCTTCCTGCGCCCCGAGACGGCGCAGGGGTCGTACGTGAATTTCCTGAACGTGCAGCAGGCCTCGCGGCAGAAGGTGCCGTTCGGCATCGCGCAGATCGGGAAGGCGTTCCGCAACGAGATCACGCCGGGGAATTTCATTTTCCGGACGCGCGAGTTCGAGCAGATGGAGATGCAGTTCTTCGTCGAGCCGGGCACCGACATGGAGTGGTTCGAGAAATGGAAGGCTGCGCGGATGGCCTGGCACCGCGGACTCGGCCTCGACGAAGTCCGCCTCCAGTTCCACAAGCATGAGGCCGGCGAGCTCGCGCACTACGCGCGCGCGGCATTCGATGTGGAGTTCGATTTCGGAGGTTCGCTCGGGCCGCAGGAGATCGAGGGAATCCACAACCGCGGCGACTTCGACCTCGGCAAGCACCAGGAGTTCTCCGGCAAGCGCCTCGAGTACGTCGATCAGGCCGCGAACAAGCGCTACCTGCCGTACGTCATCGAGACGGCGTGTGGGCCCAATCGGACGCTGCTGGCGATTCTCGTCAACGCCTACCGCGAGGAGTCTGTGGCTGGTGAGGACGAAGGCCGGGTCGTGATGGGTTTCCATCCCGCGCTTGCGCCCGTGAAGGCCGGCGTCTTCCCGCTCACCAAGAAGGACGGCCAGCCGGAGATGGCACACCGCGTGGCCGACGCGCTCCGCAAGCGCTTCCCGGTGTTCTACGACGAGGCCGGCGCCATCGGGCGCCGCTACCGCCGCCAGGACGAAGCGGGCACGCCGTTCTGTGTGACGATCGACAGCGAATCCACCGCGAACGACGACGTCACGATCCGGTTCCGCGACGACATGGGACAGCTTCGCGTGGCGGCATCGCGGGCGGCCGAGGTCATCGCCGCGTATCTCGCGTCGGATCGTCCCACGGCCGACTCGCGGCTCGCCGGGAACTGAGCGGCGCATGCCCGTGTCCAGCGCCAGCGCCCTCGACCTCCTCCGCAACCGTGGCGAGGCGTTCCTGCGCGACGTTTCGCGCGAGTACTACTCGTCGCACGCGGGCCTGAAGCCGTCGGCGGAGCTGCAGCCGATCTACGAGCGGCACCGCGCGGCCTACGGCGACGAGTCGCTCGAGCTCGCGACGGATCTCCTGAAGCGGGCCAGTCCGGGATCCGAGGACCACCGCTCCGGCCGCATGCTGGTCGAGTGGCTGGTGGAGTCGCGCGTCGGACGCGAGCTCGCGCCGCTCGAGGAACGGGAGATCGCGTGGGAGGGCGAGGCCGTGGTGCGTCTCGCGAACGGCGGAGCCGAGCCGTACCGCCGCGCATCGATCACCATCGCGAACACGCGCGATGCGCGCGAGCGGCGCGCGCTCGACGATGCGCGCGCCGCCCTGGTCGGATCCCAGCTTGCGCCGATGCGGCAGGAACGGCTGTCGCGCGAGAAGGACTTCGTCGAGAAGATGGCGGTCGCGCCGGGGTACATCGAGACGTTCGATGCGCTCGCGGGCGTCCGCGTGCGCGCGCTGCGCGATGACTGTGCCGCCTTTCTCCGCGACACGCAGTCGATGTGGGACGAGGTGCTGCCGGAGTTCCTCAAGCGCGGCCTCGGGATCACGCCGTCGGAAGCGACGCGCGCCGACGCCGTCGCGCTGATGCGCGCGCCGGAGTTCGACGCCGGCTTTCCGGCGGACGCGATGGAGCGCGAAGTGCGCCGCCAGGTCACCGAGATGGGCGCGAGCCCCGACGCGAACGGCCGCGTGCGCTACGACACCGGCGACCGTCCGGGAAAGCGCGCCCGTGCGTTCTGCGCGCCGGTGGTGATTCCCGACGAGGTCTACCTCGTGATCAGGCCGCACGGCGGGCAGAACGACTGGCAGACGCTGCTCCACGAACTCGGGCACGCGCTGCACTTCGCCAACGTCGACATGTCGATGCCGTTCGAGTTCCGCTGGCTCGGCGACAACTCGATCACCGAGAGCTACGCGATGCTGTTCGACCACCGCATGAAGGACCGGGGCTGGCTCGGACGCTACACGCAGCTCGGCAAGAACGACCTGCCGCGCTATCTGCGGGCGGCGGGGTTCGAGGAACTGCAGTTCCTCCGCCGCTACTGCGCGAAACTGATCTACGAGGTGGAGCTCTACGGGGGGCGCGTATCGTGGTCGGCACTGCCCGACCTGTACGTGGAAACCCTGTCCGGCGCGACGGGGTTCAAATACCAGCGTGCCGACGCATTCGTGGACGTGGATCCGCATTTCTATTCGGCGCGCTACCTCCGCGCGTGGCAGCTGCAATCGCTGCTCGCGGAATCGCTCGTCGAGCGGTTCAATGCCGACTGGTGGCGGAATCCGGCGGCGGGGCCGTGGATCGTGCGCGAGCTGTTCGCGCACGGGCAGCGTGAGCTGGCCGAGGAGCAGGCGAAGCGCGTGGCGGGCAACCCGCTGTCGTTCGCGCCGCTCGTGTCGTCAATTGAACGATTGCTGACCTGAGAGGAACCGTCATGGCGTCCGTATACCTGAATGGTGAGTTCATCCCGAAGGAGCGCGCGACTGTCTCGGTGGACGACCGCGGCTTTATTTTCGGCGACGGCATCTACGAAGTGGTCCGGGTCATCGACGGCCGCATCTTCGAGTGGGACGCGCATGCCGCGCGACTCGCGCGTGGACTCGCCGGAATACGAATCGCGTTCGACGCGCTCTCGATCGGCGCGCTCAAGGGCGTCTGCGAGCGCCTCGTGGCCGACAATGGGTTCGCGGACGGCGAAGCGACGGTCTACATGCAGGTTTCGCGCGGTGCCGCGCCCCGCACGCATTACTTTCCGCCCGCGACCGTCCGGCCGACGGTGTACGCCGCCGCCTCGCGGTTTACCGTTCCGCGCGATCACCGCGACGCCGGTGTGAAGGCGATCACTTTTCCCGACTTCCGGTGGCTCCGCTGCGACCTCAAGACCGTCAACCTGCTGGGCGCAGTGCTGGCGCGGCAGGCGGCGACCGAGGCCGGTGCCTACGAGGCGATCCTGCTGCGCGACGGGACCATGACCGAAGGCGCCGCGACGAATTCCTTCGCCGTAGTGGATGGCACGCTTCGCACGCACCCGCTTGGCAACCTGATCCTGCCGGGAATCACGCGGCAGGTGGTCGTGGAGCTGATCCGTGAGGCCGCGATTCCGTTCTCCGAGCGTGCGGTCGCGCAGGGTGACCTGCTGCGCGCGACCGAACTTTTCGTCTGCGGCACCACGACCGACGTCTCGCCCGTCGTTACACTCGACGGCAAGCCCGTGGGCGCCGGCGTTCCGGGGCCGGTGACGAAGCGGCTCCAGGCGATGCTCGAGTCGCGCCTCTATTCCGCGGTGGGAGCCGGCCACTAGCCGATGCCGCGGCGCCGCTACGCCACGCGCGCGCCGTTCGCGCCGGCCGTCGCGGAGCCGCCGGCGCATCGTGAGCTCGTCGCGGTCCGCGAGATCGTCCACGCCTTTCTTCGCGCAGACCGGCCCGAGGACGTCTTCCAGTTCGCACTCGACCGTGTGAGCCCGGTGGTCGGCGCGAGCTTCGCCTCGGTGTATCTCGTCGACGGCGCCTCGGAGCTCATGCGCCTCGTGGCCGCGCACAACTGGCCCGAGCAGCACCGGCCATGGCTTGGCGAAATGCGTGTGCGCGTCGGGTTCGGTCCCAGCGGGGAGGCCGCAAGCGAGCGGCGCGCGATCGAGATTCCGGACGTCCTCGCCGATCCCGGGCTGGAGGACTGGCGCGACGTGTCGAGCGAACTAGGGTTCCGCGCGCTCGTCGCCCTCCCGCTCCAGGCCGCCAATCGCGTCCTCGGGACGGTCACGTTCTACTTCACCGAGCCGGGTGGGTTCACACCCGAAAAGCGCGGGCTGCTGCGGATCGTGGCCGACCAGATGGCCGCCACAGCCGAAAAGGCCGGCCTCCTCGACGAAATGCGCCGCACGAACGCGGCGCTCGTGGAGGCGAACGCGGAGCTCGAGCGGCAATACGTCGCCGTGGTCGAGGCGCGTCGCGTGAAGGACGAGTTCCTGGCGAATGTGTCGTACGAGTTGCGCACGCCCCTCACCGCCGTCATGGGGTACCTTTCGATCCTGAGCGAGCGGATTTCCGGGCCGCTCACCGCCGAGCAGGCCGACGAACTCGGCCAGGCGCGGTCCGCGAGCGACCGCCTGCTCGAGCTGATCGACGCGCTCCTCGAGTTCACGGCGCTCCGGCGCGGCACGCTCGAGGTCATGGTGGAGGAGTTCGACCCTCGGGTGCCGCTCCGCGACGCGATGCGCGCCGCCAGGGGCCTGCCTGACGGAGTGCAGTTGATCGCCGAGGAGCCGGTCCTCGCGCTCCCGGTGCTCCGCTCCGACCGGCGGAAAATCACGCGCATTCTCGTTAGCTTACTCTCCAACGCGTTCAAGTTCACCGCGAAAGGGGCGGTCCGCGCGTCGGTAAACGTTGCCAACGGCCGGGCTGTCTACAGCGTACAAGATACCGGCATCGGGATCGAGCCGGAGGCGCAGGTGCTGGTGTTCGACGAGTTCCGCCAAGTCGATGGAACTGCGACGCGGCGTTATGGCGGGTCGGGGCTCGGGCTCGCGCTCTCCCGCGGCATCGCCCGCCTGCTCGGCGGCGACATCGAGCTGGTATCGGCACCGGGAGAAGGATCGACGTTCGCTCTCACCATTCCGCTCGAGTACGCACCGCAAGAGGACCGCCCGTGAGAAACCAGCAGCGAAGCCGCACCCTACAGCAGGTTCGCACGACGCTCTCGCCGGCGGGCGTGCTCGCCGCGGCGAAGGACTTCTTCGCGCAGCGCTCGGGGATCTACTCGGCATTTCCCGAGCGGACCGGGCCGACGTACCTCACGCTCCGGGGCCTCGGCGGCGAGGAAATCGCGATCGGCGTGGCGCCTGCAGGATCCGACACGACCGTGTCCGCCTCGTCGTACATGTTCGACCAGCAGGTGGCGCGCTTTCTCTCGTCGCTGCCGCCGTCGACCGAGGCGGTCGCATGAATCTCCGCGTGCAGCTCCTCGAGCAGTGGGACCGCATGGCGGTGAGCGTGCCGCCGGAGACGCCCGTCGCGACGCTCAAACGCGATGCACTCGCCGCGTTCGGCCTGCGCAACGCGGTGCCCGCCGATTACGTCGTGAAGCTGCGCGGGTGGGAGGTGCTGGGAGAGCAGGGATCCGTCGCGGAGAGCGGTGCGCGCGACGGGTCGACCTACCTCATCACGCTGCGCCGCCGCCGGGCAGTCCGCTGAGCGCCGCCGTCACGTCCCGGGCGGGCTCCGAGCGCGAGCAGCTGCTCGCGGCCGCCGTGCGCCTCCGCACGGAGGTTTCCAAGCGCATCGTGGGGCAGTCCGATGTGCTCGACGAAATCCTCATGGCGATGGTCGCCGGTGGCCACGCCCTGCTCGTCGGAGTTCCGGGCCTCGCGAAGACACTGATGATCCGGTCGGTCGCCGAAGCGATGCACCTCGACTTCCGGCGCATCCAGTTCACGCCAGATCTCGTGCCGAGCGACATCACGGGCACGGAGATTCTCGAGGAGGACACGGCCACGGGCCAGCGCGGCTTCCGGTTCGTACGCGGGCCGGTATTCGCGAACATCGTGCTGGCCGACGAAATCAATCGCGCGCCGCCGCGTACACAGGCGGCGCTGCTCGAGGCGATGCAGGAACATCGTGTGACGGTGGCGGGCGACTCGATGGCGCTCCCGGAGCCTTTCTTCGTGCTCGCCACGCAGAACCCGATCGAGCAGGAAGGCACGTACCCGCTTCCCGAAGCGCAGCTCGACCGCTTTCTCTTCGACATTCGCATCGGCTATCCGGGCGAGGAAGAGGAAATCTCGATCCTGCGCGCGACGACGGGCGTCGAGCTCACGCCGCTCTCGCCGGTGATCGACGCGACGGAGGCTCGCGCCCTTCAGCGCCTCGCGCGCGAGGTGCCGGCGGCCGATCCCGCGCTGAAGTACGCGGCGGCCCTGGCGCGCGCCACGCGCCCCGACTCGCCCTCCGCCACCGAGCTCGTGCGCAAGTACGTGCGCTGGGGTGCGGGTCCGCGCGCGGGCCAGGCGCTGATCCTCGGCGCGAAGGCCGCAGCCTTGCTTGCGGGACGGCTGACCGTCGCGCCCGAGGACATCCGGCGCGTCGCGCGCCCCGTGCTGCGCCACCGTGTGCTTCCGAACTTCGCGGCCGAGGCCGAGGGAGTGAACTCCGAGCGCATCGTGGAGGATCTGCTCGCGAGCGTCGGCGCGCCGCGCAGCGACCTCAGGCTTTAGCGATGGCGGTCGGCCCGTACGGCGCGCTGCTCGAGTCCGTGCGCGGCGTAAGGTGGCCCGCACGGCGGCCGGTGCAGGGCGGCGCGCCCGGCGCGCACCCCGCCCGCACCCGCGGAGTCGCGAGCGAGTTCGCCGAGTACCGTCCCTACCGCCAGGGCGACGATCCGCGGCGCCTCGACTGGAAGCTGCTCGCGCGCAGCGACCGTGCGTTCATCCGGCTCGCGCCGGACCGGGCGGTGCTCGGCACGCTGATCGCGGTGGATGCGTCGGCGTCGATGGCGTTTCCGGTCGAGCATGCGCGCGAATCCGGCGTCGCTTTTGGGCGACGCACGAAGTGGTCTGCGGCGAAGGAAGTCGCGGTCGCCTGCGCCGCGGTGGCGCACGCGGGGGGCGATCCCGTGGGCGGGTGGATTGCGGCGGCGGGCGGGCCGCTGCGGCTTCCGCCGCGCACGCGCCGCGGCGTGGTCGCGGAAGTTGCGCGCACGCTCGACGCGGCCACGCCGTCGGGGTCTGCGTCGCTCGCTGCGGCGTTCGTCGGCGCGCCGGCGCGCGTCATGCTCGTGACGGACTGCCTCGGCGCGCTCGACGAACTGCGCCGCACGGCGCGCGCGCATGTTGCGGGCGGCGGCGAGGTGCACGTCGTCCACGTCGTCTCGCGCGCGGAGCTCGACCCGCCCCAGGCGCCGATGCTCGCGACCGATCCCGAGGATCCCGCCACGGCGCGCCCGCTTACCGATCGGACGCGCGCGGCGTACCGCGCCGCGTTCGATGACTGGCGCGCGGACGTCGCCCGCGGGTGGCGCGACGACGGGGTCGCGTGTCATGAGATCGTGGACGACGCTGCCGTGGATGTCGTCGTGCGCCGGTTCGTGGCGTTGCCCGGCGCCAGCGGAGTGCGCGCGTGAGTTTTCTCGCGCCGTTCTGGCTGGCGGCCGCCGCCATCGCTTCGCTCGGCGCGGTCGCGCTGCATTTCATCACGACGCAGCGGCCGCCGGCGTCGCCGCTCCCCACGGCGCGCTTCGTGCCGACGGGTGATGCACGGGCGTCGTCGCGGGCCGCGCGGCCGACGGACCTGCTCCTGCTCCTGCTGCGCTGCGTGACGGTCCTCCTGCTCGGCACCGCGTTCGCGGGCCCGGTGATGCGCGCGCGGGGCACGGCGCTCGCCCGCGTGATCGTGACCGACCGCTCGCGCGGCGCGCTCCCCGATGCGCGTGACTCCGCGGCCCTGCTCGTGGGCCGGGGTGATGCGCTCGTGCTGTTCGACTCTTCGGCGACGATGATTGCCGCCGGCGCGCAGGATTCGCTGCGCGCGGTCGCCGCGACGCACGCGCGCGGATCGCTGTCGGCGGCGCTCGTTGGCGCGCGGCGCGCCGCCGGCGACCTCGCACGCCGGGCCGATTCGGTCGAACTGGTGATCGTCTCGCCGCTGACCGCGGACGAGATCGACGCGGCGAGCGCGAATGCGATTGCGCACTGGCCGGGGCGCGTGCGGCTCGTGCGAACCAAGGCAGCGCGCGCCACGGCCGCGGCGATCACCTTCGCGGCTGGCGCCCCGGACGACGGACTTCGTCCACTGATTGCCGCGCTGAACTCCGCTGTGCCGCGGGCGGCGACGGCCGTTCCGGTGCGCGTCCTGCGCGCGCGGCCGCTCGCCGCGGATTCTGCGGCTGCGCGGGACGGGGCTGCCGTGGTGACTTGGCCGGCCACTGGACCGGGGCCGGTGTCCGCGCAGGGAGTGTGGGCCGGTGACGCGACGCTCGTCGCACCGCTCGAGCGCATCGCGCTCCCGGATCCCGTGTCCGCGACCCGGGTCGTGGCGCGCTGGGCCGACGGGTCACCCGCCGCGGTGGAGCGGCCGCTCGGCCGTGGCTGCGTCCGTACGATCGGCGTCGGCGTTCCCGCGTCTGGCGACATCACGCTGCAGCCCGCGTTCATGGGCTTCGCGCGCGTCCTGCTCGCGCCCTGCGCCGGCGCCAGCATCTCCTCCCCCGTTCCTGATTCAGTGGCGCGGCGTTTCGCACGCGGTGGCGCGGCCGCGGTGGCCGCGTCCATTCGTCCTCCTGACGAGCGTTCGCCGCTCGCACCGTGGCTGCTCGGAGCCGCGCTGCTCCTGCTCGCCGGCGAGCTGATCGTGCGGCGCGCGCCCGGGGCGGTGGCACCATGACCGTCGTGCAGCGCGTCGAACGGGCGCGGCGCACGCTGCGGTCCGCGGCGATCGTTGCAGCGGTCCTGCGCGCGCTCGCGACCGCGCTAGCGCTGCTGCTGCTCGCCGCCACCGTCGACGCGTGCGT
>JBIOHR010000025.1:0-28768 GCA_044449085.1 Gemmatimonadales bacterium | reverse complement strand
GCTTGTCCACGGGCTCCGCCGCGAACACGACCTTGTCCAGAGGCACTTCTACTGGAGACTGACCCGCGTGGAGCGTCGCCTGGATCGCCACCACGATGATCGCCGCATGAGCAGCGAGGCTGGCCAGCGAACCGCCGACCGACCGGGGCTTCTTCCCTCTCGACTCCAACAGGTTGGTGAACATCGTCCGCTCTCCGGCTGGATGTTTGGTCCGAAGCCGGGCGCGAATGCGCTCGGCCTACGATACCGTACACGCGCTGGATGTGACGAGGGGTTAGCAGCGGGTTAGGGGTTGGTTAATGAGGTGTTAGGTCTCAGTAGGAGAAACATTGATGCGGGATGCGTCCCCGCATCACGACACAACCGTCGCAATCAACTCCTGCTGCTCGTGCACCGGCCTCATCTCCCGCCCGATCTCCGGCAGCGCCCGCAGGAACACCAGCGCGCCAAGGCAGCACACGACTCCGCCGCATTCGAGCGTCATCGCGGCGCCGATCCTGTCCGCCATGAACCCGCCGAACAAGCTCCCGAACGGCGCCGTACCCGTGAACGCCATCAGGAAGAGGCTCATCACGCGTCCCCGCTTGTCCTCCTCGACGATCGATTGCAGCACGGTGTTGGTCGCGGCCATTTGCACCATCATCCCCATCCCCCGCGATGAGCGTCATCGGCAGCGCGAACCAGACGGTGTGGGCGAACCCGAACAGGATGAGCCCGGTGCCGAACACGAGCGCCGACGCGAATATGATGCGGCCGAGTCCCAGCACGGACCGCCGCGATGCGAGGTAGAGCACGCCGGTCAGCGCACCGAGTCCCGATGCGCCGGTGAGGTAGCCGAGCACCCGCGCGTCACCGGCGAGCCGCTCTGTCACGATCATCGGCAGGAGCGTCATGTAGGGAACGCCCATGAAGCTGACGAGCGCGAGCAGCGCGAGCACCGCCACGATCGCGGGCGACCGGCCGGCGTACGTGAAGCCGTCCTTGAGCTCGAGCAGGAGGTGCTTCTGCGCCGCCGGCGCGTGTGCGCGCGACTTGAACGACATCATCAGCAGCGTCGCGATCACGGCGAGGTAACTGACCGCGTCGATCGCGAAACATCCGCCTTCGCCCACGGACGCGATCAGGATTCCCGCGAGCGACGGCCCCACGAGCCGCGCGAGGTTCACCATGGAGGAGTTCAGCGCGATCGCGTTGGGCAGGTCGCGACGGTCCTCGATCATCTCGACGACCAGCGACTGCCGCACCGGCATGTCGAACGCGTTGATGAGGCCCTGCACGACGCTGAGGCCAACGAGATATGGAATCGTCATCCGCCCGGAGAGCGTCAGCGCGGCGAGCGCGGCCGACTGCAGCGCCGCGCAGACCTGCGTCAGGACCAGCACCCGATGTTTGTTCCAGCGGTCCGCGAGCACGCCGGCGAACGGCGCGATGAGAAACGTCGGAATGAGTCCGGCGAAACTCACGAGCCCGAGCACGAGCGCGGAATGGCTGAGCCGGTATGCGAGCCAGCTGGCGGCGACGCGCGTGAGCCAGGTGCCGATCAGCGAAACAGTCTGCCCAGAGAAGAACAGCCGGTAGTTGCGGTGCCTCAGGGATCGCGCGATCCCGGCGAACGAGGCCTTCAACCCTCCTGCCCCGCGATGAACGCGTCCACGGTGAGGACCGTCGCCTGTCCCGGAAAGATCTTCTCCGTGAGCACGCGGTGCACTTCGGCATCGGCATCGAAGCAGGCGTCCTTGAGCACGAAGCACTGGTAGTCGAGGTCGAACGCCCGGCGAAGGGTCGACAGGGTGATTCCGCTGGTGGAGATGCCGAAGAACACCAGGTTCGTCACGCCGAGCGAACGAAGGATCAGGTGCAGCTGGTTCTCGGAGAACGCACCGACCCGCTGCTTGTGCACGACGAGCTCGCCGGGACGCGCCACCGACGGATGAAACTCGGCGGACGCCGTTCCTTTAATGAAGAGTTTGTTGGCCTTCACCATCCCGAAGCGCGAGGGCCCGTCCGGAATCTCCGGATGCCCGTCGGCAAAGCCAAGGCCCACGTGGATGAGCTGGTACTTCTGCTTCCTCGCGAACTCCACCGCGCGCGCGGCGGCCGGGATGACCGCATCGGCGCCGGAGACGAATCCGAAGATTCCCTGCTGGAAGTCGAGGGTGAGGAGCGCGGTCGTGGCAGGATTGAGTTTCATGGTGCGTCCTTTTGGGTCTGCTCGATGACGTCGAAGATCACGGCGATGCCGTCGCGCAGTTTTTTCTGGTCGGCGGCGGAGAGATTGCCGATCGCGTCGACGTACTTCTCCGCGGCCTTCAGGCGAACGCGCCGCGTCATCGCGGCGCCCTTGGGGGTTAGGCTGAGCTTGATCTGCCGCCGGTCGGTGGGGTGCGGGTCCCGGCGGATGAAACCGAGCGCGATCAGCCGGTCGACGATCTTCGACATCGCGGGCTGGGCGACCTGCGCGCCGCGGGCGAGCTTGCCAACCTGATCCTTGCCGTATTCGATGGAGAGCAGGACGCGCAGCTGTGTGAACGTCAGCTCGCGGATGTCCGGGTGCGCGCGCGCCTTGCCGCCCGGCGGGTTGACCTGCTCCTTGAGCGAGACGAAGATCGGCCCGGCCAGTTCGTAGAGGTTGAGGGCGACGTCGATCGGCCTGGGTTTCATATCGTTTGCTATTATATAACTAAAGATATGTATTAGTCAACGCCGTCGCGCGGCACGTGTCGGGCGGCACGCCCGTGCAGGTGTCGGTGTGCGGAGACACCGGCGTGGCAGGGAGGCCGCGCGCACCGAGAGCGTCTCCGCGACGGCACACTTTGACACCCATGAAAGTGTGGCCAGGTCCGCCCGCGCATATTGCTGAGGGAAGCTGTGGTGAACCCTTCGCCGCGGACATGATCGGCGCGGCCACACGTGAGGTGCGACATGCGCAACGGCTGGCTTGCAGGAGCAGTGATCCTCGGAGCGGCGCTGGACCCGCGCGGCCTGTCCGCGCAGAAGGCGGCGCCCGCCGCCGGCGGATGGCGCACACCGTGGAGCTACGACAGCGGCGCGACCGGGCCGGACCACTGGGGCAGCCTCGACCCGGACTACGCGGCGTGCAGCGCGGGACACGAGCAGTCGCCGATCGACATCACGAGCGCGGTGAAGGCCGACCTGCCCGCGATCCACTTCGCATACAAGAGCGGACCGGTCAGGATCATCAACAACGGCTTCACCGCCGTGCGCGTGAACTACCCGCCCGGCAACGGCAATTTTCTGATCGTCGGCGACACACGCTATGAGCTCACGCAGTTTCACTTCCACCGCCCGAGCGAGGAATTCGTGCACGGCGCGCCGTCCGCGATGGCGGCGCATTTCATGCATGCCTCGAAAGATGGAAAAGTCGTCGGCGTCACCGTGCTGCTGCGCGCCGGGAAGTCGAACGCCACCGTCCAGCGCCTCTGGGACCACATGCCGCCGATTGCGGGACCCGAGCACGACCTCGCCGGCGTGAACGTCGATCCGGGCACACTGCTGCCGCGCGAACTCGGCTACTACACATACGCCGGATCGCAGACGGCCCCGCCCTGCACCGAAGGCGTCACCTGGTACGTGCTCAAGACGCCGGTCGAGATTTCAGCTGCGGAAATCGCGGCGTTCGCGAAGCTCTATCCTCACGACGCGCGGCCGACGCAGCCCCTCAACGGCCGGGTTGTCAAGGAGAGCCGGTGAGGCATGAGTACAGATCGCGTGTGCTCAGCGCATCACCACATCGTTGCTACTGAACGCCCGCGCTGAACGGCACCAAGTCCAGCTCCGCCAGGCTCGCCCGATCCGCCACCGCCTCGATCTCCGTGATCCGTCCGCCCTCGAACGTGAGCGCAAGAATGAGCAGGAGCTTGCCGCGCGGATCGACAATGACTCCAACGGCGTCGTTGATGAGCGCCGCGCGGGCGGCTTTCGCCTTGCCGGAGAACGCATTCGCGATCGCCGCGGCTCCCTGAAGGTCGCGGTCGCCGCCCAACTTCACCGCCGCCGCATCCGCCCGGAACACGACGTCCGGATCGAGCACCGCGAGCAGTCCCTCGATGTCGGCGTTGCGTGAGGCGGCCAGGAACGCCTCGGCGATCTGCCGATGCCGATCGCGGTCCGCCGGCGGTGACGGCGGCGTGCCGCGCACGCGCCGCCGCGCGCGGCTCGCAAGCTGCCGCGTGGCGACCGGTGAGCGCTCGATGATCGGCGCGATCTCGTCGAACGTGAGGTCGAACATGTCGTGCAGCACGAACGCGACGCGCTCCGCCGGCGGGAGCCGCTCGAGCACCACCTGCATCGCCATCCCGACCGAGTCGGCGAGCACGGCGTCGTCCTCTGCAGTCCGCTCTCCGCGCGGTTCTGCCGAACGGTTGGGGCCGTCGGCCACCAGCGGCTCCTCACGCCGGCTGTTGCGCGACCGCAACACATCGAGGCAGACTCGGGAAACGACGGTCGTCAGCCATCCACCGAGGTTGTCGACATCGTGCGCGCCGGCGCGGCTCACACGCAGCCACGCCTCCTGCACGGCGTCGTCAGCCTCGTCCTGCGTGCCGAGCATCCGAGTGGCGACCGCGCGCAGGTGAGCGCGGTGCTGCTCGAATCGGCCGGCCAATAGTTCGTTTTCGTTCATCGGTCACACTCGCGTGCTGGGTTTCGTCAAAGGGTTGACGGACCCAACACCAACCAATGTGACAAGGAGAGATATCATGAGCACCACTGCAAAAACCCAGACCGCATCCGACAGCCGTCCCACGCTGCGCCCGCGGCTCAAGAACCCGGTGGCAATCCTTCCGGACGCGATGCCGCCGATCCAGGCCCTGCTGGCCGTGACGCGCAACGGGAGCGTTCCCGCCGCCACGCTCGAACTATCGCACATTCGTGCGAGCCAGATCAACGGCTGCGGATTCTGCGTCGACATCGGGTCGCGCCACGCAAAGGAACAGGGCGAGACCGATCAGCGGCTGTTCGGCGTGGCCGCGTGGCGCGAGTCACCGTACTTCACGAACGCGGAACGCGCGGCGCTGGCGCTGACGGAGGCGCTCACGCGCATCGCCGACCGCGCGGAGCCCGTCCCCGATGAAATCTGGGACGAAGCGGCGAAGCACTTCGACGAACGCGGCCTCGGGACGTTGGTGCTCGCGATATCGATCACCAACGTGTTCAACCGCTGCAACGTCGCGACAAGACAGCTCGCGGGAAGCTGGAAGTAAGATGTTGCGGTTTCCCCCGACTCGGGGCTCGCAGCTGAAATCCCTCCGCTTCAGTTCACCGCTGAGATCTCAGTCTGGAGCGGTGAACTGAAGCGGAGCGATATCAGCTGCGTGTCGGGAGACTACAGACTACTGCTACTCCTATTCGTGGCGGAGCGCCTGCATCGGGTCGATGCGCGACGCACGCAGCGCAGGCAGGTAGCCCGCCCCGAACGCGACCGCAGTCAGCAACGTGATCGACACCAGCATCACGACCGGGTCGTAGCTCTTGAGCTCGTAGAGCAGTGACGCCGCCGCGTTGCCAAGCGCGAGCGCTCCGGCGAGCCCGACCAGCCCGCCCGCCAGCGTCATGATCGCCACCTGTTTGAGCACCATGCGCTGCACCCCGCCGCGGTCGGCGCCGAGGGCCATGCGCACGCCGATCTCCCGCGTGCGCTGCGCCACCGAGTACGCGAGCACGCCGTACAGGCCGATCGCGGCGAGCAGCGTTGCCAGCACGGCGAACGCCGCCGAGAGCGTGCTGATCATGCGGTCGAGGAACACGTTGTCCTTCACCTGCTGCTCGAGCGTGCGCAGCCCGACGACCGGAAGGTCCGGATCGAACTTGTGGACCACGCCGGGAACGGCGCGCAGGATCGTCGACGGGTCCATGCCGCTCCGGACGTAAAAGCTCAGGCTGCCAACAGTCGAATCTTGCCGGTACGGGATGACGTACACCGGCGGAATCTTCGCCTTCACGTCGCTGTACTTCGAATCCTTCACGAGCCCGATGATCTCCATGTCGAGCGTGTCGCCGCCCTGCGACATCCGCTTGCCCACCGCGTCGTGGCCGAGGTTGAACTTTTTTGCGAACGTTTCGTTGACGATCACAACCTTTGGACGGCCGAGCATGTCGGCCTCGGTGAACTCGCGGCCCGCCACGAGCGGCACGCCGGTCACCTTGAAGTATCCGGGCCCGACGGCGTTGAACCGCGAGTTGAGATCGGTGTCGGGGCCATGCGGGTATCCCTGCACGCGAACACCATTGCCCCAATTGCTGTTGCCGATGAGCGGCACGCGCGCCGCCGTGACGCCCGTGACGCCGGGAAGGGCGCCCAGTGCCTCGGTGACCTGCTGAAACAGGAGGGCGCTTCGCGATCCCGTGTACCCGTTGAGCACCGGCGCGATCCTGAACGTGGTGATGTGATCGATCTTGATGCCCAGGTCGACGCTGCTGACGTTCTTGAGGCTCTTCACGAACAGACCGGCCGAGACGAGCAGCGCCATCGAGAGGGCGATCTGCGCCGTGACGAGCGACGTCCTGAAGCGTGCGGCGGCCTTGGCGCCCGTCTGCTTCGTGCCGCCCTCGCGCATCACGCTCGCGATCTCCGTCCGCGTGCTGTGGATCGCCGGGAAGAGTCCGAAGAGAAAGCCCGTCGCGATCGAGAGGACCGCAGCGAACGCGATGGCCGAACCGTCGAGCGCGAACGTGAGGCCCTCCACCACATTCGACGGCATCAGCTCGGTCATGCCGACGAGCGTCCCCTTCGCGACGAAGAGGCTCGCCACACCGCCAATGAACGCGAGCAGTACGCTCTCGGTGAGCAGCTGCGCGACGATCTGGCCGCGGGTCGCGCCGAGTGAGAGGCGCACCGCCATTTCCATCGAGCGCGAAGCCCCACGGGCGAGCAGGAGGTTCGCAATGTTCGCGCACGCAATGAGGAGCACGATCCCCGTGATGCACATGAGGAGCAGGATCGGTACTTTGGTCTCCTTGTGGAGGCTGCTTTGTCCGCGACGGCCGTCGGCGACCGTGATCAGCTTCGCCTTGAAGCGCTTCAAGGTCGAGTCGCTCATTCCCTTCTGCAGCGGCGCCTCGACCTGGCTCAGGATCGGGGTATAGACGCCGTCGATCGACGTCTTCGCCTGCGCCATGGACACGCCCGGCTTGAGCCGGCCGAAGAGATAGGCCCAGTAGCTCCGCCGGTTCGTGAGATCCTTGTCGTTGCCGGTCTGCATCGCGTCGCGCATGGACATCGGAACGAACACGTACGGCGTCATTCCCAGCGTGGTGCCATCGAACCCACGCGGTCCGACGCCAATCACGTTGAACGGCTTTCCGTTGACGACGATGTTCTTTCCGACAATCGACCGGTCGCCGCCGAGCTGCGACACCCAGAATCCATAGCTCACCACCGCGACGAAGTTCTGTCCCGGCGGCGTGTCGTCCTGCGGACCGATCAGCCGCCCGAGCTCCGGTTTGACGCCGAGGACCGGAAAATAGGAGCCCGAGATCTGCAGCCCGTCTCCGTTCACGGTCACGCCGTTGTACGCAACGTTCGCGCCAAACGGCACGTGGGCGCCGATCCCCGAGAACCCGGTGTTGGCCTTTTGAAGATCCTGGAGCATCGGGTAGCTGAACACTTCGTCGCAGTCGCCGGGCTGCCCGCAGCTGTTCGACCCGAACTGGGGTCCGGGCGAGCCGAGATTGACGAGCTGTTCGGGATGCACGACCGGCAGCGGCCGGAGCAGCATCTCGTTGAACAGCGAGAAAATCGCCGAATTCGCGCCGATGCCGAGCGCGAGCGAGAGGATGGCGATGCCGGAGACGAAGGGCGATTTGAAGATCGTCCGGAACGCGTGCTTCAGATTGATCATGGGTCCACGGTGAGGGCTATACCGTAGACACTGCGGGTGGCGAGGGGGTTTGCCCGCCGAAACGGGCCGGGCGCCTCAGCCGAACATCTGCGAGCAATTCGGGCAGACGGCGTGGCTGAGGGTGTGCAGTTCCGCCAGCGCCTTCTTCAGCTGGTTCGTCAGCAGGGCCTGCTCGTTCTCCAGGCGTTTCCGCTCGATGGCATGGCGGATCGCGCGCATGAGGGTGCGCGCGTCGTCGCGTCCCTTGATCAGGTAGTCCTGCGCGCCGATCGCGAGCGCCGCGAGCTCGGTCTGCACATCGTCCCGCCCTGTGAGCGCGATGAGCGGCAAGTCGGGTGATTTTTCGCGGAGCTGCCGGACCGTCTCGAGATTTCGCGCGTCGGGCAGCGAGAGATCGACCAGCAGCGCATCGAAGCGGCGCGTCGACAGCTGCGCGATCGCGTCCGCGAGGCGTGAGACGGCCTCGACGTCGAACACGACATCGCTCGCCCTGCGCAGCATGATGCGCACGAGTTCCTGATCGTCCGCGTTGTCCTCGACGAGCAGCAGGCGCACCGTCCGGAGCGCCGGAGCCACCGGGCGCGGAGCGGCCGCGTGCCGCGCCGCCGGCATCGGTGCTGCAATCACGCGGCGCAGCTCCGTCGCCAGCTCCACGGAGGTGAAGGGCTTGCCAAGAAATCCGACACGGCGCTCGGCCTCCGTCAACGGGAGCACGGTTGAGGGCGAGTATCCGCTGGTGACCACTACGGGGAGTGACGGCGCATACGACCGGAGGATCGTCAACACGTCGCTGCCCGACGTATTCGGCATCACGAAGTCGAGCAGCACGGCGGAGATCTGCTTGCCCCGCTCCGCAAATATCTGAATCGCTTCCGGGCCGTCGCGCGCCTCGACGGTGTTGAACCCGGCGCCGTTGAGCTGGCGGACGACGAGCGACCGGAACGCGTCCTCGTCGTCGATGACGAGAATCGTCCCCGCCGTCGGCGCCGGATCGGCGAACAACACGTCGCCGGCGTGGAGCGCAGCCAGCCAGGATTCTTCTGAGGGAGCCAAGGCGATTGATTGATGTGCCAGGGTGAGTCTGCCGGGCATCAGCAGAGGGCGCGACCACA
The DNA here is from genome assembly GCA_044449085.1 of Gemmatimonadales bacterium. Lineage (GTDB taxonomy): Bacteria > Gemmatimonadota > Gemmatimonadetes > Gemmatimonadales > Gemmatimonadaceae > Fen-1231. The sequence continues at coordinate 19,797 of JBIOHR010000025.1, read as the reverse complement.
AACTTAGCATTTCCGGCCGCGACAATTGTCGGTGTCCGTCCTACGGGCGGCACCCGCAGCGAGTCCGCCGGGGAGGCCAACCGCGTCCGCGCGCCAAAGTGTTGCGCGCCCGCATCAGTCGCGCGCGGATGTAGGCCGCAGTCCGATTGCGAAAATACCAAGAAAGTAAAACCGTTGGCGGACAATCCACGGGTTGCAAGCGGGCTGGATCCATTCCCGCTCTCACACCACTCCGGGAGACCGTCCGAATGCCTTTCCCCCATCGGCGACGGTTCACACTTGGCGCGCCGTTGCTTGGCGCGGCCATGATCGCCACGGCATCTGCGGCACTCGCGCAGGGCTCCGTCGCGGTCACCGTCACCACCGGCCAGTCGCAGCCGGTGCCGCAGGTCCTCATCTCCGTCGTCGGCACGAACGCGAACGGCATCACCGGCGCCAATGGCAGGGTCGTGCTGACGCGACTTCCGCTAGGCCCGGTCGAAGTCCGGGCGCAGCGCATCGGATTCGAGGGACAGAAGAAGACGGTCACGATCACGCGCGACTCGGTCGCAAAGGTCGCGTTCGACCTGACCGCCGTCGCCGTGAGTCTTTCGCCGATGGTCACGACGGCCACAGGTGACGAGGAGCGCGCGGCAGTCGGCAATGCGATCGCGACGGTCCCCGTGGTGAAGCTGACCGAGACGCTCCCCATCACGGACATGAACGACCTGGTCGGTGCACGCATACCGGGCGTCGCCGTGACGCCGGCGACGCAGACCGGCGCGGGTGCGCGCGTACGCATTCGCGGCAGCAGCTCGCTCAGCCTCACGAACGATCCGATCTACGTGATCGACGGTGTCCGCATGACCTCGTCGTCGAATACCGGCGTCTTCACCGGCGATGCGAACCCGAGCCGCGTGGGCGACATCAATCCGGACGAGATCGAGAGCATGGAAATCGTCAAGGGGCCGTCGGCGGCGACGCTGTACGGCACCGACGCCGCCAACGGCGTGATCGTCATCACCACCAAGCACGGTCGCGCGGGCGCGCCACACTGGAACGTGTACACCGAAGAGGGCGCGCTCACCGACCGCAACCCGTATCCGCTCAACTACACGATCGCCGGCCACTCGCCGGGATTGACCGCGTACCGCGAGTGCGGCCTGCCGCTCATCTCCGCGGGCACGTGCGTCATGGACAGCCTCCGCGTGTACAGCCCGATCCGCGACCCGCTCGCCACGCCGCTCTCCACCGGCGCGCGAAAGGAGTTCGGCGTGCAGGTGAGCGGCGGCACCGATCAGGCGCGCTACTTCGTGTCGGCCAGCCGCCAGAACGAGGCCGGCGTTTTTTCGCTGCCGACCTTCGAACTGGCGATGCTCGACACGACGAACCAGCCGATTCGCAAATGGATGCAGCGGCCCAACCAGCTCGATGCCACGTCGGTGCGCGCGAACCTGACCCTCGCGCTCAATTCGTCGCTCGACGTGACCATCAGCAGCGGGATCACGCTCAACGACATCTTCCTCGGGCTGTCCTCCAACGCAACGGCCGGTCTTGGCTCGCAGTCCTTCGGCGGTCCGGGGTATTCCACGAACGGCGTCGTGTCCGGCGTCGGCACGCCGCTCCACGGATACCGCGCGTGGACGCCCGCGTACACGTTCCAGGAGAAAGTCGAGCAGGCGAACACGCGCTTCATCGGCGCCATCAACGTCAACTGGCGTCCCACGTCGTGGTGGCAAAACCGCCTCGACATCGGCGAAGACTACGACGACCGCGTCGACTACGATCTCCTGAATCCCGGCGAGGGGCCGCCGCTCACGGCGATCTACCGGCAGGGCTTCGCGACGAATGTGCGGACGAACGAAAAGAACTTCACCGCCAATTTTTCCAGCACGGCAACGTGGAGGATCTCGCCGCTCTTCCTCCTCAACTCCACGATCGGATTCCAGTACGTCGACTACCTGCGTGATGCCAACTCGGCCACCGGCCAGATCCTGACGCCGGGCACGTTCGATCCGACGGGCGGCTCGATCCTTTCCCTCGGCAACACCTACGTTCCGACGCGGACCCTCGGGCAGTTCATCGAAGAGGCGCTCGCGATCAACGACCGCCTGTACCTGACCGCGGCCGTGCGGTCCGACCAGAACAGCGCATTCGGGACGAACTTCCAGAACGTGCTGTATCCCAAGTTCAGCGCGTCGTACGTGATGTCGGAGGAGAAATGGTTCCACGCGCCGCGGCTCCTGCACCTCGACTACTTCCGCCTGCGGCTCGCCTACGGCAAGTCCGGCGTCGAGCCCGGCACCACGGATGCGTTCCGGTCGTTCTCGTCGGCGCTCACGAACGTCCGCGGCACGGACGTCGGCGGCCTGGTCTACGCCGCAATCGGCAACCCGAACCTCAAGCCGGAGCAGACGAGCGAGACCGAAACCGGCTTCGAGGCGCGATTCCTGCACGGCCGGCTCTCGCTCGACTACACGTATTACTCGAAGGTGACGGCCGATGCGCTGATTTCGGCGATCGTCGCGCCCTCCGCCGGGGCAGCCTCGACGGTGCGCGAGAACCTCGGCTCGGTGAGCAACAAGGGGCACGAGGTCGTCATCACCACGCAGTTGTTCACCACACGCGCGGTGGCCATGGACCTGACCATCGATGGATCGATCAACACGAACAAGCTGATCAGTCTCGGCGGCACACCCCCGCAGATCGGAGTGACGACGCAGGCCCGCGAGGGATATCCGCTCTTCGGATTGTGGGCGCGCGCCATCACGGGATGGGACGACAAGAATCACGACGGGATCCTCACGTACAATGCGGACCCGAACCTGAACGAGGTGTTCGTGGCGGCGGACACGACCTTCCGCGGCAACTCCGCGCCGACCCAGTTCCTCTCCGTCACGCCGGGGTTCGACTTCCTCGATCAACAGCTGCGGCTTACGGCGCTTTTTGACTATCGCGGCGGAAATCTGTACTACAACAACACGGAGCGGATCCGCTGCGTGAGCCGGCAGAACTGCAACGGTCTCATGAATCCGGCCGCGTCGTTCCAGGAACAGGCGATGGTCGTGGCCACGCGCAACGACCCGTCGGCGACGCTCGACGGCTTCTTCCAGCCCGGCGCGTTCGTGAAACTGCGTGAGATCGCCCTCACCTACAACGCGCCGCCGACCTGGTCGTCGCGCGTCCTGCGTGCCAGCTCCGCCTCCGTCACGCTCTCGGCGCGCAATGTCGCGAAGTGGACCAAGTACCGTGGCGTCGATCCGGAAAACGATTTCACCGCGGCGAACGCCAACGCGAACAATCCGTCCGACTTCCAGACGTTTGGGCCGCCGACGTATTTCCTCATCCGCATCAACCTCGGCTTCTAACCGGCAACGGAGATCAGCGATCATGACATATGGAATCTCCCGCCTCCCGCTCCGGCGCATCGCCGCCGCCGCTGTGGGCACCCTCCTGATGACGGCGTGCCACGACAGCGTGACCAACACCGTACTGGCGGTTCAGCTGCCGAGCATCATTGCGCCGGAGGCCGCGAACACCATCGCCGGCGCCGTGGCACTCACGAGCGGCGCCCGCTCCCGGCTGCGCGACATGACGGCCGGCACGGAAAGCAGTTGGCTCTTCGGCGGCCTGCTCGGCGACGAATGGACGACGAGCTCCACGTTCGTCCAGAATGACGAAGCGGACGAACGGCGGATTTCGCTGACCAACTCCACCGTGACCACCCAGTTCCGGACGGTGAATCGGGCGCGCACTGCGGCGCAGCAGGCCATCAATGCCGACGAGGCGCTGCGTCCGACCGCGACGACGGACATCGGCGAGATGTTCCTCATCCGCGGCTTCGCCGAGATGCAGATCGCGCAGGACTGGCGCAATGGCACGCCGCTGAGCGACGCCTCCGGTCCGACGATCGTGTTCGCCGGCCCGAGTTCGAACGACGAGGTGTTCCATCGGGCGATCGCCTCGTTCGACACCGCGCTGACATTCCTGACCGCCACCGACCCGACGACGGTGATCATCAAGCAGGCCGTGCTCGTCGCGCACGCGCGGGCCCAGCAGGGGATCAACGATATTCCCGGCGCCGCCGCCGAGGTCGCGGGCATCCCCACGTCGTTTTCCTATGACCTCACATTCGCCACGTCGTCGGGCGACAACATCCTCTGGGCGCAGCCGTTCAGCGCGCTGCGGTACAGCGTTGGCGACACTATCGTGAAGACGAGCGCCGGGAGCTTCATCGCGCATGCCTCGATTCCGTTCGGCACGACGAACGACCCGCGGGTCCCGACCAAGACCGGCACCACCAAGGCACAAGACGGATCCGTCTTCGTCGTCACGACACCGATCTGGCAGCAGAGCACGACGGTGTCGCTGGTGAACGGCCTCGACGCGCGACTGATCGAAGCCGAAGCGTTCCTCGCCGCCGGCGATATCGTGAATTATCTCGCGACGCTGAACGCGCTGCGCGCGGCGCCGCCGAAGATCGGCTCGATTCAGCCCGCGCCGATGCCGCCGCTGACGGATCCCGGGACGCCGACAGCCCGGCAGGCGCAGCTGTTCTCGGAGAAGGCGTATTGGACGTTCGGGCGCGGGCAGCGCCTCTTTGACATGCGCCGGCTCGAGCGTCAGTACGGGTGGCCGGACAACGCAGTGTTTCCCACCGGAACCCACTATCGCGGCATCGCCTACGGCACCGATGTGAACCTGCCCGTCCCGCAGGACGAGCTCAACAACAATCCGATGGCTGGGAACGGCTGCACCGACCGCAAACCGTAGGCGTGCCGTGAGCTACTTCGTCCAGATCACCAACGCGCCGCACGTGTTGCCACCCACATTGAACTCGGGCGGCAGCGATCCCGCCCCACCGTAGTACTCGATGCCGGCAATCTGCGCGGTGGGGATCGTGTTGATGTCGAACAGCAGCTGGCCGCGCCGTCCGGTGAACACGGGCACGCCGTCGAGGAAGACCGCGGCGTAGCACTGATTGTTGGGCGCGCCGCGCCGGACGTCCGATTGATCGAGCACGAACGCGCCGGCAAGCGACTGCGTGCCTCGCGCGGTCGAGACCCACGCCGCCGTGCTGGTGTTCGAGCGGTAGATCTGCGGGCCGGGGATCGTATTGACGACCTCCGAGAGGAGGCGGTTGGTCATCTTGACGAGCTGGGAGTCCGTGAAGAAGTGCCCGAACCCCTCGGCGCGACGGCGATCGAAATCGGCGAGCTTTCCGCGCGTGGTTTTCCCCTTCACCTTCACTTCCGCCAGTCGCTGTGCCGTTGGGAGCAGCACGAAATCCACGTCGACGGTGTCACCGGCGGCGAAGTGCAGCTGCGTGGTCAGCGACGCGAAGCCGATCCGCCGGACGATGATGATCTCGTTACCGAGCGGAACTCCGCCGAGAATGAAGTTGCCCGCCGAGTCGGTGACGACGTGTTTCAGGAGGCGCGGAATGGCGACCTCGGCGGCGCCGAGCGGGAAGTTCGTCGAGTCGGCGACCACGGTGCCGCGCAGCGTGGCGAGCCGCTGCTGTGCGCGGGCGCCGCCGCCCGGAATCCCCAGCGCGAGGACTGCGGCCAGCGGTACGATTCTGAGCGCGAGGGCCGTTGGGCGCGAATAACCGCTCGTGATCACCACGGAGAGTACCGGCGCGTAGGACCGGAGAATTGTACATTTGCGGCAGTTCGCCGCCGCCAGACAGCTTGCGACATGCAAACATAGCGTGCACCGGACCGAGCGTTTGTCAGCGCGCGTCCTACGAACCACCACCGACACGCTTCAACCATAAAAGGGAATCGAAAAGTGACCATGAGACCCGTGGCAGCGTCGCGAGGGCCGTACGAGCGCCGATTTTACGTGGGGATCTCGGTGGGATTCCTCGCGCTGGTTTTCTGGACGTTCGCGCGGACGTTTTTTTTGCAGCCCTTGTTCGGCACGCCGGCCCTGCCGCTGCTGCTCCGCATCCACGGCGTCGCGATGAGCGGGTGGGTGATCCTGCTTGTGGTGCAGACGAGCCTGGTCGCCGCCAACCGCGTGCGCTGGCACCGCCGCCTCGGGTGGTTTGGCGTCGCATGGGCGGTATTCGTGGTCGTACTCGGCTCCGTTACGACGGTGAACGCTGCTGCGCGCGAGGTGCGGCATCACACGGACTTCGCCGCAGGGCAAATCGTGATCACGGGCCTGGACCTGCTCCAGATGATTTTTTTTGCCGTCCTGGTCGCCGCGGCCGTATGGCTCCGGCGTCGTTCTGATTTCCACAAACGGCTGATGCTCCTGACCATTGCCTGCATGCTGCCGGATGCGCTTGCGCGATTGCCGGTGAGCTTCATGACCAACGAGGGCATCCTCATCGGCCTTTATGGATTCGTCATCATGTGCGTGGCGATCGACACCGTGCGCAACCGCCGGCTGCATCCGGTATTCGGCTGGGGCGGGCCGGTTTTCCTCGGGGCGTTCACGATCGCACTGTTCGCCATGCAGCGGCCGGGCTGGATCGCGTTCGGCATGCGGATCCTGGGGTGACGCGGCGTTGACAGGCAGATAGCATAATGATATCATTATGCTACTACCCACTCGGAGCCCGCTCCACATGTTCCGCGAAAACCAGTACCGCGCGCGCAAAGGCCTTGGCTCGCTCACCTTCATCGTCGTCGTAGGCCTCGCGGCTCTCGCGGCGCTGCTGAAATACGGCCAGGAGCAGGCGATCGCCGGAGTGCTCATCAGCCTTCTCGTGATCGTCCTGGTGTGCATCGCCCTCGGCGGACTGTTCATCGTCAATCCCGGCGACGCCAAGGCACTGATCCTGTTCGGCAGCTACAAGGGTACGGTGAAGACACCGGGCTTCTGGTACGCCAACCCGTTCCTCACCAAGCGCAAGATTTCGCTGCGCATCCGCAACTTCGAAACGCAGAAACTCAAGGTCAACGACAACCGCGGCAACCCGATCGAGATCGCGACGATCGTCGTGTGGAAGGTCATCGAGACGGCCGAAGCGCTGTTCGAGGTGGACGACTACCAGAAATACGTCGCAGTGCAGAGCGAGTCCGCGGTGCGGGCCGTGGCGCAGCTCTACCCGTACGATTCGCATGCGGATAACGAGGAAGCGCTCTCCACGCACACCGCGGAGGTTTCGAAGGCGCTGCAGGTGGCGATCGAAGAACGGCTCGCCAAGGCCGGCGTCGAGGTGATCGAGGCCCGTATCAGTCACCTCGCCTATTCGCCGGAGATCGCGCAGGCGATGCTCCAGCGCCAGCAGGCCACGGCGATCATCGCCGCGCGCTTCAAGATCGTCGAGGGCGCCGTAGGCATGGTGGAGAACGCACTGGAGCTGCTGAGCAAGAAGGGGATCGTCACGCTCGACGAAGAGCGCAAGGCGGCGATGGTGAGCAACCTCCTCGTCGTTCTCTGCTCGGAGCGGTCGGCCAACCCGATCGTCAATGCCGGCACGATCTACCCGTGAGGCGCGGGCGCGAGGCGGGGATCTAGCGCGTGCCCGAGAAGAAAGGGTTCCTGCTGCGGATCGATCGCGACGTGCTCGAGGCGTTGCAGCGCTGGGCGTCCGATGACCTGCGATCGCTCAACGGCCACATGGAGTACCTGCTGCGTGATGCACTGAAACGGGCCAGGCGCATGCCGAAACAATCAGCGCGGGATGCGCGGTCTTCGGAGGAATAGCGATGTCGTTCCTGTACCATCCGCAGCGGCGGAAGCCGACGAAGCAGGCGCGCATCATCGCGGCGATCGCGGCGGCGGCCGCGGCGATGGGCGGCGTCGTGTCAAACCTTTTCGGAACGCGAAAACCCGGCACCCACGCGGGCACCGCGACCACGAATGCGGTCATCGTGGTCACCGCCGTGATCGTCGTGATCGTCGCGCTGCTCATCACCGGAAAGTCCATCACGGCGGGGGCTGCCGACGACGCGGTGGACGACGGCGCACGCGACGACGCCACCGGATCAGACCATGACATCCACGACGAGGAAGGCCGCCGCCCGTTCGTGCTCCTCGCCACAGCCATCGTGCTGGTGGCGGCGATCGTGATCGCACTGTTCGCGACTGCGCGGGCGGCGCCCGCGCAGGCGCCGGCCGACCGGGGCGCGCTCTACATTCGCCACGGCACGGACACGGTAGTCACCGACCGCTTCGAGTGGGTGGGCGACACACTCCGCGGCCGGGCGCAGCTCAAGGGTCAGGGAGCGGTCGAGTACTTCGCATTGCTCGGACCTGGATACGAACTGCGAAAGATCACGTACGACCTCTACGCACCGGTCGCCAAAGACGGCGACGCGCCCGCCGCTCATATCGTGTTCACGATGAGCGGCGACACCGCGATCGCGGAAGTACCGTCCGGCGTTCAGCGCGTACCGACGAAGCACGGTTCGATCCCGATGATGAACAATTTGCTCGCGCTCACCGAGCTTTCCGTTCGCCGGGCCAAGGCGACCGGCGTGCCCGAAGTTCCGTGGCTCGCGGTGGCGGGCGGCGCGACGAACGTGGTGGTCATAAAGCCGGTGGGCGCGGACTCGGTCGTCATGACGATCGGTGTGCAGGAGCAGCGCTTCCGCGTCGATGCCGTCGGCCGGATCCTCGGCGGCACGATTCCAGGCCGCGGGCTCGACTACATCCGAGGCGGACCCGCGGCAGCTGGGGCGCTCCGCGCCGTTTCCGCGGGCGCTCGCAGCGCACCGCCGGACTACTCCGCACCGCCGGGCGCACCGTACACGGCGGAAGAGGTGAAGATCGCGGCAATTGGCGGCTTCACGCTTGGCGGAACACTCACCAAGCCGAAGAACATCAGCGGCCGGCTCCCCGCGGTCGTCACGATCACGGGATCGGGGCAGCAGGACCGTGACGAATACTCGCCGTCCGTAGGCGGCGTGCGGCTGTACCGGCAGCTCGCCGACACGCTCAGCCGGCGCGGGATCGTCGTGCTCCGCATGGACGATCGCGGACTCGGCGCATCGGGCGGCGACCCGACGCTCGCGACCAGTGCTGATTTCGCAAACGACATCCGCTCCGCGGTCCGCTATCTTCGTTCACGCCCGGACATCGACCCCGATCGCATCGCGCTCGTGGGACACAGTGAGGGCGGGATGATCGCGCCGATGATCGCCGCGACCGATCCGAGGATTCACGCGATCGTGTCGTTCGCCGGGCCCGCCGTCAGGGGTTACGATATTTTGTTGGCGCAAAACAAGTACGCGATCGACCACACTCCGTCGCTGTCGCAATCGACGCGCGACTCACTGATGCACGTTGCGCGGACGATGCTCGCGCCCGGACGACAGACCGTGCCATGGCTCAAGTTTTTCATCGGCTACGATCCGGTGCCGGCACTGCGCCAGGTGAAAGTGCCGGCGCTCGTCGTGCAAGGCGCGACGGATTCGCAGATTCCAGTTGCGCAGGCGGATTTGTACGCGAAGGCGATTCGCGCAGGTGGGAACAGGGATGTTACGGTGCGGATTTTCCCCGCGACCGATCACCTGTTTCTCGAGGATTCGACTGGTGACCCGACGGGGTACAGCAAACTGAAGTCGAACAGGGTGAAGCCGGAGATCCTCGGGATTGTTGCGGACTGGCTCGTTCAGAAGCTTGGAGCTTTGCCAGTAGTGAAGTAGCAGGGAGCCCTGCTCGCGGCTCAGCTCAACGTTCAGCGCTCAAGCTCACAGCGCATTGCTCGGATGGGTCGTCGCTCGCCGTTCGAAGCTCCGAGCTTTCAAGGGCGAGCTATGACCCATCTGAGCAGTGCCCTGTCAGCTGGAGCCATGGACTCTGAGCTTCATTGCGACGGCGGGGTCACTTGTCAGGGCGCGGGATGATCGACATAGACCCGCGACGCCGCCGCGGTCCCGATGCTGCGCCGCGTGCGCCCCACCACCAGGTCGATCGGCCCGTTGAACGGCTCGCGTGCCGCTACGCGCACCGTCGCGCCGGGCACGATCCCCAGTTTCGCCAGGTAGCGCAGGAACTCGGCGTCGCGGTCGCTCATCCGTACCACGCGCGCGCGGGCGCCGATCGGCAGGTCCGCGATGCTCGAGAGGCGGCGTTCATCCACACGACCCGCCGCCGTCGGGATCGGCGCGCCGTGCGGGTCGGCCACCGGATTCCCCAGTGCCTCGGCCATCCGGTCGATCAACTCCGCGCTTGCGGCGTGCTCCAGCCGCTCGGCCTCCTCGTGCACGTCCGCCCAGCCATATCCGAGCTTGGTCACGAGATAGCTCTCGATCACGCGGTGGCGCCGGAGCAGCTGCAGCGCGACCACGCGGCCGGGTGCCGACAGCCGCGCGCCGCGGTACGGTTCGACCTTCACCAGGCCCAGCCGTGAGAGGCGCTGCAGCATCCCGCTCACGCTGGCCGACGCGACGTCGAGCTGCTCGGCGATCTCGGTCGTCGCGGCGGGCGCTCCCCCCTGCTCTATCTCGTAAATGACCTTGAGATAGTCCTCCGCCTGCCGTGTGAGCGTCTTTCCGCGGGCTCCGCTCATGCCGCGCCGCCGCCGGCGCGGCCGCGCACGAGCAGCACGGGGACCATCGACTGGTGGCGCACCTCGTTCGCGACGCTGCCATAGATGAGGTCCTTCACGCCGCGGTGCCCGTGCGTTCCCATCGCGATCAGGTCGCATTGCTCGCGCTCCGCCGCGGCGGTGATCTCACGGGCGGGATCGCCCGAGGCGAGCACCGCCTCGACGGTGAAGCCGTCCGCGGTGAGTTTCGCGGCGACGGTGTCGAGATACGCGCGGTCCTTCTTGATCTCCTCGGATTCGCGCAGTTCGAGCGACGCGATGTTGCGCGCGGCGAAGCCGTCCGCGACGTGGATGAGCACGAGGCTCGCGTCGCAGTGCAGGGCGAGCGCGCGCACGTGCGCGACGATGGCGTCGTCGGTGCGCGAGTTTTCGAGTGGCACGAGGATGCGCGTGTACATCAGGCGAGCCACTCCCGGACGGACTGCACGATGAGCCAGCAGTTGAGCACCGCAATGAATACCGCGGCGCTCCAGGCGAGCACCTTCACCCACCCCGGATTCGCGAACTCCCCCATTTTGGCACGATCGCCGGTGAATTGCACCAGCGGAACAACGGCAAACGAGAGCTGCAGGCTGAGGATGACCTGGCTGAGGATCAGCAGCTTGGCCGTGCCGTCCTCGCCGGCGACCATCGAAACTATCACCGCCGGCACGATGGCGATGGCCCGCGTGATCAGGCGCCGCACCCACGGCCTCAGGCGGAGGTCGAGAAACCCCTCCATGACGATCTGTCCGGCGAGCGTGCCGGTGAGCGTGGAGTTCTGTCCGCTCGCGAGCAGCGCCAGCGCGAAGATCGCGCTCGCGCCCGCCACGCCGAGCAGCGGCGTGAGCAGCTTGTAGGCATCCTGGATCTCGGCGACGCCGGTGTAGCCGCTGAAGTGAAAGGTGGCGGCCGCAACTATGAGGATGGCCGCGTTGATGAACAGCGCGATCGTGAGCGCGATGGCGGAATCGATGGACGCGTAGTGAATGGCTTCGCGCTTCCCTTCCGCCGTTTCCTCGTAGCGGCGCGTCTGCACGATGGACGAGTGCAGGTACAGGTTGTGCGGCATCACCGTGGCGCCGAGGATGCCGATGGCGATGTAGAGCTGCGCGTGGTCGGTGATGATCGAGCGCGCGGGCACGAACCCGAGGGCCACGGCGCCGAGATCGGGGCCGGCGATGAACAGCTCGAAGAGGAAGGCCGCGCCGATGGTCGCGATGACCGTGATGACCACGGCTTCGAGTGCGCGGAAACCGCGCTGCTGGAGCATCAGCACGAGCAGGACATCGCCGGCGGTGATGAGGATTCCGATGGTGAGCGGGATGTTGAACAGCAGCTTGAGCGCGATGGCGGAGCCGATGACCTCCGCGAGGTCGCAGGCGGCGATGGCGATCTCGCAGCCGATCCAGAGCGCCACGGACACGGGGCGCGAGTAGTGGTCGCGGCAGGCCTGGGCGAGATCGCGGCCGGTGGCGATGCCGAGCTTGAGCGCGAGGCCCTGGAGGAGCACCGCGATCAGGTTGGAGACGAGCACGACCGAGAGCAGCGTGTAGCCGAAGCGCGCGCCGCCGGCGATGTCGGTGGCCCAGTTGCCGGGATCCATGTAGCCGACGGCGACGAGATAGCCCGGCCCGGAGAACGCGAGGATCTTGCGCCACCATCCCACGCGGCTGACGGGGATGGAGCGGTGGGCCTCTTCGAGCGAGGGGGCGGAGCGCGAGCGGCGCCAGCCGGGCTGGGGGGCCGGATCGGAGTGCGGAGGCGGTGCGATGCTGTGTGCCACGGAAAACGTAAGTTAGTACGTACTAACTTTTAACGCCAGTGCGGTGCGTTATTGCGCCACTGGCGCGGCGGACCCGGGACGCGTCTCTTGGTTCACGGATGATGACATGCGTCGAATGACCTCAGCGGCCCCGCCATCGCCGGCCGACGACAACGATCGCGTCCACCGCGACTGGCTTGAGCGCATTCGCACGGGAGACGAGCGTGCCTTCGAGGAGGTGTTTCAGGCTTTCGTTGATTCGCTGTTCAACTTTGCGCTGTCGTACGTCGAGTCCTCCGATCTGGCGGACGAGATCGTGCAGGACCTGTTTTGCACACTTTGGGCACAGCGGTTCACACTGGACATGCCTCGCGGGATGCGGCCCTACCTGTTCGCGGCCGTGCGCAACCGGGCGCTGAACGCCCTTCGTGACCGCCGCGTCCAGTTGGCAATGCACGAACGGCTCGCGCGCCGCCCCGGAGACCTGCACGCCGGACTTGCAGCCCGCGACTCGGATTCGGCGACGATCGCCAACGATCTCGCCTCGGCGGTCTCGCGCGTCGTCAAGGACATGCCGACTCGCTGCCGCGAGGTATTCACGATGCTTCGGTATCAGCACCTGACATACGCCGAGGTCGCCCATCTTCTTGCGATTTCACCGAAGACGGTGGAGGTCCACATGTCCCGGGCCCTGACGATCCTGCGAGAGCAGCTCGCACCATGGCTCAACCCCTGACCGCATCGCATACACGCGAACGTTAGGGGTCGGAGAAGTTGGTGGTGTTGTTTGCGTATGACGCCTCCCGTCGATCCCTCGGACGACCTGCTCGCGCGATTCATCGACGGCGAACTCAGCCGGGCGCAGGCGCGGGAGCTCGAGACGATGATCGGGGCAGAGCCGCACCTGCAGCGGCGTGTAGCCGATCTCAGGGTTCTGCTGAACGTTCCGCCGCCGCACGTGACACCCGACGCCGGCGGACTGTGGTCGGCAATCCGAAGGCGCGCGCTCGAAGAAAAGTCACCGAACATCCCCGCGCGGACAGCGGCACCCGCCCGGCCGCGCCGACCGAAGCTCGCAACCGGGCGATTCAACTTCGCCGCGGCCGCCGCCGCGTTTCTGGTCATTGCCTCGGGGGCGACTTGGTTCGCGTGGACCCGCCGCCCGCACGACGCCGCGGCACCCGTGGCGTCCGCCGAACCGCGGCACTACAGCACCTCGCGCGGCCAGAATGCGACGATTCAACTCACGGACGGCAGCCAGGTCGTTCTCGCTCCGGCCAGCCGCCTGACGATTCCGGCCGACTACGGCGCGCCGAATCGGGCGATTGGGTTGGATGGCGAAGCGATCTTTTCCGTCCGCCATGATGCGACGCACCCATTTCGCGTTCGTGCGCGCGGTGCAGTGGTCGAGGACCTCGGCACGAGGTTCGATGTGCGGGCATACCAGAACGACGCGGCGGTAACTGTCGCCGTCGCCGAAGGCGCAGTCACGCTCGGCCGCGAGCGCTCCACACCGGCTGGCGCCGGCCATCCGGCGGCGGAAGGAGTCGTCCTGCACCAGGGTGAGGTCGGCTCGCTCGACCGCGCGGGCGCCGTCTCGTCCGTCAGGACTTCTCGCATCGCCAGCCGGCTCGCATGGTCGCGCGGGCGCCTCGTGTTCGTCGCGCGGCCGCTCCCAGAGGTCCTCGTCGAGATCGGGAGATGGTACGCCCTCGATATCCGGGTGCCCGACGAGCGCCTGGCCTCGCGACTCGTGACGGCAGAGTTCTCCACGCAATCGGTATCGGAAATGATCGATGCGCTGGCGCTCGCGGTGGACGCGAACGTCACGCGATCCGGGCAGGTGGTGACGTTGAGGGCACGATGATCGGAACTGTGCGCGCGAGCGCGCGACGGCGATATGTGCGGCGGCTGACATTCGCCATCGTCCTTTGCGCGGTTCCTGCGCGCACACGTGCGCAAACAGCCGGGAACCTGTCGCCGTCGGATGCGCCTCGATTTCTCCTGGCACCAGCGGATCCCAGAGATGAGGCGACTGTTATCGACCCGGCCGGGATACCATCCCTGCGACGCCGCATTTCGCTCCGGCTGGACTCGGTCAGCCGCACGGATGCCCTGAGAGAAATCGCGCGCGCATCCGGACTTCAGTTCGTCTATGCGCTGGACGTCATTCCGAACAACGAGGCGGTTCACTTGCGCGCCGACGACATCACCGTCGTCGCAGCGCTCACGGAGGTGCTGCTCGGCGCCGGTGTTGACGTCGCGCTCGGCGCGGACGGCAACGCAATACTCATGAAGCGCGGCGCGGCCATCGTCCGCTTCGCGCGGCCCGATATCATTCGCGGCCGCGTCACGACGGACAGCGCTCACGCGGTTGTCGATGCCCAGATCATAGTCACGCGTGCGCCGGATCGCGCGGAATACCGGTCGACGACCGACAGCGGCGGGCGCTATCAGATCGTCGTGGATTCAGGCACCGGCGACTATCTCGTGCACATTTCGGTTCCGGCGCAGCCCACTTGGCCCGCGTTCCGCAAGCGGGTGACACGGAGTTCGCCAACTGACACGGTGTTCACCGTGGACGCCTTGCTCCGGGCGCCCGTCGCGGCGGCGCAGCAGATGACGACCGTAACCGTCCAGGCGAGGAAGCCGACGCCTACTCGCGGGTCTGACCAGGGGATCGGTCCGGGGGTTGGTGCAAGCGAACAACAGGCAGTCGGCGTCAGCGCGCTTCTCGCGCCGGACCTGAAGGGCGACATCAATGGCACCGCGCTGACGCTCCCCGGCGTGATGCCCAGTGGCACGGGCTACTCCGTGCTCGGCGTGAGCCCCGGTCAGAATGGCGCCACGCTGAACGGCATGGCATTCGGCGGTGCCTCCGTGCCTCGCGCGGCCAACACCAGCACGACGTTCACGACCTCCACCTACGACCCGTCGAGAGGCTGGTTCGCCGGCGGGCAGACACAGACCACCATGCAGGCCGGCGGACTGTTCTCGTCACGGCGGGCGCAACTGTCGGTCGATGCACCGGCATTGCAGGCCGGCGACCCCGTTGCCGCGAAGATCGGCAACGAGTTTACGAAGTTGATCGGGAGCCTTGGCGGCGACGGCATGGCCGTGCACGACAAGGTCGCGTACTCGTATGGGCTGGACGTCACTCACCAGTCGTCCGCGCTCTCCACGCTCGCCTCGCTCGATCCGGAGGTGCTGCAAAGTTTCGGCGTGTCGCGCGACTCCGTGGCCAAACTGCTGCAGCTGATGAACGCCGCGAAGATACCGGTCAGTGCCGGCGGCGTTCCGTCGGCGCACGAGTCCAACAGCGTGTCGTTCATCTCGCGACTCAATTCTCCCGAGCACGATCCCAACACGTTCCAACAGAATCCAAAGTCCGTGGGGTTGATTCTCGCCGGCTCTCGCAAGCAAGACGATGCGATGCAGCTGTCACCGCTATCGGCGCCAGCGCGCGGGAGCCAGTCGACGAACACATTCGGGATGGTTCAAGGCCTCTTTTCAAAGTTCGTCACCAAGGACGTGCTTCAGGACCTGCGCTCTTCGATTTCGTGGAACGAGCAGGACGGCTCGCCATATCTTCTGCTCCCGTCGGCGAATGTGAGAGTGGGCTCGACGCTCCCCGACGGCACCTCGGGCATTCAATCGCTGCTCTTCGGCGGCTCATCGCCCGCGTCCACGAGCAAGACAGTCACATGGGAGACGCAGAGCGAAACAAAGTTCTACATGCCCGGAAGCCCGAAACACCGGCTGAAGGTCAACGCCGACCTCCGCTACGACGCGACGTCGACTGTCCCCAACACGAACAGCGACGGCACCTTCTCCTACAACTCGCTCTCCGATCTTGCCGCGAACACTCCCGTCAGCTTTACGCGCTCATTGAACGACCCAACACGCAACGGCGCTGAGTGGAACGGATACGCGTCCATGAGCGACTGGTATCGCGCCTCGCCCGCGCTGCAGCTGCTCTACGGCGTCCGCCTCGAAGGCAATGACTTCAGCGAGCGGCCGCCGTATAACGCGGCCGTGGACGCGGCGTTCGGCACGCGAACGGATTTCGCTCCGAACACGGTCGGTCTGAGCCCGCGACTCGGCTTCAACTGGCAGTACACGAAGAAGCCGAATGGCGCCAACGGCGCAATGGGCATGATGGTCAACCAGCTTGGGCAGTTCGTATTCCCTCAGGTCGGAATGATCAGCGGTGGCGTGGGAGAATTCCGTTCGATGATGAGCCCGTCGCTGCTGTCCAACGCCAGCGTGAACACGGGACTGCCCAACGGTTTCCGCCAACTGTCCTGCATCGGCAGCGCGATACCTGCTCCTGACTGGAACGCCTATCTCACGTCGTCCAGCGCGATTCCTTCCGACTGCGCTGGCGGAACTCCGTCGGCTTCACTCCGCGACACGGCTCCGGCGGTGCAGCTGTTCGACCGCGGCTACAATGCGCCACGAAGCTGGAGGGGGAACCTGAAGTGGACCGCCTCGCATGGCAAGCTGCTCTGGACCGTTGAGGGGCTCGCGTCGTACAACGTGAATCAATCGGGAATAACCGACCTCAACTTCAGCAACGTTCCTCGATTCACGCTCTCGGACGAAGGGCGTCCGGTATATGTGCAGCCCTCAAGCATCGTGGCGTCGAGCGGAGCGGCTTCACCCCTCGATGCGCGCGGCAATCAGGCGTTCGGCAGCGTCATCAGCAACCGGAGTGATCTCCGGTCCCAGGCGCAGCAGCTCGTTGTGACGCTGTCGCCAGACCTCAACGGACCGGCCCAAGGACCGTTTTTCGCATCCGTGGCCTACACACTCTCGAACATCCGTGAGCTCCAGCGCGGGTTCGATGGCTCGACATTCGGTTCGCCGGAGGATCGGGCGTGGTCACGCAGTGGTCTCGACGTGCGCCATATGTTCACGATTCAGACGGGAGTGGACTCTCGGTATGCGGCCGTGACGCTGGTAGCATCCATTAGATCCGGGAGCCCGTTCACTCCGATGGTCGGCGGCGATGTGAACGGCGACGGCCTCGCGAACGATCGGGCCTTCATTTTCAATCCCGCAACGGCGGCGGATCCACAGCTGGCCGCCGATACACGCGCCTTGCTGGCCAATGCAACGCCAGCCGTGCGGCGCTGCCTTACCAGTCAGTTCGGCTCCGGCGCCGCCCGCAACAGCTGCGAAGGCCCGTGGACCGCCGACCTGAGGGCTGCAGTCTCGCTCAACACGTATGCGCTCGGCGGCGTCTGGCGAAAGTTCGACAACGTGTCGCTATACATCTCGAATCCTCTTGGCGGACTCGACCAACTCCTGCATGGGAACAAGCTGCAGGGATGGGGGAATCCGGCGTACCCGAACTCCACGCTCTATTATGTGCGCGGGTTCGACGCCACCAATCAGCGCTTCCTTTACACGGTGAACCCGCGTTTCGGCGACACGCGCGCCGCGAATAACGCCTTCACCCAGGTGCCGTTCCGCGTCACGCTCTACGTCACGATGCGCTACGGTCCATCGCAGGGCGCTCAGCAACTCGATCGTTGGATACGGCCGGGACGTGACGGCACGCCGGGGCCCAAGATGTCCGCGGCCGACCTGAAGAGGCGCTATGCGCGCAACGTGCCCGACCCTTACCGCGACGTCCTGCAGCAGAGTGATTCGTTGTTGCTGACCACGGATCAGGTTCGTGCGGTCACGGAACTGCAAAAATCGTTCGCTGTGAGAATCGACAGCGTGTGGGCGGACCTCGCAGACTGGCTTGCGGCACTGCCAGACGACTACAACCTCAAGACGACGCTCGCCAGGCAAGAAGCGACAATCGACGCGGCGTGGGAGATGGCTCGCGTCGACGTACACGTCAATCTGCCTAAAGTACTGTCACCCATACAGCTCCGGCTCCTTCCCGGCTGGTCGGCGTCATTCTACAACTCGCCGACACTGAAAGGTGTTCGAGTTTTCTCGTTCGCCTCGCCGAACTAAACACCCGCGAACAGGCCGACGTCGCCGAGCCGCGGCGCCCGCAACGAGTCTTCAACGACCAGCCGCCAGCGGCCGCTCGTAACCGCCGCAAAGCGGTCGATCTTCGTGCGCCCAATCGTCGTGCCCCGTGACACCGCAATCCACGCACCGGCGACGAGCGCCTCCAGGCGATAGCGCGACACCGCCTGCCCGTGCTCGATCTGCTCGCGCAACACGGCGATTCCGATCGACGCCGGCACCAAGAGCTCGAGCTCCACGCCCTTCGCCGTGTGATGCACGCGCGCGGTTTCCGCGCGATCGTTCGAGAAGAGGTCGTGCAGCCGCCGGCCGAAATCGGCGAGACGCGCGACGTCCGCCTCGTGAAAAAGTCCGTCGCGCGTCGGCGGCACGTTGAGCAACAGATTCGCGTTGCGACCGACGGAAGCGAAGAAGAGCTCGAGCAGGTTTTCCGTGCTCCGCACTTGCGAGTCCTCGGCGTCGTGATGAAACCAGCCGGGCCGGATCGAGACGTCGGCCTCGCCCGGACGCCATACCGTGCCGTCGGCATTCCCGTGCTGCAGCCACTCGCCCACCTGCGGCGAGTCGAATCCCGCGTACGGCACGAGCGCCGGATTCACCGTGCACCAGTCGGGATCGCCGGCCGTTCCCTTCTCATTGCCAATCCACCGGATGTCGGGGCCTGCATCGGAGAACATCAGCGTGTTCGGCTGCAGCCGGCGCACCGTGCGGTGATTCAGATCCCAATCGTAGGCCTGCTTCTTCCCGTTCGGGCCCTCGCCGTTTGCGCCATCGAACCACATCTCCGCGATCGGCCCGTACTGCGTGAGCAGCTCGGTGAGCTGGGCAACGTAGTATTCGTTGTACCGCGCGCCGCTCCCGTAGCTCGCCTCGTGGCGATCCCACGGCGAGAGATACAATCCCGGCCGCAATCCCTCGGCGCGCATCGCGTTGACGAACTCGCGCACCACGTCGCCGTAGCCCTGGCGCCACGGGCTGTGCTTCACCGAGTGCTCCGTGTAGCGGCTCGGCCAGAGACAGAACCCGTCGTGATGCTTCGCCGTGAGGATCACGTACTTGAACCCGCCGGCCTTCGCCGCGCGCGCCCACTGCCGCGCGTCGAACCGCGTCGGGTTGAACTGCCGCGGATCCTCGTGCCCGTCGCCCCACTCACGATCGGTGAACGTGTTCATCCCGAAGTGGGTGAACAACCCGAGCTCCGCGCGCTGCCACCAGAGCTGCGACGCGGAAGGCACGGGCCACCGCGGTGCCGCTTCCCACATGAACCCGGGCGCGCACGCAGACGCCCCGACCGCGGCCGCGCCCGCCGCGAGGAATTCTCTCCTCCTCATCCGGCTGCCGGTCGCAGGCTTCCGGCGTTTTCGGTCTTCGGTCCTCGGTCGCCGGTCGTCGGTACGCCCCACTGTAACCACACTCCCCACGCCACCGCCCACCCGAGCAGCGCGCCGAACGTCACGTCGCTCAGATAATGCGCGTGCGCCATCACCCGCGTGGTCGCGCATCCGGCCGCGAACACATAGAACACCCAGCGCGCCCGCGGATACATTCGCGCGAGCATCGTCGCCGC
>JBIOHR010000024.1:0-28798 GCA_044449085.1 Gemmatimonadales bacterium | reverse complement strand
GCCGAGGCGAAGGCAGAGCTGATCCGCCGGATGGAGGAGGAAGCCCAGGCGGACGCCGCCAACCGCCTCCGCGAGATCCGTGAAGGCGCCAAGCGCAATGCAGATCGCGAGGCGAAGAAGATCGTCGCGCTCGCGGTGCAGCGCATCGCCGCCGATCACACCGCCGAGATCACCGTCAGCGCCGTCGCGCTCCCCAAAGATGAGATGAAAGGGCGCATCATCGGCCGCGAGGGGCGCAACATCCGCGCGTTCGAGCTTGCGACCGGCGTGGATGTGATCATCGACGACACGCCGGATTCGGTCGTCGTCTCCTGCTTCGATCCCGTGCGCCGCGAAGTGGCGCGCCTCGCGCTCGAGAAGCTCGTGGCCGACGGACGGATCCATCCCGGTCGCATTGAGGAAGTCGTCGAGAAGTCGCGCAAGGAAGTGGACGCCGGGATCATCGAGACCGGCGAGCAGGCGGCGTACGAGGTGAATGTGCACGGCCTGCACACGGAGATCATCAAGCTCGTCGGGCGCATGAAATGGCGCACGAGCTACGGGCAGAACATTCTGCTCCATTCCAAGGAGGTCGCCTGGCTCGCCGGGATCATGGCCGAAGAACTCGGGCTCGATCCCGCGATGGCGCGCCGCGGCGCGCTGCTGCACGACATCGGCAAGGTCCTCACGCACGAGCACGAGGGGACGCACGTGCAGCTCGGCGTGGAAGTCGCCACGAAGTACGGCGAGCACCCGCTGGTCGTGAACTGCATCGCCGCGCATCACGACGACGTGCCGCACGAGAGCGAGGTGAGCGTGCTGGTGCAGGCGGCCGATGCAATCAGTGGGTCGAGGCCGGGCGCACGCCGAGAGGCGTTCGAGACGTACGTGAAGCGCTTGGAAGGTCTGGAAAAGATTGCGTCGAGCTATAGGGGAGTGGACCGCGTGTTCGCGATCCAGGCGGGGCGCGAGATTCGCGTGATCGTGAATCCCGAGGATGTGGACGATGCCCGCATGCAGTCGCTGACGGAGGAGATCGCGCGGCGTGTGGAGACGGAGCTGCAGTACCCCGGTCAAATCAAGGTCGTAGCCATTCGAGAAAAGAGAGCGATGGACATTGCCCGCTGAAATCATCGACGGCGCGGCCGTCGCAGATCGCGTTCGTGCGGACGTCGCCAGGGCGGCCGCTGCACTGGTTCCGAAGGGGATCGTTCCCGGCCTGACCGTCGTGCTCGTCGGTGACGACCCTGCCAGTGCCGTGTACGTGCGCGCCAAGGAGAAGGCCTGTCACGAGGCCGGGATGCGGGGCGAGACCATCCGCCTTCCGGCATCCACGACGCAGGCGGAACTGCTCGCAGTTGTCGACCGCCTCAACGCCGATCCGGCCATCCACGGCATCCTCGTGCAGATGCCGCTGCCGAAGCAGATCGACTCGCAGACCGTGATCCGGCGCATCGCGCCGCAAAAGGACGTGGACGGCTTCCACCCCGTGAACGTCGGCAAGGTGCTGATCGGCGACAGAGACGGCTTTGCGCCGTGCACGCCGTGGGGCGTCCAGGTGCTGCTCGAGGCGTACAAGGTGAAGACGGCGGGGATGGACTGCGTGATCGTCGGGCGGTCGAACATCGTCGGGAAGCCGATGGCGAGCCTCATGGTGCAGCCCGGCGCGGGAGCCGACTGCACGGTGACGGTGTGCCACAGCCGCACGCGCGACCTCGCGGCGCACACGAGGCGGGCCGACCTGCTGATCGCGGCAATCGGCCGCGCTGACTTCGTTACCGGCGAGATGATCAAGCCGGGCGCGGTGGTGATCGACGTGGGGATGAACCGCGTGGATGACGTGACGGCGAAGGCAGGCTACCGCCTGAAGGGCGACGTGCATTTCGAAAGCGCGAAGGACGTTGCGTCGCTGATCACGCCGGTGCCGGGCGGCGTCGGGCGGATGACGATCGCGATGCTCCTGAAGAACACCGTCCGCGCGGCGGAGATGAGCGCGTGACACCGTTCGTGACCGCGCCGGGCTCTTCGCCCGAGGAGGCGCTCACGATCGCGCAGCTCACGGCTGCGGCGAAAGACATCATCGAGGGCGCGTTTCCGCCGGTTTGGGTGAAGGGCGATGTGAGCAACTTCACGGCACACCGCAACGGTCACTGGTATTTCTCCCTGCGCGACGCCACCGCGCAGCTCTCGTGCGTGGTCTGGTCGCGCGACGTGCGGCGCTTTCCCGCGCCGCCCGATGAGGGGATGCATGTGATGGCCCTCGGCCAGCTCTCGGTCTATGCCGCTCGCGGACAGATACAGTTCATGATCCGCGCGATGGAGGCGGAGGGCGAAGGACTGTGGCGGAAGGCGTTCGAGAAGACGAAAGCCAGGCTGGAGAAGGATGGCCTGCTCGATCCGGCGCGCAAGCGCGCGCTGCCGCGGTTCCCGCGGCGCGTGGCCGTTGTCACGAGCCCCGATGGCGCGGCGCTGCACGACATCATCTCGGTGATCCAGCGCCGGAACCCGGGTGTCGAGATCGTCGTGATTGGCGCGGCCGTTCAGGGGGAGTCCGCGCCGGACTCGCTCGTCGTCGCGCTCCGGCGGGTCGCGCGCTGGCGCGGTGCCGACGTGGTGATCGTCGGCCGTGGCGGCGGCTCGCGCGAAGATCTCTGGGCATTCAACGACGAGCGCGTCGCGAGGGCGATCGCGGCGTGTCCGATTCCGACGATTTCCGCGGTGGGCCACGAGGTCGATTTCACCATTGCCGACCTCGTCGCCGATCATCGCGCGGCAACTCCAAGCGCCGCCGCTGAGGCCGCGGTGCCCGTGCTCGCGGAGGTCATCGCCGGCGTCCGCGGACTTGGCGATGCCATCCGCGCTTCCGCCGAACAGCGCGTGCTCGGTACCCGCCGCCTCCTCCGGCAGCTCGCGCGCGACCTTGCCGTGCGGTCGCAGCGCGCCGTGGAACGTCGGCGTTCGGGCCTGCAGGAACTCGCGGCGCGCCTCGAAACGCTGAGCCCGCTGGCCACGCTCGCGCGCGGCTATGCCGTGGCGCTCGGCGAGGCCGGCGGAGCGTTGCCGAGTGCCGCGCTCTTCAGGCCGGGGATGCCGTTCGCGATTGAGCTGCGCGACGGCCGCGTGCACGCGACCGCGGACGACGTGATCGTGCGGGCGCCGGCGGGTCCGCCGCAGGGCGCGCAGCGCGCGCCGCGTGCGTCGCGCAGGGGCGCCGCGTGACGTTCGAGAAAAACCTCGAACGCCTCGAGCAGATCGCGACCAGCCTGGACCGGGACGAGCTCTCGCTCGAGCAGGCGCTCACGCTGTTTGAGGAGGGGATCGCAAAGCTGAAGGAAGCGACCGGCGAGCTTGCAAAGGCCGAAGGCCGCGTCGCGAAGCTCGTCGAAAAGGCGGACGGTGTGTTCGAAGTGCGCGACGTGCGAAGCGCCCAGGCGCCAGCTGATCGCGAGGCGCGAAGCACCCACGCCGATACCGACCGTGGTTGAAGAGCCGCAGGTCAGCTTCGCCGGTGAGAAAGCGGCGGTCGACGCGGCGCTCACGTCCTTCGCGAATCTTTACCTGCGCTCGATGGACGGCCCCGTCGCCGACGCGGTGACATACTCGATGCTCGGCGAGGGAAAGCGCCTGCGCGCCGTCCTCCTGCTCGCCGCGTACCACGCCGCCGGCGGCACGGGCGATGCCAGCGCGCTCGCGGCGGCCGTCGAAGTCGTCCATGCGTATTCACTCGTCCATGACGACCTCCCCTGCATGGATGACGACGACATGCGCCGCGGCCGTCCGACGGTGCACCGCGCGTACGGCATTCCCGCGGCGACGTCGGCGGGGCTCGCGATGGTTCCGCTGGCCGCGCGCGCCGCGACCGACGCCTGCCGCGCGCTCGAACTCGGCAACACCGAGGCCGGGCGAATCCTCCGCGAGCTCATGCGCGCCTCCGGCGCCGGTGGCATGGTCGGAGGGCAGCTCTACGACCTGGAGGGCGAAGGCATGCCGCTGACGCTCTCGGAACTCGAGCGTGTGCACCGGATGAAGACCGGTGCGCTCATCGCCGCCTCCGTGCGGATTGGAGGGCTCGCCGCCCTTGCGAGCGACGAAACCTTGGCGGCCTTCGCGCGCTACGGTGCCGCCGTCGGGCTGGCCTTCCAGATTGCGGATGACGTGCTCGACGTGACGTCGACGACGGACGAACTCGGCAAGACGGCTGGGCGCGACGCCGAGTTGAAGAAGAGCACGTACCCGGCTCTTTTGGGGCTGGACGGCGCGCGGGCACGCGCCGACCGCCTGTGCGACGAAGCGTGCCTTGCCCTGCGCGAGGCGGGAATCGGCTCCCCCCAGCTCGAGTCGCTCGCGCGCTTTGTGGTGGACCGGCGCTCGTGACCTTCTGAGATGGTGCCCACTCTGGTTTTTCGGGTGCAATTGCCCTTGTTTTCGACAACACCATGAGCCTCCTCGACCGTATCAAGGCCCCCGCCGATATCCGCACGCTCTCGAACGACGAGCTGCGCGCGCTGGCGGACGAAGTCCGCGCCTTCCTCATCGAATCGTGCTCGGTGACCGGCGGGCACATCGGTGCGGGGCTGGGCGTCGTCGAGCTCACGGTCGCCCTGCACAATTGCTTCGACACGCCGCGCGACCAGCTGGTGTGGGACGTCGGGCACCAGGGATATCCGCACAAGGTTCTCACCGGCCGCGCCGGGCGCATGAACACGCTGCGCCAGGAGGACGGACTCTCCGGGTTCCTCAAGCGCACGGAGAGTGAGTACGACGCCTTCGGCGCCGGGCACGCGGCAACGTCGATCTCGGCCGCGTACGGCATGGCCGTCGGACGGGACCTCAACGGGGAGAACTTCAAGGTCATCGCGGTGATCGGCGACGGATCGCTCGGAAGCGGGCTCGCGTACGAGGGGCTCAACAATGCCGGCGCGGCGGGACGGGATTTCATCGTCGTGCTGAACGACAACGAGATGTCGATTGCTCCGAACGTCGGCGCGATGCACAAGTACCTGTCGTCCGTGCAGCGCAACCCGATCTACAACCGCATCCGCAGTGCCGTCGGTGACGTCGTCCATCACGCGCCGGGAGTGCTCCACGCGTCCGCGCTGTTGAAGAAGTGGGAAGAAAGCGTGAAGGCGTTCCTGACGCCGGGCGTGCTGTTCGAGGAACTCGGGTTCCGCTATTTCGGCCCGATCGACGGCCACGACATCAAGACGCTGAACGAAACCTTCAAGGCCGTGCGCGACATGAAGGGACCGCGGCTGGTGCACGTCATCACGCAAAAGGGGAAAGGATTTCCCGCCGGCGAGCACGTCGAGAAGTGGCACGCACTCCCGCCGGGCCACGACCCGGCGACGGGCAAGCAGCTCAAGGCGTCCACGTCCAACGCCAACTACACGTCGGTGTTCGGCAAGGGGCTCGCGGAGCTCATGGCCGCGCAGGAGAACATCGTCGCGCTCACCGCGGCGATGCCGAGCGGCACGGGGACGTCGGTCATCGCCAAGGCGCATCCGGCGCGGTTCTTCGACGTGGGCATCGCCGAAGCGCATGCGATCACGATGGCGGCGGGCCTCGCGACGCAGGGAATCCGCCCCGTGGCGGCGATCTACTCGACGTTCCTGCAGCGCGCGTACGACAGCATCATCCACGATGTCGCGATCCAGCGGCTGCCGGTGATCTTCTGCATGGACCGCGCGGGCCTCGTCGGCGAGGATGGCGAGACGCACGCGGGCCTGTACGACATCGCCTACATGCTCGCCGTGCCGAACATGACCGTCACCGCGCCAAAGAACGGCCGCGAGATGCTCGGCCTGCTGAAGTCCGCGGTTGAGCATACCTCGGGACCGTTTGCGCTGCGGTATCCGCGCGATGCCGCGCCGGATCTTCCCCCCTCCATCGGCGAGATAGACGCGATTCCGTATCGCACGTGGGAAGTGCTGCGCCAGGGGACGCCGAGGGAAGTCGCGATTCTCGCGGTGGGGACGATGGTGCTGCCGTCGCTCGCGGCGGCGGAGGCCCTTGCCGCCGAGGGACTTTCGGTGACCGTGGTGAACTGCCGTTACCTGAAGCCGTACGACGAGCTCACGCTCGCCGCGATCGTCGCCGACCACAAGCACCTGCTCGTGGTCGAAGAAGGCACCGTGGTGAACGGGTTCGGCGCGTACATGGCGAGCGTCGTCGCGACGATGGACCCGACCGTTCGCGTGACCGCGCATGGCGTGCCCGATCGGATCATCTACGCGGCGGCGCGCGCCCGCCAGCTCGCGGCGTGCGGTCTCGACGCCGCCGGAATCGCGGAGCGCGTGCGCGCCCTGCACGAGTCAGAGGCGGTCACGGGGTGATGCGACTCGGCGTCATCGGGCATCAGGGCTACGACGGACTGCCGGAAATTCTCACCCTCCTTGCGAACGAAGCACCGCGGCTCGGTCTCGCGCTGTCGTTCGAGCCGAGCCTGTTCCAGCCGGTGCTCGGCGGTGACACGCTGACCGTGCCGGCGGGACTCGATGCGCTGCTCTCGCTGGGCGGCGACGGCACGCTGCTCCGCGCGGCACGTTTTCTCGGCGGCGCGGACGTGCCGATCGTCGGCGTCAACCTCGGCAAGCTCGGATTCCTCACCAGCTGCCGCGGCAAGGATTTCGCGAAAATGCTGCCGCGTCTCTCCAAGCGGCAGTACCAGACCGACTCGCGCATGACGCTGGAAGCGAGCCTCAACGGCGCGGATGCCGCGGCGCCGCGCATGTACGGCCTGAACGATGTGGTGCTGCACAAAGGCGGTTTCGCACGCGTCCTTCGGCTTCGGGTGTGGGTGAACCGCGAGGAGCTTGGCGTCCTCGCGGCGGACGGCATCGTGATCTCGACGCCCACCGGCTCCACGGCGTACTCGCTGTCGGCGGGCGGGCCGATCGTCGCGCCGACCGTGGAGTCGATCCTCATCACGCCGGTGTCGCCGCACACGCTTGCGGTGCGCCCCATCCTCCTGCCGCCGGACGCCGTGATCGTTGTGCAACCGGAAGATGCGCCGCAGGAGGTTTTGGTGACGGTTGACGGGCAGACCGGCACCACATTGGGGATGGGCCAGGGGCTCACGATCAGGACGTCCGCACACCGGGTGAAGATCGTGCGGTTCACGGGGACGACGTTCCTGGGAAGGATGAGGAGGAAGCTGGGGTGGGGAGGGCTGGCCGAAAGGGACGAGTGACGAGTGACGAGTGAGGAGGCATCTGACATCGCCAGACTCTCAGCTGAGATCCCTCCGCTTCAGTTCACCGCTGCCAGCTGACAGTGGTGAACTGAAGCGGAGGGACGTCGGCGTCGAGTTTGGAGTCTCCAGACTTTACGGGGATTCCCGTGTTGACTGAACTGCGCATCCGCAATTTCGCGATCATCGAGTCGGTCACCCTTCGGTTGGCACCGGGGTTCAA
This sequence comes from Gemmatimonadales bacterium, assembly GCA_044449085.1. Classification (GTDB taxonomy): domain Bacteria; phylum Gemmatimonadota; class Gemmatimonadetes; order Gemmatimonadales; family Gemmatimonadaceae; genus Fen-1231. The sequence continues at coordinate 21,407 of JBIOHR010000024.1, read as the reverse complement.
CGTGCTGTCCGGTGAGACTGGAGCGGGGAAGTCGATCATCGTTGGTGCGCTGGGCCTGCTCGTGGGCGACCGCGCGGCGACGGATCTCGTGCGCACCGGTGCTGAGCGCGCGACGGTCGAGGGGGTGTTCGACGTCGCCGATTCGCCGGAGCTGACGGCGGCGCTCGACGCGCGCGGGATCGAAGCGGACGGCGGCACGGTTGTGCTCAAGCGCGAAGTCGCGGCGGCGGGAGCGCGGGCGCGGGCGTGGATCAACGGCTCTCCGGTCACGACGGGTGTGCTTGCGCACATCGGACGGTTGCTCGTGAACGTGCACGGGCAGCACGAGGCGCAAGCGCTCCTCGACGGCGGGTCGCAGCGCGCAATTCTGGACCTGTTCGGTGACTGCGCCGGCGAGGCGATGCACGTGGCGGCGGCCCACGACGAGCTCATGGACGCGCGCGCCGCCGTGGACTCGCTGCGCACGCGTCGCGACGAGGCGCAGCAGCGGGCGGACTACCTGCAGCACGTTGCGAAGGAGATCACCGAGGCGAAGCTCGTCGACGGCGAGGACGCCAGGCTTGACGACGAATCGCGCCGCCTCTCGCACGGCGAGGAGCTGCGCAGTCTCGCCGGAGAAATGAGCGAAGTGCTCGATGGTGGAGACGACGCCGTGGTGCGTCGCGTCGGGCACCTCCAGCGCGCGCTGGGCGCGCTGCAGAAGATCGACCCGTCGACCGAGCGGCTCCAGTCGCTCTACGACGCCGCGTACTACGCGCTCGAAGAACTCGCGCGTGAGACGGACGCCTACCTCGCGAGCGTGGAGAACGACCCGGCGCGGCTCGAGGTCGTCGAACGGCGACGCGATCTCATTTTCCGCCTGGCCAAGAAATACGGCGGGTCGATTGCCGCGGCGGCGGAAACCGGACGCGCCGCGCGCGCCGAACTGGATCTGCTCGATACCGCCGCGCTCGACTTGCGCGCCCTCGAGGCGCGCGTGAAGGCCGCGGGATCCGCGCTCGACGCGGCGGCCACGAAACTCTCGGCGCGCCGCCGTGCCGCCGCGACGAAGCTCGCGAAGGCTGTGGAGGCGCTGCTCCCTGAGCTCGGGATGCCCGACGGAAAATTCATGGTGACGCTCGTTCCGCTGACGGAGATCGCGGGGACCGGCGCCGAGGAGGTGGAGTTCCGCGTGGCACTGAATGTCGGACACGATGCGCGCGCGCTCTCACGCGTGGCGTCGGGCGGCGAGCTCGCTCGCGTCATGCTCGCACTCAAGACAATCCTCGCGCGGATCGATCGCGTGCCGACGCTGATTTTCGACGAGGTGGATGCGGGGATCGGGGGAAAGGTGGGCCTGATGGTCGGGGACTCGATGCGCCGCGTTGCCGGGCACCATCAGGTGTTCGCGATCACTCACCTGCCGCAGATCGCCGCGCGCGCACACCATCACATCGTGGTCAGCAAGGGCGCGAAGGGCGGGGTGACGACCGCGGACATTTCGGTGGTCGAGGGCGAGGCGCGGGTCCGCGAAATTGCACGGATGCTCGGCGGAGATCCGGAGAGCAGGGTGGCGCGGGAGCATGCAAATGAATTGCTTGCCATGGCCGGCGCCAAAACACGAGCGAGGGCGAGTGGTTCATAGTTAATGGCTGGTTGCGGTGGGTCGTTGGTCAATCACGGACAGCGACGCACCGTTAACGATGGACTAAGTGTGTTGCGCCCTACCTCCCCCAAATCCGCTGGTACACCCGCACCGTCACCTGATCCACGGAAATCTTCGGCACGCGTCCGAGCGACCCGAGCGTCGTCTCGTAATGGAAGTATGAGACATCGAACGGCAGTCCCGATTTGTGCTTGTCGACATTCGCGACGGTCGAGTACGTCGCGCCGATTCCCACCCGGCTCTCACTCGTTTCGGTGTACATCCCGAGGATGGATGCGTCGAGCGTCGCGGTGTTGCCCGCGAGATCTGTGACCGTGAACCGGCCGGAGTACGAGTCGGCCGCCTTGCGCGCGTAGTAGTACTGCCCGGCGAACGAGAGGTAGTCGTTGAGCTGCCAGCGGGGAGTCACCTGAACTTCCATGATGTTGCCCAGATGCCGCTGCACCGTCTCCTGACGGTACGACGCCAGGATCACCTGTGTGGGCGAGTCGGGAATGCGCAGCGCGAGCTGGTCGGCCATCTGCACGGTGAAGCTCCCGGCGAGCGAGATCCAGAAATGGCGGCCAAACAGGAGGTCGGTGAAGGTGCGGCCTTCGATGTCGCTCTGGTGATCTCCGGTGCCCAGCGCGGTGAAGTCTGACGGCGAGGGGAGGGTGCCGGTGCCGAGCCGGTAGATCCCGCCGAACGACTGGCGCCAATTGAATCCCGACGGTGACATACGTGCGCTGTCGCTGCCGTGGAACGAATCGTACACGTTGAGCTTCATCCCGAGTTCGATATCGCCGATGCCGCGCGTGACCGAAGTCGCGAGCGGCCTTGCGTTCACGGCGAACGTGGGGTCGCTCAGCACCGTCTGCATGTCCGCGGTCGTGAGCGGCGCCTGCGCGGCAATCGGGCCCGTGCCGGTTATCGCGCCGTTCCCGTACGTGGCGTACATCGCCTTGAATGCCGCAACCTTCGCCTCGATGGCGGCTTGCGCGGCCGTGCCGGCGATCGGCACGAAGAGGGCGCCTGCGGTGCCGCCGCGCCCACCGTACACCTGCTGGATTCCCGAAGCGAAACTGTTTGCGTTGGTGACCAGCGCTCGCGCGGCGCCGGGATTTGCGTTGATCGGCGCGCAGCCAGCGGCGGCCGGCGTCACCGAGCACGTCGCGATCGCGCGTGAGAGCTGCGCGGATGCGCTGTCGAACTGCGCGAGGAAGGTGCCGTTCGTCGTGATGACGGCCGGCACCAGCAACGCGGGGTTGAAGCCCAGCGTTGGCTCAAAGCCCGTCGGATTCATGACGAAGTTCACGCTCGAGGTCGCCGTGACGAAGGGCACCATCACACTGAGCGAAAGGCGTCTCGTCAGCCCGATCTCCATGGCGAGCGGTGTCGTGACCACGCTCTCGCGGAGCTGGACGTTCGACGCGCCGAGCGACGCCGTGAATCCAGAAATTCCCGAGAGCGATCGGACGCTGCTTTGCAGGGGCCCGAGACTCTCGAGCTGCGCCGGGCCGATGGTATCAAGATTGAAGTTCACGCCGAGCGGTTCGACGGATCCGTTCGGCCGGCCCGGTGTGCCCTGGCCATAGCGCTCATACCAGCTTTTCCAAGAGGAGGAGGCGCTGAACCGGACCTCGCCCGCGCGCGGGCCCGTGGCGTCGTCGCCCACACCGGTGACGGCCTGGGCCCGGAGCGGCCCGGGGAGCGAGAGGATGGCCGTCGCGGGCAGCAACACTGCCAGCAGGGCGGCACGCAGTCGGCTAGTTTGCATCGGACACGCGGCAAGATAACGTGGAAACACACTCCCTGACACACGATTCCCTCCCGGCGGTTCCCTGGCAGATCACCGGGAACCATTGGGTTTCGATCCCATGCGTGCACCCTGCCGACGCCGCGATCCACGCGCTCGGTGTCCTGCATCGCGGCGCGCGTTCGGCGGTCGAGTTTGCCGGAAGCCCGGACTTCCTCGACGGCACGCATGCGGCTCTCGCGCGCCCCACGCTCGAGGTGGACGGGCGCGCTGTCGCCCTCGCGGTCGAGGGGATGGTCTGGGAGCGCGCGCTGCACTGGCTTCCGACATTCACCGCAACACCCGGCTCGCTCGTGGTGCGCGGAACGGTGTTCGCGCCATTTGGCCGCGACGCGGACATCGCCGGTGCCGTGTACGCGATTGCCATCGAGAACCGCGGTGACAGGGGGCAGGATGTCGTTATCGCGCTGGAGGGGACGCTCGGCCATCGCCAGCTGCGGGTGCGGACGCCACGCGCCGCGTCGGACGCGCACCGCGTGTCCCAGATCGGCGACGTGGTCGTGCTCGACGGCGCCGAACCGCCCGGGCACGTTGCGCTCGCGATCGCCGCGGACGGCGAGAGTGAGGTCTCGGTGCACGAGGGTGATGCGGCGACACACCGGGCGCCCTCGTACGCGGTGCGCCGCCGCCTGCACGTGCCGGCGAACGGGCGGGTGGAAACCGCGTTTTACATCGGAGCCGGGCCCGAGCGCGATGGCGCGTGCGCGACGGTCGGCGTGCTGCGGCGGCGCGGGTGGCGCGCGCTCCTCACCGCGACGCGCGACGCGATCCGGTCGCTCGAGCAGACCACCGGAATGGATTCGCTCGACGGGCTGATCAACCGGCACCTGTTGTTTGCGTACTTCTATGGCGTCGGGCGCGCGCTCGACGACGCGCACTACTATCTCGTACGGAGCCGCGCGCCGTGGTGTTCGCGCGGCGTGACAGTGCGCGACTGGGACGCGCTCGCGTGGACCATTCCCGCCGTGCAACTGGCCGACGCGACGCTCGCGCGTGAGCTGATCCTCCGCATGTGCGAGATTCACGGATATGCGCCGGGGCGGGGCGTGCACTATTTCGACGGCACGCTGTTCGAACCTGGGTTCACGCTCGAGGGCGCGTCGGCGTATGCGATCGCGACCGACCGGTACATCCGCGATACCGGTGACGATCAGATCGTCGAGGAACCGATCCTTGCCGACACACTGTACCTCTCGTCGGACGACCTCGGCGCACGGCGCGACAAGAACCATCCGCTGTACAACACCGAAGTCACGCTGTCCGGAACGCCGGTGGCGTACCCGTTCACGCTGCACGGAAACGCCGTCGTGGCGTATGCGCTCGACTGCCTGAAGCGCACGCTCGATGAGGAGGAAGCAAAAGAACTCCCAGATCCCGAGGCGGTGCGCGCGGCGATCCGTCGGCGGTTTACCACGGATGAGGGAGGGAAGAGCGTGTTCGTCGCCGCGACGGACCTCGCTGGCGGTGTGTCGCGCGAGGATGATCCGGTCGCGAGCGCGCTCTGGCTGCCGCTGTACGAGGCGGTCGAGCGGATCGATTCGGTGTATCGGCGCACGGCAAAAAAGGCGTCAGGCGAGCCGCACGATCTCACCCAGCAGCTCGCGCGCCTGTTCGGCCCCGACGCGTCGGCCGTGCTCGAGTGGCTGCGGCGCGCCCCGCTGGATCACGGGCTGGCGGCCGAGTTCGTGGACGCGGATGGCCGGGCGACGGGGAGCGGGGGAGACGCGGCGCTTTCCGGGCTGGTCGCGTACGTGGCGTGGTACGCGGTGCACGCGCATGGTTTGCGCCCATAGCAGCGATGGGCGAGGCGAAGTACAGCGAGGAGCGAGGAGCGAGGGTCATTTCGCTCATTCCACAGTGCCTTGTACGGAGGAGCGGGGAGTTCTATCTTGTCCTCACGCGGGAATAGCTCAGTTGGTAGAGCACAACCTTGCCAAGGTTGGGGTCGCGGGTTCGAGTCCCGTTTCCCGCTCTCTGGAACGGCGATGGAAGATCGAAGATGCAAGATGACCGACAGGGAGGCACGGCGTGGGCCGGCGCCTCCCTGTCTTCGTTTTGCCTGGTGCCTTCCGCCTTCCATCTTACATCGTCCATCTTTGACCGCCGGGATGGCGAAACTGGCTAGACGCGAGGGACTTAAAATCCCTTGGGGGCGACCCCATCCGAGTTCGAGTCTCGGTCCCGGCATCGGAACGATTCTCCCCAGATCGCGCCGCCTCACTGCAGATCGACTTCGTCAGGCTCTCGGCAAACGCGTCCAGCTTGCCGTAGGCGTCCCGGATCTCGTCCGCGCTGGCGCCTTGCCCGACACCGCGGGTGAGTGCGTCGTTGGCCAGCGACAGCTCCGCTTGCGCATCGCGCGCCACAGGGCACTCGTGAGTTTTTGCCGAGACGGCGAGCTCCGTCTGCGCGAGCTGCAGCGCCACCGCGGCGATGAGGCTGCGTGTGTCGTCGCGGGACTCCACGCTGTCGGCGAGCGCGAACAACGTGATGGTGATCCGATACGCCGAGTCCGTCGCCGATCCCGCTTGAAGCACCTGGCGGCCCCGTCCAATGGCATACGACCGCAGAAGATCCGCGCCCTCACCGGATCGGGGGACGCGGGCGAGCGTGGCCAGCGCGCTATCCACGCGGTGCTGGGCAAACCACAGCTCCGCAAGTCGAAGGTATCCTCGCGTCAGCGAGGAATCGAGGCGGATCGCGTCACGAAGCGCCCCCATCTCGCCCGCCGCGTTTCCCGTGCTGCGGGCCGCCGTCGCCGCGAGCACGCGCAACTCCGGGACATTCGGAAAGCGCTCCAGTCCCCGCGGGAGCGCCGCGCCATTTTCGCCCGCAACGAGCTGGAGATACTCCAGATACAGAATGGGATCGTTCGGATGCTGCCGGACCGCCCGCGCGACCAGTGACATCGCTGCCAGCGTGTCACCGACGTCACGCAGCGCGGCGACATGGCTCGCCGCGAAGACGGAGTCGTCGCGGAATTCTGCGTCTTCCGCATCGAGCGAGTCGCCGAGCGAGGCCGCATTCCTGAAGTCCGAGAGCGCACTGTAGCCTCGAAACAGCTGTCGGCGAAGGCGCGGCTCGGCGGGCGATTCCTTCAGCAGCCTCCGGCAGGTGGCCACCGCCGAGGACGACTCGTGGAGGCGCAGCATCCACTCCACGGCGAGCACTCCGAGCTCCGTGCTGTCGGGACGCATGGTCACGACGCCAGCCCACGCCGCCGCGGCTTCGCCGGGCCGTTTCATGGCGGACAGCGCGCCGGCCCGAAGCACCGCTGCGATGAGGTTGAGCGAGTCGGCAGCGAGCAGATCGTCAGTGACGGAGAGCACGGAGTCGGCGCCGGCGCCGGACTGGGCTATCTCCTGCGCGAGACACGTCTTGGCGAGCGTGCTGCGGGGATAGCCGGCGACTGACCGCCGCGCCTCCTCAACCGCGCGGGCCGCGTCCCCGGAGCGCGCGGCGTTTTCGCATCGGCGGAGCCCGGCCATCTGCGAACGGGCATACACGACTTGCCTCGCGAGCGAGTCACCGGCTGCGGCCGCGGTCGCGGCCTTGATGGTGAGCAGCGGCTGCCGCATTCGCGGGTCGCGCACCAGCAGGATCTCGGCTTGTACTTCGACCGGCCCGCCGCGTTTGCCGGTCACCGATCCCGTGACGATCTCGTCCGCGCGAAGACGAATCGCAAGATTCCTGAGCAGGTAGTCGGAGACGACTGTATCGCGCCTGAAGCCGGCGTCCTCGAGAAGGTATTCCGCCGTGTCGGCGTCAAGCACCCGCAGTTCACGGCGGTTTGAAAGACGCGCGATGCGCGAGCGAAGGGCGCTCGCGACCTGCCGCGCGAGGCGGGTGTCGCCGTGGGCGTGGAGCGGTGCGACGATGAGGGTCTGTTGCACGAACTCCTGCGCAACCAGCCGCCGCCCCGCACCCGCGACCACCGCCAGTGCGAGAAGGAACTGCCACCACCGGCGTCGACAGGCCAACGATGACCGCATCGATGATGGGGGTCAGCTCGCCAGCACGTAGCGGCAGCCCGCCTCCTGCGCCCGCAGCACTGCGAATATCCCCGACGGTTGCAGGATCACGCCCGGGATCATCTGCTCGATCGCCCGCTGGCGCGCGGCGTCCTTGTCGAGTTTGTCCGCCTTCGCAAACAAGGCGACCACCTCCGAGAACGCCACGCCGCATGCGAGCACGATTCCTCCGTCCGCGATGAAATCGGGAACGTTGTAGCGGGCGAATTGCGGGGGCGCCCCAGGAGGGGTGGTGAGGATCGGGTTGGCCTCGGCCCATTTCTTTCCTTCCGGCGTCTTCAGCTTCATTTCCTTCCCGATCTTGAAACGCTTCCAGTAGGCATCGCTCATCGCCAGGTGGATTGCCTCGTGCCGGATGACCAGCACCGCCGACATCTCGCCGCGCGGCGTGCCATACACGGACTTGTATTCGTCGCACCACAGCGCAGCGCGAAAAAGCGCAGCACCTTCCGAAATCTGGGGCGAGTCGAACACCGCGCGGAACTTTCCCTGCACGCGATCCGCCCACGTGATGTCGAACGTATTGTCGACGGGCGCGGGGTGCAGGCGACGCGGTACGTTCGCGGCCAGCGCTGGTTGAGCCGTGAGCGAAGGTGCGGCCAGGGCGGAGAGGGAACTCCCGCCGAGCAAGCCAAGGAAGTCGCGGCGCGTCGTGGGCATGGGGAGCACTCGATGGTGGGCGGAAGTCTACGGCGCGAAGCTAACCTTTCCGGTAGAGCTTCTCCACTGGCACGGCGCCGCTGGCGGTTCCCGCCGGGAACGGCTACCATAGTGGGCACAATCAGGCGATGGAGTTCGCCAAAAGCGCGGTGCGTTCCGGCCGCTGATGACTCCTGTCGGACCCAGCCGGGTCGACGGGAGTTTTTTTTGCGGCCCGGTTTCTCATTTCCAGCACGAGGCCTCATGATAGTCCTTCTCATCGCAATCGGCGGCGCGGTCGGGAGCGTGGCTCGCTACCTGATGGGCCGCGCAGTGCAGGGTGTGCTGCATCCGGAGTTTCCGATCGGCACGCTCGCCGTGAACGTCGCCGGCTGCCTCCTGATCGGCGTTCTGGCGAAGTTCTTCCTGCACAGCCAGACTGAGCTGCCGCTGCGCGCGACGCTGATGATCGGCTTCTGCGGGGGCTTCACGACGTTCTCGAGTTTCTCCCTCGAAACGCTCGGATTGATCCAGGGCGGCGAATGGGGAAAGGCCGCCGCGTATGTCGCGCTCAGCGCGCTGGTTTGTGTCGGGGCGACCGCCGCGGGCTTCGCCGTGGGCCGGTCGCTCAATCCGTAAGGTCGCACGCCGCTGTTTCGTAGTTGGCCCTCGCGTCGCTAGTTTTGACGCATGTCTGTCGACGTCGTCGCGCTCGCCGCAGAACTCCTGGCCATTCCCTCCACCACGCGCGAAGAAGGACGTGCCGTGGATTTCGTCGCGCGCTGGCTTGTCGCGCGCGGGTGGAACGTCAACGTGCAGGAGGTCACGCCCGGACGCGGCAACGTCTGGGCATCGCGCAAGGGCGGCGGCGTCACGCTCTCGACGCACCTCGACACGGTGCCGCCGTATGTGCCGCCACGGTCGGACGGCGGCAAGCTGTTCGGGCGCGGGGCGTGTGACGCCAAGGGAATCGCCGCGGCGATGCTCGCGGCCGCCGACCGCCTCGTCGCAGCCGGCGAAGAGCGGATCGACCTCCTGTTCGTGGTGGGGGAAGAGCGGGGCTCCGATGGCGCGCGCCTCGCGAACCAGCTCGCAGCCACCAGCAAGTTCCTCATCAACGGCGAGCCGACGGAGAGCATCCTCGCTTCCGGCAGCAAGGGGGCACTGCGGTTCATCGCGCGGACCCGCGGACGCGAAGCGCACTCGGCGTATCCGCACCTCGGACAGTCGGCCATCGAGCCGATGCTGCAGCTCCTCGCCGAGCTCAAGACCCTGCAGTTTCCGCGCGACAAGGTTCTCGGCGACACGACCGTCAACATCGGGCTCATCCGAGGGGGCACCGAAGCGAACATCATCCCCGGCCTCGCCGAGGCGGAGATGATGATCCGACTCGTCGGCGATCCCGCGCCGGTGAAGGCGATCATCGATCGCTGGGCCGCGGGGCGCGCCGAGGTCGAATACGGGTCGTACACTCCCGCAATGCACTTCCATACCGTGCCCGGTTTCGACGCGAAGCCGGTGGCGTTCGCGACCGACGTGCCCCTGCTCGGCAATTGGGGCACGCCGCTCCTGTTCGGTCCGGGTTCGATCCACGTCGCGCATACCACGGAGGAGTTCGTCTCGGTCGATGAACTCCGCGCGAGCGTGGGCCACTACGAACGCCTCGTGCGTTCGCTGCTCGAGGCATGAGCGCGCCATGAACGGCACCGAACGCACGCCCGTCGCGATCCTCGGAGCCACCGGCGCCGTGGGGCAGACGTTCATTCGCCTGCTCGCGGACCATCCGTGGTTTCGGGTGGCCGAGGTCGCGGCGAGCGAACGCTCCGCCGGCAAGAGCTACGCCGGCGCGACGCACTGGATCGAGGGTTCGATGCCCGCCGACGTCGCCGCGTTGACGGTCAAGCTGTGTGATCCGGCGCAGATTTCGTCGCAGGTCGTGTTCTCCGCGCTCGACGCCGCCGTCGCAGGCGAGCTCGAGCCTGCCTTCGCACGCACCGGGTGCGTGGTACTCAGCAACGCCAAGAACTTCCGCATGGAAGCGGACGTGCCCCTGGTGATTCCCGAGGTCAACGCCGCGCACCTCGCGCTCATTGCCGTACAGCGCACCGCGCGCGGGTGGCCGGGCGCGATCGTCACGAATGCCAACTGCGCCGCGACGGCGGGGGCACTGGCGATGGCGCCGCTCCACGAGCGGTTCGGGCTGAAGTCGGTGTTCATGGTGACGATGCAGGCCGTGTCGGGTGCGGGGTACCCCGGCGTGCCCTCGCTCGACATCCTCGGCAATGCGATCCCACACATCGGCGGAGAAGAGCCGAAGCTCGAGACGGAGATGCAGAAGATGCTCGGCCGCTTCAACGGCCGGGCCATCGACGCGGCGCCATTCGTCGTGAGCGCGCACGCGAATCGTGTCGCTGTCGAGAACGGCCACACCGTGTGTCTTTCCATGGGATTCGAGAAGAAGCCGACGGTTGACCAGGCGATCGCGGCGATCCGGGCGTGGCGCGGCGACGCGGGCGTGCGTGGATTGCCCTCTGCCCCGGAGCACGCGCTCCAGTATCGGGATGAGCCGGACCGCCCACAGCCGCGGCGTGACGCCGGTGAGGGACGCGGCATGACCGTGTCCGTTGGCCGCCTCCGGGAGGATCCGATTCTCGACCTGCGGATGGTCGCGATGGGCCACAACACGATTCGCGGAGCGGCCGGGGGCTCGATCCTCAATGCCGAAGTGCTCGTGAAGACCGGTGTGATTCCCCGCGCCGCGCGCGGCTGACATGAGGCGCGCGTGATCGTCTGCAAGTTCGGCGGGACCTCGGTCGCGGACGCCGCGGCGATCAAGCGCACCGCCGACATCGTGCGGCGCCGCGCGGACCGCCGCCCGGTTGTCGTCGTTTCTGCGCTCGCCGGCGCCACGAACGCGCTGCTCGACGCCGCGGAGCAGGCGGCGGAGGGCCACCTCGTCGCGGCCATCGCCACGGTCGAAGCGCTCCGCGCGCGCCACATGCAGGTCATTGCAGACCTCCTCGGCGACGGCATGGCGGCCGCCGAGATCGCGGGCGACACCAGCGTGCTGTTCGACGAGCTCGCGCACCTCGTCGAGGCGCTTTCCGTGCTTGGCCACGTGACGGAACGCTCGCTCGACGCCATCTCATCAATCGGCGAGCGCCTTTCGTCGCCGCTCGTCGCCGCCGCGCTCGTGCGGTGCGGCGTCGACGCGGTGCTCGTGGATTCGCGCGAGGTGATGATCACGGACGCCGCGTTCGGGCGCGCGGAGCCTTTGACGGACGCGATCGCCGCGACGTGCCGCGACCGGGTCGCGCCGCTGGTGCGCGACGGGAAAGTGCCCGTCCTTGGAGGGTATCTCGGCGCGACGGCCGACCGGATCACGACGACGCTGGGACGGGGCGGATCGGATTACAGCGCGTCGCTGCTGGGCGCCGCGCTGGGAGCGGACGCAATCGAGATCTGGACCGACGTGGACGGGATGCTCACGGCCGATCCGCGCGTCGTCGACGGGGCGAAGCTCATCGAGCACATCCGGTTCGACGAGGCGGCGGAGCTCGCGAGCTTCGGCGCGAAGGTCCTGCACCCGAACACCATCGCCCCCGCCGTGCGCCGCGGGATCCCCGTGTTCGTGTTCAATTCGCTGCGGCCGGCAGGCAAGGGGACGCGCATCACCTTCGACGCTCCGCGGCTTCCGGTTCGCGCGATCGCCGGCAAGGGAAACGTCGTGATCGTGAAGGTGCGCAGTCCGCGCATGCTGGCGACGCCGGGCGCGCTCCGCGCGATCTTCGAGGTGTTCGAACGGAATGGGACGTCGGTGGACGTGGTGGCGACGTCGGAAGTGTCGGTGTCGCTGACGGTGGATGATGACAAGCACCTCGATGCCGTCGTCGGCCAGTTGCGGGGATTCGGCGACGTCGGTGTCGAGCGGGGGCGCGCGATCGTGGCCGTCGTCGGCGCCGGACTTGGCGAGAGCAGCCCGGCGATGGCGCAGGCGCTCAAGGCAATCGGCGACGTGCGGCTGCACATGGTCTCGCTGAGCGCGACGGGGATCAACCTGACGCTCATCATCGACGGCGACGAGCTCAAACCGGTGATGCGCCGGCTGCACGCGACGTTTTTCGGCGGGGCGTCCGGATGACCGCGCAACTTCGGCTTGCGGTGATCGGGGACGGCAAGATGGGGCAGTCGGTCGCGTCGCTCGCCTCCGAGCACGGGTTCGACATCGTCGCGCTGCTCGGGGAACGCCAGGTGTTGCCGCACGGCATCACAAGAGCGCTGCTGGATGGCGCCGATGTCGCCGTGGAGTTCACGACGCCGCAGTTCGCGGCGGCGAACGTGCGCGGGTGCGTGGCCGCCGGGTGCCCGGTGGTATGCGGCACCACCGGCTGGGATTCGGCGCGAGCGGGTGTCGAGGCGGATGTCCGCGCGCAGAACGGGGCCTTGCTCTGGGCGCCGAACTTCTCCATCGGCGTCCACCTGTTCGCGCGCGTCGTCGAACATGCGGCGAGGCTGATCGCCGGTGCGAACGCGGGCTTCGACGTGCATCTCGTGGAGACGCACCACGCGCAGAAGCTCGACGCCCCGTCGGGCACGGCAGCGTCACTCGCCGCCCGCGCCGAGAAAGCAGGCGGGCACCCGGTCCCGATTACCAGTGTGCGCGTCGGCAGCGTTCCGGGCACGCACGAGGTGATCTTCGACGGCGCGTTCGAACAGATCCGCCTGGAACACTCCGCGCGCGACCGCCGGGTATTCGCGACCGGCGCGCTGACCGCCGCGCGGTGGCTTGCGGGGCGCCGCGGGGTATACACACTCGATCACCTGCTTGGGACTTCGGAATGACACGCCACATGCTGATTGGATGCTTCACGGCGCTCGTCACGCCATTCGACGCGGGCGGAGGCGTGGACCTGGACGCCTGCGGGAAGTTCGTCGACTGGCAGATCGCCGAGGGCGTCCACGGGCTGGTCCCGGTGGGTTCCACCGGTGAGGCGGCGACGATGACCCTTGAGGAGCGCGTGGCGGTGGTGCGCTGCTGCGCCGACCGCGTGGCGGGCCGCGTGCCGGTGATCGCGGGTGCGAGTGCCAACGACACGCGCGTCGCGATCGATACGTCGAAGGCGATGGCGGGCACGGGCGCGACGCACCTGCTATACGCCTCGCCGGCGTACAGCAAGCCGCCGCAGCGCGGGATCCTCGCGCACTTCCGCGCCATCGCGGATGCGTCGCCGCTGCCGGTCGTCGTCTACAACATTCCGGGACGGACCGCCAGCAATGTCGAAGCCGAGACGACGCTCGCGCTTGCGGCGCACGAGAACATCGTGGGCGTGAAGGAGGCGTCGGGCAACATGGCGCAGATTTCCGAGGTGATCCGTCACGCGCCGAAAGGGTTCAGCGTGCTCTCGGGCGACGACAATGTCGCGCTGGCCGTGATTGCGGAGGGTGGTCAGGGCGTCGTGTCGGTGATATCGAATGCGGTGCCGCGCGCGATGGCGAACCTTTGCCGGCGCGCACTGGCGGGTGAGATGGAGCCCGCACGGGCGCTGCATCTCCAGCTCCATCCGCTCATGCGGGCGGCGTTCTGCGAGTCGAACCCGATCCCGATCAAGGCGGGCCTCGCAATGATGGGGCGCGTCCGGAATCAGCTGCGGCTGCCGCTCATGCCGATGGACGCGGCTTACGAAGCCAGGCTCCGCGCGACCCTCGCCGAGGCGGGGGCGCTCGCGAAGTGAGCGGCACGGGCGCGGCCCTCGCGGCGCTGGAGGCGCGCGTGGACGAACTCTTTGCGCTGCCGCAGGGGAGCGACGTGCCCGCGGATGCGGCGCGCGTCGTGAGCGAGCTGCTTGACGCGCTGGAGTCCGGTGCCGTGCGATCCGCGACGCTGGACGGCGGCGGCGCATGGCATGCGGTGGCGTGGGTGAAGCGCGGGATCCTTGCCGCCTTCCGATTCGGCAAGCTCGCCGATCTCTCGCCCGGCGACGACACATTTTCGTTCGTCGACAAGGACACGATCCCGCCGCAGCGCTTCAACCTGGCGCGCGGAGTGCGGATCGTCCCGGGCGGTTCGACGGTCCGGCGCGGCGCGTACCTCGCGCCGGGCGTCGTGTGCATGCCGCCCATGTTCGTGAACGTGGGAGCGTACGTCGGCGCCGGTACGATGATTGACTCGCACGCGCTGGTCGGGTCGTGCGCGCAGCTCGGTGCGCGCTGCCACATCAGCGCGGCCGCGCAGATCGGCGGCGTGCTCGAGCCGATCAATGCATCGCCGGTGATCATCGAGGACGACGTGATCGTGGGCGGAAACTGCGGCGTATATGAGGGGACGGTCGTTCGCGCCCGCGCCGTGCTTGCCGCCGGCGTGGTGCTGACCCGCGGGACACCGGTGTACGATCTCGTGCGCGAGTCCGTGTATCGCGCGGCCGGCGACCGCCCGCTGGAGATCCCCGCCGGTGCCGTGGTGGTTCCGGGCGCGCGCGCGGTGAAGAGCGGCTGGGGCGCGAGTGAAGCGCTCTCGCTCCAGACCCCCGTGATCGTGAAGTACCGCGACGAGAAAACCGATCTCGCGACCGCGCTCGAGAGCTGGCTGCGCTGATGCGCGTCGGCGGTGCACTCAGGGTTCCGGGCGACAAATCCATTTCGCACCGCGCGCTGATGCTCGCGGCACTGGGGAAGGGGGCGTCCCGCATACGCGGCCTGCTCTGCTCGGCGGACGTGATGTCCACGGCGGGCGTGCTCCGCGCGCTCGGTGCGACCATTCCGGACGTCACGACCGGTGAGCTCGCGGTGCGGGGAGCGGGGCTGCGCGGCCTGCGCGCGAGCGGCGGGGATCTCGACTGCGGCAACAGCGGGACCACGGCGCGCCTGATGTCCGGCGTGCTCGCGGCGATCCCGTTCGATTCGCGTGTCACGGGCGATGCGAGCTTGAGCAAGCGCCCGATGAAGCGCGTCGCCACGCCGCTGGAGGCGATGGGCGCACGGTTTGATTTCTCCGCGAGCCTGCGCGGCGACGGGCTTCCGATGACGGTTCACGGCGGACTGTTGCGCGGCGTGACGTGGTTCAGCGAGACCGCGAGCGCGCAGGTAAAGAGTGCGATCCTGCTCGCCGGACTCGTGGCGGACGTGCCGGTGGAAGTGCACGAGCCGGCCGCGACGCGCGACCACACGGAGCGCATGCTGCGTGCGCGCGGCGTCGACGTGCGCACCGAGGGCACCGCGGTGACCCTCCTCCCGGCCGCGCGCCTCGACGCTGCCGACACAGACGTGCCGGGTGACCCGTCGTCCGCCACGTTTTTCGCCGCGCTCGCCGCGATGGCGGCCGGCGGGACGCTCGAGATTGGCGACGTTTGCGTGAATCCATCGCGGACGGGCGCGTTCAAGGTGCTCTCGGAAATGGGCGCGCTCGTCTCGTACGAGGACACGCACGAAACGGGGGGCGAGCCGGTAGCCCGCCTCGTCGTCAGTCCGCGACTGTTGCGGGGCATCACCATCGACCCGGCGGCGGTGCCGTCACTGATCGACGAGTTGCCGATGATCGCGTGCCTCGCCGCGCGCGCTGAAGGGGAGACGCGCGTGACGGGCGCGGCCGAGCTGAGGGTAAAGGAGAGTGACCGCATCACCGCGGTCGTTCAAAACCTTCTGGCGGTCGGGGCGAACGCGGAGGAACTTCCCGACGGATTTGTGGTGCGCGGCAGCGACCGCCCGTACCGGGGGCGCATCCAGACTCATGGTGACCACCGCATCGCGATGGCGTTCGGCGTGCTCGGCGCGCTCGACGGCAATGCGATCGAGGTGGATGACCGCGATTGCGTGAACGTTTCGTATCCCGGCTTCTGGAGCGATCTCGCGCGTGTCCACGGCTGAGCATCGGTTTGTCATCGCGATCGACGGCCCCGCGGCATCGGGGAAGTCATCGACGGCGCGACTGGTCGCGGAGCGCCTCGGCATGCACCACGCAGATTCCGGCGCATTGTACCGGGCTGCGACGCTCGCGCGGACGGGGAGGTCCGGGACGCCGGAGAGCTGGAATCCGGAGTCGGTGCTTCATGAGGCGGCGCGCGTCGCGCTCGTGCGGCGCGGGACGAGCTTCGAGATTCTCCTCAACGCGAAGCCGGTGGACGAAGCGTTGCACGCGCCGGCGATCACCGCGCTCGTGAGCATGGTGGCGAAGATGGAACCCGTGCGCGAATGGGTGAACGAGCAGATGCGCCGCTGCGCGGCCGAGGGGCCGATCGTGGTGGACGGCCGGGACATGGGAACCGCGGTCTTCCCGCGAGCGCAGCTGAAGATTTTCCTGATCGCGAAGGCTGAGGAGCGGGCACGGCGGCGGCTGTTGCAGCGACTGGGGCGGATTCCGATGGCGGCCGAGGTGGAGGCGGAAGCCGAAGCGCTGAAGCAGCGGGACGCCAAAGATGCTGCGCAGACGCAACAGGCCGCCGACGCGCTGGTGATAGATACGACGCACCTGACGCAGGACGAACAGGTCGAACGGATCGTGGACCTGGCGCGGAGTCGTTTGGCGGGAACCTGACCTTTCGGAGAGCCATGACAGCTTCGAGATCAACCGGCGCGCGAAGCGCTTCGCGTGCGGCATTGACACCGGCGGGGCAATCCCGCGCTGCGCGGACGATCTTCTGGGCGGGGCTCGCCTGCGGCGTGATGGACATTACCGCGGCCTTCATCACATGGGCACCGAAGGGGATCACGCCGATCAGGATCCTGCAGAGCGTCGCGGCGGGATGGCTCGGTCGGGCCTCCCTGCAGGGGGGATATGCGACCGCGGCACTGGGCCTGGCGACGCACTTTTTCATTGCCTACAGCTGGGCGACGGCGTACTACGTCGTCAGCCGGAAGATTGCGTTCCTGACGCGGCGGCCTTGGATCGCGGGGCCGATGTACGGCGTGCTCGTCTACGGCGTGATGTACTGGGTGGTGCGGCCCCTGTCCAATGTGGGACCGTCGACGTTTTCGTGGTTCAATACGATCATTGCGATCATCACACACATCGTGTGTGTGGGAACGCCGATTGCGGTGGTGACGGCGAGGGTGGCGAGGGGAGAGGACTGAACACCAGCGGTGCGTGTTGAGGGGCCGGGGGTCGGTCTTGGGTGAATGCAGTCACTCAACCCTGAACACCGGCGCCTCACCACCCACCACTGGTGTTGACGGACCGATCAGCATAAGTTGAATGGCTCCGGCAAATCCGCCGGAGCCATGTTTTCACCACGCATCCTCGCCGTCGCGTCGAGCCGATCCCACTCGCGATTCAGGAGCAGCATTTCATGACCCCCGACACCATCGAAGCGCCCGATCTCAACGGCATCTCGCCGCTCTCGCAGCGCGAGAAGCGCGACCTGCAAAAGGCGCAGCTCCGCCCGCTTTCCAATCGCCGCCCAGAGCTCTACGAGGAGGACGAGTACACGTCTTCCGAGTACGAGCAGATGATGGATATGTACAACGGCACCCTTGCCTCGATCGAGGAAGGGGAGATCGTGAAGTCGAAGGTGCTCGAGATCCGCGACAACCTCGTCGTGCTCGACATCGGCTTCAAGTCCGAAGGCACGATCCCGCTCGAAGAGTTCAAGGACCTCCCGGACCTCAAGCCGGGTGACGAAGTCGAAGTCCTGCTCGAGCACCTCGAAGACCAGGAAGGCTCGGTCGTCCTTTCCAAGAAAAAGGCCGACTTCATGCGCGTGTGGGAGCGCATCCGCGTCGCGTACGAGTCCGACCAGCCGGTCGAAGGCACGCTCGTCAAGAAGATCAAGGGCGGCGTGGTCGTCGACCTCATGGGCGTCGACGCATTCCTCCCCGGCTCGCAGATTGCGCTCCGCCGCGTGCCGAACATCGACGAGCTGCTCGGCCAGAAGTACGAGTTCAAGATCATCAAGCTCAACAAGCGCCGCCGCAACATCGTCGTCTCGCGCCGCGTGATCCTCGAGACCGAGCGCGCCGGCAAGCGCGAGCGGCTCATGAAGGAACTCGAGAAGGATCAGGTGCGCAAAGGCGTCGTGAAGAACATCACCGACTTCGGGGCATTCATCGATTTAGGTGGTGTCGACGGCTTGCTGCACATCACCGACATGTCGTGGGGCCGCATCCAGCACCCGAGCGAAATGGTCGCGATCGGTGCGGAGCTCGAAGTGAAGGTTCTGGATATCGACTGGGAGCGCGAGCGCATTTCGCTCGGCCTCAAGCAGCTCCAGAGCTATCCGTGGAAAGATGTGGCCGCCAAGTATCCGGTCGGCACGCGCGTTTCGGGCAAGGTCGTCTCGATCACCAACTACGGCGCATTCATCGAGCTCGAGCCGGGCATCGAAGGGCTCGTGCACATCAGTGAGATGAGCTGGACGCGCAACGTGCGGCACCCGTCGAAGCTCGTCAGCATCGGCGAGGCGATCGAAGCGGTGGTGCTGAAGGTCGATCCGACCGAGGAAAAGATCTCGCTCGGCATGAAGCAGACCGAGCAGGATCCGTGGATGGTGCTGCCGCTCAAGTACCCGGTGGGCACGCGCATCAACGGCAAGGTTCGCAACCTTACGTCATTCGGCGCGTTCGTCGAAATCGAGCCGGGCATCGACGGCCTGATCCACATCTCCGACATGAGCTGGACCAAGCGCGTGCAGCATCCGTCGGAAGTCGTCAAGAAGGGTGACGATGTCGACGTGGTGATCCTCAACATCGACAGCGACAACAAGCGCATCTCGCTCGGGCTCAAGCAGGCCGAGGAAGATCCGTGGCTCAAGATCGGCGAGAACTATCCGGTCGGCACGGAACTGCGCGGCAAGGTCGTCCGTCTGATGGACAAGGGCGTCGTCGTGGATGTCGGCAATGACATCGAGGGCTTCGTCCCGATTTCGCAGCTCAACGTGACGGGCAAGCCGATCCAGAGCCCGGCCGACGTCGCGTGGGAGACGATGAACCTCGACGTGAAGGTGCTCGAGGTCGATCCGATCCACCGCCGCATCGTGCTGGCCGTGACGAGCATTCCGGAAGACCAGCCGCCGCGTCCGGAGACGCCGTCGAAGGTGTTCACGGAAGATGGCGAAGCCACAGCTGCCGACGTGCCGCCGGAGGTTATCGCGGCTGCGCTGGCTGACGCGGAGCAGAGCGACAGCTAACACGGTCCGCCGGTGTCGCGCATCGCGCAATACGTTCGCTGGGGAGCCGCGCTGGGGAGCGCGGCTCTTCTGGCGTCGTGCCGGCCGCCTTCGCTGCTGATTCACGACGACTCCGATGTGCAGCTGGCGCATACATCGATCGCCGGACCAAGCACCGGCGACCCGGGCAGCTATACGGTAAAGTTTCTGTACTATGGGAGCGGCAGCGACAAGAACCGCCGTGAATACCGTGATTCGGTGACGATCAAGACGCGGCCGGTGAACGGGACCGCGTTCCTGAGGGGCGGCGACAAGAAGCTGCTCGCGGCGCGCTGGAAGTACTGGGGGTTCGATACCAAGCGCCTGCCGGTGAACGCGCGCGTCTGGTATCCGGAGGGGCCGGGGCCATTTCCGCTGGTGCTGATCGTGCACGGCAATCACGACATGAAGAAGTTCTCCGACCCGGGGTATGCGTACCTCGGCCGGCACCTCGCGAGCCACGGCTACATCATGGCGTCGGTGGATGAGAACTTCCTGAACGGAGACCTGCGCGGCGAGAACGACGTGCGCGGGTGGATGCTGCTCGAGCACCTGTCGGCGTGGAGACAGTGGAATGCGGAGAGCGGCAACCCGTTCTTCGGCAAGGTCGACATGTCGCGCATCGCGCTGATCGGCCACTCGCGGGGCGGCGAGGCGATCACGATCGCCGCCGCGTTCAATCATCTCTCCCGGTATCCGGACGATGCGCGCGTCGCGATGAACTTCGGGTTCAATATCCGCACGCTGATCGCGATCGCTCCGGTCGATGGACAGTACCTGCCGACCGACCGGCTCACGCCCATCAAGAACGTCAACTATTTCGTGATGCACGGCGCGCACGACGGCGACGTGCAGACGATGATGGGAATGCGCGCATACGATCGCGTGAAGTTCACGGAGGGGAGTGCGTTCGTGAAGGCCGCGCTCTACATCTACCGCGCGAATCACGGCCAGTTCAACACGGTATGGGGGAACAACGACGTGGGTGACTCCGGCTGGTTGCTCGCGAAGGACCTGCTGCTCACGGGCGACGAACAGCGCCAGATCGCCAAGGTGTTCATCACCGGGTTTCTCGACCTGACGCTCCGCGGCGGCACGAAATACCTGCCGATGTTCAAGGATCATCGCGCGGTGGGAACGTGGCTGCCCAAGACTGTTTACCTCTCGCGGTTCGAGGCGCCGACCGAACGGATCCTCGCCGATTACGAGGAGGACATCGACGTCACCACCGGCTCCGCATCGGGCGTGACGATTTCCGGATCCCGCCTCGCGACCTGGAAGGAAGTCGGTCTCAAGATGCGCAGCCGTGGGATGGTGCCGTTCGACAACAATACGGTGATGCTCGGCTGGACGGCACCGCGCGGCGCGGCCGATACGGCACGGGCGAGCTATACGATCTCGCTTCCTGATACGCTCGCCTATTCGTGGAAGCTCAATGCCGGATCCGCGCTCGTGTTCGACCTGGCGAACTACGGCGCGAAGCCACGGCCGCTGGCCCCGGGTGATACCGCGACACCGTCCGCTCAGGAGGATGCCGTGCGCAAGAAGGTCGCACCGGCGCCGAAGCCTCCGGCCCTCAGCGACTCTGCAAAGAAGGCCGCTGCGCAGGCAGATTCGCTGCCGCTCGACCTCACCGTTGAACTGCTCTTCGCCGACGGGCACGTGGCTGCGCTTCCGCTCTCTGAGATCGCGCCGATCCGGCCGCCGCTCACCTCACGTATCTGGTCGTACGACTACTTCGCGACCCGCCTCAATCCGCCCGCCAAGAATCACGACGACATCCTCGCCCACTACACGATTCCGTTCTCGCGCTTTGCGGAGCGGTTCCCGGGGATGAACCCGGAGACGATCCGCGCGATCCGGTTTCGGTTCGATCGTGGGCCGGCGGGGACGATTTTGCTGGACGATGTCGGGTTCGACTTGGGCACGGCACCGTGACTGCTTTCCACGGATTTCACTGATCGCGCGGATAGACAACAGCTGATACTTGGGGGAGCTGCAGCGCGGCCTCACACCGCGGTTGCAGTTCCCCCGGGGTGCATTTGTTGTTGTCGAATCCGCGAAATCAGTGAAATCCGTGGGAAAGGCAGTTGCGGTCGTGTGCTAGCTGCACGGCGGGTCGCCAGAACTTGCCGGATGCTCTTGCACGCGCACAGTCATCGAAG
>JBIOHR010000023.1:0-29415 GCA_044449085.1 Gemmatimonadales bacterium | reverse complement strand
GGGATTTTCGCGAGCCGATGGTCGCGCATGATCTTTTCGAAGGGCCCGCTGCCAATCGCACCGTCACCGATCAGCTCGTGGCGGTCCTTCTTCGATCCAAGCGGCGCCTTGGAATCATTGAGGTGGATCAGCCCGAGCGTTGCTATGCCGATGATGTCGTCGAAGCGCGCCCAGACGCCGTCGTAGTCGTTGTTGAGATCGTAGCCGGCCGCGAACACGTGTGCGGTGTCGAGGCACACGCCGACACGCTTTCGCAGCTTGGTGGGGATCGCCTTCAACAGCATCGCCATCTCCTCAAACGTCGAGCCGATCACCGTCCCCTGGCCAGCGGTGAGCTCCAGCAGCAGCCGGCTCGGCCCCGCCTCCTGCTCGAGCGCCTGGGCGATCCCGTCGGCGTTGCGCGCGATTCCCGACGCGCGGTCGTCCATGAAGTTGCCCGGGTGCGACACCAGCGCGTCGAGGCCGAGCACATGGCACCGGCGCAACTCGCCACGGAAGCCTTCGATTGATTTCTCGCGCAGCGCCGCATCGGGCGACGCGAGGTTGATCAGGTAGCTGTCGTGGGCATTCGTGAAGCGCACGCCGCTCTTGGCGAGCGCAGTTCGAAACGCTGCGGCGTCGGCGGCGGAGATGACGACCTCCGCCCACCGGTTCGGCTGTTTGGTGAAGATCTGCATCGCCGTCGCGCCGATGTCATCCGCCCGCGGTGGCGCATTTGCCACGCCACCCGCCGTCGAGATATGCGCCCCCAGCGGACCGCATGCTGGTTCGGTCTTCGGTTCTCGGCCTTTGGTCTTTGGTCCCCGGTCCTGGATCCTCGGCCTTCGATCTTTCATCTTCGATCTTCCATCGCCTCTAGCCTTCACTTCCTCGACCGCAGCCATTCCAGCGGATCCACCGCCCGTTGCCCCGGTCGCATTTCAAAGTGAAGGTGCGGCTCCATGTCCGGATCGGACTGCCCGACGGTGCCGATCACCTGGCCCTTGGCGACTTTCGCTCCCTTCGCGACGGATATCTTCCCCAGCGAGCTGTAGATCGAGTAGTCGTTGCCGCCGTGCTGGATGATCACGGTGCGCCCATAAGTGCCGAGGCTTTCGTTGACCAGCGCGACGGTCCCCGCCGCGACGGCCTTCACGGGCGTGCCCTCTGGTGCCGCGATCCCGATTCCGTCCCAGCGGATCGTCGTGTTGTTGGGGTTCACCAGGCGGCCGAACTGGTAGATGATCGTCCCCTCGACAGGCCAGTCGAGCCTGCCGAAGTCCGAGGTCCTGAGCGTGCTGTTCGACGGCACGGCGGAGCCGCCGCGCCCCTCGGCGCGCTTCCGTTCGGCTTCGAGCGCCGCGATCACGCTGCCGACGCGCGCCTCGTCCTTCGCGATCTGCGCGAGGCGGGTCTCCGCCTGCTTTTCCTTCGCCTGGGCCTGCGCGAGGCTCCGCGCACGCTGCTCGTCGAGCGTGCGCAGCTGCTGCTCCTCCGTCGCCTTCTGCTGCCGCGAGTCCTCGACGTCGTTGCGGAGCATCACGAGCGTCTGCCGCTGGTTCGAGATCTGCTGGCCCAGCGCCTCTACGCGGCCCACGAGCGCCCGGTCGCGCTGCGCGATGAGGTGCAGGTACTTGTAGCGCGCGACCAGTTCGCCGAACGACTGCGCGGAGAGCATCGCCTCAACGGAGTACAGCGGCCCGCGCTTGTAAATCTCGCGCACGCGGTTGCGCAGCACGGCGCGCTTGATCGCGAGTTCGTCCTGCGCGCGGATCAGGTTCCCCGTCGCCTCGGTCTCCTCGTCCGAGAGCGCGGTGAGCTGGCGGTCGAGTCCGCGCACGACGCGGGCGGTCGCGTCGGCCTGCCGCTCGATGTTGGTGCGCTCTTCGGAGAGGTCGTGCACGGTCGACTGCAGGTCCTGCATCCGCTTCTGCAGGTCGGCGCGTTCCTGACGGATCCGGTCGAGTTCATCCTTCTGTTCCTTGATCCGGTCGGCGGCGCTCTGCTGCGGGGGCGTCTGCTGCGCTGGTGCGCGCAGCGGAACGAGCAGCGCGAGGGGAAGCCCGAGAAGCATGAGACCCGTGGAGCGGCCTCTCACTACACCGCCCGCAGGTGCCGTCCGACGGAGAATGCGCTGCCGAGGAGGCCGATCAGCGCGCCCGCCGCGACGCCCGCCACCGCATAGCGTGCGTCGAAGAACTCCGCCGTGAAGACGAACTTTCCGATGAGCGCATTCGCCATCCACGTGAGCAGCAGGGCGAGCAGGCCGCCGAGCGTGCCCTTGAGCGCGCCCTCGATCAGAAACGGCATGCGGATGAAGCCGTCCGTCGCGCCGACCACCCGCATGATCGAGATCTCCCGCGCCCGGGCGAGCACCGCCATGCGGATCGTCGATCCGATGATGATCACGGCGACGCCGGCAAACGCCAGGCCGAGCGCGGCGCCCGCGAGCGTGGCGATGGTGCGGATGCGATAGAGTTTCTGCACCCATTCCTCGCCGAAGCGGACATCGTCGACGAAGTCGTAGTTCTTGATTCGTGCCGCGACGGCCGCCACCGTGGCGGGATCGCGGAATCCCTCCTTGAGCTTCACGTCGATGGAGGCCGGCAGGATTCCGGCTTCGAACACATCGCTGAACTCGCCGAGCTCGCGGCGCGCGCGCGCGAGCGCGTCGTCGGACGAGACGAGCTTCACCGACGACACCTCCGGGAACGAGGCGATGTCGCCGAGCGCGGCGCTCGTGGCCTCCGGTGCCGTCCCGTCGACGACGAATGCGCGAATCTCGACGCGGTCTTCGAGCTGGTTGAGCTGGTCGTGGATGTTGAGCGCGACCAGGCCGAACAGGCCGAACGCGAACAGCGAGAACGCGATCGTCGTGACGCCGAGGATCCCCAGCACGGGCGCGCGCCGGAAGGCGAGGAAGGCTTCGCGAAACGCGAGTGTCATGCGGTCCTCATGGCGTGTCCGGGCCGGTGCCCGCGTGAACGGGCTCGGCGGAGTCGAACACGATCGCCCCGTGGTTCATCTCGATCAGGCGGCACTCCGCGCGCTTCACCAGCTCGAGGTCGTGCGTTGCCATGATGACCGCGGTGCCGCTCGCGTTGATGTCGCGCAGCAGCTGGAAGATGCCGCGCGTCGCGCGGTCGTCGAGGTTTCCCGTCGGTTCGTCGGCGATCAGCACCACCGGGTCGTTCGCGAGCGCGCGCGCGATGGCGACGCGCTGCTGCTCGCCGCCGGACAGTTCACGCGGAAGGGACGTCGCCTTGGATGCCAGCCCGACCTGCCCGAGCAGGCGGCTCACCTTGGGGCCGATGGTGTCCTGCGGCGCTCCGGTGACTTCGAGCGCGAACGCGACGTTCGCCTCCACGCTGCGGTCCTCGAGCAGGCGGAAGTCCTGGAATACGACGCCCAGTTTCCGGCGGAGTTTCGGGACATCGCGCCCGCGGATGGTTACGGAGCTCACGCCGCTCACCCTGACTTCGCCCTTCGTCGGGCGCTCTTCGAGGAAGATCAGTTTCAGGATCGTGCTCTTGCCCGCGCCGCTCGGCCCGGTGAGGAAGACGAACTCGCCCTTGCCGACGTGGAAGCTGACGTCGTTCAGCGCGAGCCCGGCGCGCGGGAATTCCTTGAAGACATGCGTGAAACGGACCATTCCTTACTTTAACGCCTGTTCGATGTCGGCGATGATGTCGTCGGCATCCTCGATCCCGATGCTCAGCCGCAGGAACCCGTCCGGGATGCCGATGTTCGCGCGTTCCTCGCTCGACATCGCCGCGTGCGACGTGTAGCGCGGCTCGCTCACGAGCGAATCGACTCCGCCGAGGCTGGCGGCGTGGGTGATGACCTTCAGCCGGCGCAGGAACTTTTCGGAGGCCTTCCCGCCGCCCGCGAGCTCGATCGCCATCATCCCGCCGAAGCCGTCCAGCATCGCGCGCGCCACCTCGTGGTCCGGGTGATCGGAGAGGCCGGGGTAGTGCACGCGCTTGATCTCCTTGCGGTCCGAGCACCAGTGCGCGATCCGCATGGCATTGTCGTTCTGCCGCCGGACACGGACGTCGATCGTCTTGATGCCGCGCTCGAGCAGCCAGAGGGCGAACGGGTCGGGCGTCTGGCCCCAGACCATCTCTTTTTGCAGCACTTCCTGGATGTAGCTCTCGGTGCCGGCGACGACGCCGGCGAGCACGTCGTGGTGCCCGTTGAAATATTTCGTGGCGGAGTGAATCACGACGTCGGCGCCGTGCTCGATCGGCCGGAAATTCACCGGGCTGGCGAACGTCGAGTCGACGACGAGCGCGAGGCCGACTTCCTTCGAGAGATACGAAATCGGGCGCAGGTCGAGAACGCGGCAGGTCGGGTTGACGGGAGACTCGACGAACACCGCCCGCGTCTCCTTGCGCAGGCGCTTGCGCCAGGCGCGCGGCTCGAGCGGATCGACGAGCGTGACCTCGATGCCGTTCCGGTTGAACTCCTCCGTGAGGAGCCGGTGCGTGCCGCCGTATATGTATGAACTCGCCAGCATGTGGTCGCCCGGGCGGAGAAGCGCGAGCATCGCGCATGCCGTCGCGCCCATTCCGCTGCTGAGCACCAGCGACGCCTCCGCTCCCTCCAGCATGGCAATCCGTTTCTGCACGCGCTCGGCGTTCGGCGTGTTGCCGTAGCGGGTGTAGCGGAGGCCCGTGGCGGTGCCGACTTCCTGCACGTAGTTCACGGATTGCACCAGCGGCGCGACGACGGGATCGCCGGCGTGGCGCGTATCCGAGCCGCCGTGAATCGCGAGAGTGGCGAGGGCCTGCGGTCCCTTCTTCTTGCTCATGGAAACGGTCTCCTTGCGGGCTTGCTGTATTTCTATGTGCGCGGCGGCGCGAGCACCGGGCGGTCGGTATCCACCTTGATCAGCCGGACGATCTCGGTCGGTGCGAGGCCGGCGATGTCGCGTGCAATCACGCCTCCACGCGGAACGCTGTCATCGATCTTCGCCGGCGTCAGGTCGTGGCGTCGCGGACCATACACCCATACGAGCTCGCCGTCGTTGATCATGCGCAGGCGCGCCTCCTCGGCATTCAGCAGGATGAGCGGACCGCGTTCGGCGTCCGAGACGCGCGTGCCAATGAACCCGACGACCTGCAGCGGCGGGTTGTAGGCCATTACTGCACCGGACCGAGGGGTGCATAGGCGACGCCGTCGTGCCGGAGCAGTCGGCGGTGCAGCAGGGATTCAAGGATGCGCGCCATTTCCGCCGGCTCGCGGCCGGTGGCGGCCCCGGGCGCCAGGCTGTCGCCCGGGGCCGCGCCGCGCGCGTACACCATCTCCCAGATCGCGCGCTCGTCGTCAGTCACGGACCCGACCAGGCGGGCGCCGCCATCGGCGAACTGCACGACGAGCGCGAGGCCATGGTGCTCGAGCACCGTCTCGATCGCCTCGAGATGCGCGTCCGTGATGCCATGGAACACGATGTAGCCCGTGTGTGCGTCCTGTGCCGAGAGCGCGATGAGCAGCTTCGCGACCACTTCGTCGGCGCAGGAATAGTCCATCATCCCGATCTGCGAGAAATCGAGGAGCGCCACATCGCCTTCGCTCAGCGCGGCGAGTTCCGTCTGGATGCACCGGCGCACGGCCGCCCCCGTGGGGCGTGTGACGAGATCGGAGAACGGAAGGTTCGCCGAATGCCGGAGTACCGAACCGACGTCGATTCGCGTCACGCCGCAGCGCTCACTTTTTCTGGAATGGTGATCTGCAATTGTGCGCCCGGAAAATACGCCAGATTCTCCCGGCGTGGTACGTCGTCTTCCCAGTTCGGGATGAGCGCGATGCGCGCGGTGCCGCTCCGGACGGTGAATTTTCCCTCCCAACGGTGCACGTATCCGCGAATGCCCTTCAGTCCCTGCCCGCGGCCGGGATCGCCGTAGCGGCTCACGCCGTTCACCACGGCGGCTTCGAGCGCCACGGCGTCGTCCCAGCGGTCCGACAGCGGACGGCGCTGCCCGCTCTCGAGTGACGACCGAAACCCTACGCCGGCATCACACACCGCGATGACGACGACGAACCGGCCGCCCAGCCGGCGCCGGTAGTTATAGGCCTGGACCATCACCCAGCCGCCGCGTCCCGCGTGCTCGACGATGTTCTGGCACGCCTCGGAGAGCGTCATGGCGAAGCCCATCGTCGCGCGCGACTCCAGGTGCAGCTTGTTCAATAGAATGCTCGCGGCGCGTTCCTGGATCCGCTCCACCACCCCGTGCACGTCGTCGCTCCGCGTAACCGGCGTGACCTCGAGGAGCACGTCGCTCTCACCCGCGGACCGCGGACGCGGCACGTGACCGCGCAGGTCGAACAGTTCCTCGGCGTGCCGGAAGAACCCGGCGCGCGCCCAGTACGACACGGTGTCCGGGTTCTCCGGCGGAAGGAACTCGGCCTTCTCGGCGCGCGTTTGTGCGAGCGTCAGCAGCGCGGTGAGCCCGTAGGGCGTCGCGAAGGTGGAATGCCGCGCGTCGACGATGACTTTCGCGTCGGGTGGATGTGGGGCCAGTTGGTCGAGCACGCTCTCGAACGTGAGATCGTCCAGCGATGAGGGGACGGCGATGACGACGGTCACGTGGGACTCAGTTCTCGGCGCAGGTAGTGAGCGAGCCCGCTGGCTCCGCGATGTTCGACGTTTCGTGCCGCGGCGTCAAGTGCCGCCTCCATCGCGGTCGGAAAAATATCTCCGGCCGCGAGACGAGAGAAATATGTTGCGCCCCACACGTCGCCGCATCCAGTGGGGTCGCCGCCATCAGCCACTTGCGCAACGCGCGAAGGCACCAACTGTGTCCGGATTGCCCCGAGCGATTCCGCGCGCGCCGTGCGCGGCGCACCGGACGCCGCACCGCGAACGTCGGCGAGTTTCTCGAACCCGGGCGCCGCGAAGTACACGATCCCGCGCGCGCCGAGCGTGACGACGAGCGACCGCACGCCGTTCGCGAGCGCCGTCGCGGCGAGCGCGAGGCCGTCCGGCGCGATCAGCGCAAGTTCGTCTTCATTCACCTGGATCAGGTCGAAGCAGCGGCACCACGCGGCGATGTCCGGGAGCGGGCGCGGGATGCGCAGGCCGTCGGCGCGTACGGCGAGCACGATCGAATGCAGGTCGCAGTAGATCGGTCCCGGGAAATGCTGCCGGAGCAACTGCGCCGTCGGGAGATCGAGTTCGAACCCGCTGATGAGGTTCACGTAGAGCGCGTCGAGGTCACGGACGAGCGGCGCGAGGCCGAGCCAGCTCCACCCCGGCACGCCGCCGGAGAGCACTTCGCTGCGCCGCTCGGCGTCAGAATAGAAGAGCTCCACGCGGTTGTTCCGGTAGGGCACGGCGATCGGCCGCGCGTCCGGCGCCGCGCGGCGGAGCCCGCGCAGGAACTCGCGGGCCTGCGGCGCCAGATCCTCGCCGACCTTCACGAGCGGAACGAGTTCCCAGTCGGCCGGCAGCGCAGCGTCGAACGCGCTGAGGGCGTACGTGATCCCGCCCCACTCTTCCACTGGTGCGCTCTGCGGGTCGCGACCGTGGATCACGTCCCAGACGAACGTGCCGATCACGCCAACGCGTTTGCGGCGGTTCACGCCTCCGCCGGATACCGCTCGAGAAACGTCGCGACGGCGCCGATGACGCCCGCCGCGCCGTGCAGCGCGCCCGGAACGATGCGGCACGCCTCGACGGCCGGCTTGAACGCGCGGCGGCGCACTTCCATGCGTACCGGCGCGAACAACTCTTCGCCGGCCTCCGCGACGCCGCCCGCGAGCACTACGACGTCCGGATTGAAGATGTTGAGGAGATTTGCGATCCCCGCCCCGATGAAGCGCGCGGTCTCGCGGACGATCTCCTGCGCCACGCGGTCGCCCTGGAGCGCGGCGTCGTACACGTGATGCGCCGTGAGCGTGGAGAGGTCGCCGCCGGCCATCGCGATCAGCATCGATTGCTCGCCGCCGGCCAGCGCCTCGCGCGCGCGGTCCGCCGTCGCCGGGCCGGAGGCGTAGGCCTCGAGACATCCATAGTTGCCGCACTTGCAGCGGCGCCCGGTGGAATCGATCGAGGTGTGGCCGATTTCCCCCGCCATGTCACTCGACCCGTGATACAGTTTTCCCTCGAGGATCAGCCCGCCGCCGATCCCCGTGCCGATGGTCATGCCCACGACGTTTCGCCCCCCGCGTGCGGCACCGATCCACCATTCGCCGAGCGTCGCGCAGTTTGCGTCGTTGTCGAGCGTGGCGCGAAGGCCGGTCGCGTCCGCGACGCGATCGCGCAGCGGAAAATTGTGCCACCCGAGATTCGGCGTGGTGATCACGAGGCCGCGCTCGCGGTCGAGCGGGCCGGGGCTCCCGATGCCGACGCCGAGGATGTCTTCCCGGGTCGCGCCGGTTTCCTTCGTCACCGCGGCGACCGTCGCCTCGATCAGCGACGCGATGCGCCCGACGACGGCGTCCGCGCCCTCGGCGGCGAGTGTCGGCTCGGTCCGCTGGCCGAGCTGCCGCGTGCCGTCCGCGGTCATCGCGCCGACGGAGATT
Organism: Gemmatimonadales bacterium; assembly: GCA_044449085.1. Classification (GTDB taxonomy): domain Bacteria; phylum Gemmatimonadota; class Gemmatimonadetes; order Gemmatimonadales; family Gemmatimonadaceae; genus Fen-1231. The sequence goes on along the minus strand of JBIOHR010000023.1, from coordinate 20,910 downwards.
TTCGTGCCGCCGAGGTCGACGCCAAGCACGTATCGTGTGCGCTTCATGGTGCGCTTCATGGCAGGAGTAAAGTATTCAGTGCGCGCGAGACTTGCTCGACACCGAGCTCCTTCATGCACTTGAAATGTCCGAGCGGGCACACGCTGGGGCCGTGTGAGTCGCACGGGCGACAGTTGAGCAGGTCGTTGCCGGCCGTCGCGTGCCGCGGCGCGAGTGGGCCGAATCCGAACGACGGAACGGTCGGCCCGAAAATCGTCAGCGTCGGCGTGCCTGCGGCCGACGCCAGGTGTTGCGGCGCGGAATCGTTCGTCACGAGCGCCGCGCAGCGCGAGAGCAGCTCGGCGGATGCCAGCAGGGAAAACCTGCCTGTCGCGTCCACGACGCGCTCCGGGCCCGCTGCGCGGGCGATGTCGGCGGCGAGCGCTGCATCGTCCGGCCCGCCCACGACGACGATCCGGTAGAGCGGCGCGACGCGCGACGCGAGCGCCGGAAAGTGCGGCCACCGCTTGGTGCCCCAGATGCTTCCAGGCGCCAGCGCGAGCAGCGGGGCGCCGTCGCGCGGGACGTCCTTGAGGAGCGCGTTGATTGCGAGGCGCTCGCGCTCGCCCGGATAAAGACGGGGGCGGATCGCGTCGGGCGGTGGATCGGCGGCGGCGTCGCCGGCCGCGAGGCGCCAGAGGCGCTCGGCGTGGTGGCGGTCGCCGCGATAGCGCGCACGGCGTGTGTACAGCAGGCGTCCCGCCGAGGTCGCGAACCCGACGCGCTCGCGAATGCCGGCGAGCAGTGCGAGCGATGCGCTGCGCATCGAGCCCTGCGCGAGGTACGCCGCCGCGCTCGCGCGGGGCGTGCCGTCCGCCCGCGTCCGCAGTGCGCGCGCGAACCGCCAGAGTCCCGTGATTCCGTCGTCCGCGCCGCGCTTGTCGAATATGATCACGTCGCGCAGCGCCGGATGATTCGCCAGCAGCGGCGCGGCGGCCGGGGTTACGACGATATCCACCGGCCCATTCCGCGCCAGTTCCGCGAGCAGCGGCGTCGTGAGCACGACGTCGCCGAGGAAGCTGGTTTGGATGACAAGAGAGGACATGCGATGGAAGATCGAGAACGGCCGATCGAAGATGTAAGATGGAAGATGAGTCATCGAAGACCACGCACACCTTCCATCTTCGATCTTACATCTTTCATCGCCTTACTCCACCTGCAGCACCGCCAGGAACGCCTCCTGCGGGATCTCAACCGATCCCACCTGCTTCATCCGCTTCTTTCCCTCTTTCTGCTTCTCGAGCAGCTTGCGCTTGCGCGTGATGTCGCCGCCGTAGCACTTCGCGAGCACGTCCTTGCGCAGCGGCTTCACCGTCGTGCGCGCGATCACCTTCATCCCGATCGCGGCCTGGATGGCGACTTCGAACAGCTGGCGCGGGATCAGTTCCTTCAGCTTGTCCGCGATCTTGCGTCCCCAGTCGTACGACTTGTCTTCGTGGATGATCACGCTGAAGGCATCAATCGCGTCACCATTGATGAGCATGTCGAGTCGCACGAGCTTGCTGCGCCTGTACTCGAGCATCTCGTAGTCGAGCGACGCGTAGCCGCGCGAGATTGACTTCAGCTTGTCGAAGAAGTCGAGGATGATTTCCGCGAGCGGGAACTCCCAGTCGAACTCGACGCGCGCGGTGTCGATGTAATGCATGCCCTTGTACTCGCCGCGGCGCTCCGTGCCGAGGGTCATGATCGGGCCGATGTACTCCGCGGGCGCCATGATGCGCGCCTTCACGTACGGCTCTTCGACATAGTCGATCACGGGCGCGGGCGGCATCAGCGCCGGATTCTCGACCAGCACGAGCTCGCCGTCCGTCTTGTGAACGCGGTACTCGACGCTCGGCACCGTCGTGACGAGGCTGAGGTTGAACTCGCGCTCGAGCCGCTCCTGCACGATCTCCATGTGCAGCAGGCCGAGGAATCCACAGCGGAAACCGAAGCCGAGTGCGGTGGATGTCTCGGGCTCGTAGTGCAGCGACGCGTCGTTGAGCTGGAGCTTCTCGAGCGCGTCGCGCAGGTCCTCGTACTGCTGCGTGTCCGTCGGGTAGAGGCCGGCGAATACGAACGACTTCACGGCCTGGTAGCCGGGCAGCGCCTCGCCGGCCCGATTCTCGGCGTCGAACACCGTGTCGCCGGCGCGCGTCTCTTTGACCGACCGCACGCTCGCGACCACGTACCCAACTTCGCCGGCGGTCAGAATCTCCGTGGGGACCTGGCGAAGCTGGTTGTAACCGACCTCCTGCACCTCGTAGACGCCGTCGTTCGCGCCGAAGGTGATTTTCGTTCCCTTCTTGATCGTGCCGTCGACAACGCGGATGCTCGGCACCGCGCCGCGGTAGCGGTCGTAATACGAGTCGTAGACCAGCGCGCGCAGCGGCGCCGCCGGATCGCCCTTGGGGGGCGGCGTCTTCTCGATCACTTTCTCGAGCAGCTCCTTCACGCCGATCCCTTCCTTGGCGCTCACGAGGAGGATGTCGGCCGGATCGCAGCCGAGCAGCCCGACGACTTCAGCGCGCCGCTTTTCAGGCTCGGCGCCGGGAAGGTCGATCTTGTTGAGGATGGGGATGATTTCGAGGCCCGCTTCCATCGCGAGGAACAGGTTCGAGAGCGTCTGCGCCTGGATCCCCTGCGACGCGTCGACCACGAGGATCGCCCCCTCGCACGCGGCGAGCGAGCGCGAAACTTCGTACGTGAAGTCCACGTGCCCCGGCGTGTCGATCAGGTTCAGCTCGTACGTCACACCGTCGTTCGCCGTGTAGCTCATCCGCACGGCGTTCAGCTTGATCGTGATCCCGCGCTCGCGCTCGAGGTCGAGGGTATCCAGCACCTGCTCCTTCATTTCCCGCTTCTGGAGCATGCCGGTGGCCTCGATCAGCCGGTCCGCGAGCGTGGACTTGCCGTGATCGATATGCGCGACAATACAGAAATTTCTGATTCGGTCGAGCTGCACTTGGTCCGGCGCTTGAGGGGTGTTTGTCCCGGCTAATCCATATAAGTATAGCGCGCGACAGCATGGCTAAGTGCGCGGGCACGCGGTGGCATATCGCCCCAGAGCTCCGTCCAAACAGCGAGCGGACTCTGGGGCGGCATGCCACCACGATCCCTCACGCTGCCGGTGTGCGCTTGAAGTGTTGCGCGCAAGTGCCGCCGGTCTCCGATGCCTCGCGGAGCCGCGGCGTGCAGCCAGACCGGGGACGGGGACGCCAGCCGCAAAGGAACGAAGCGCTTTCGTTTTATACACATGCGGGCATTGGGAGGGTGAGGTATATGCCCTCCAGAGTCCGCTCGCTGTTTGGACGGAGCTCTGGAGGGCATATACCTCGCCCGACCCGCCAAACGCACTCGTACTGAGCGCCACACGCGACCCGAGCGTATGTGCAGTTACATTCCGCTCCGGAAGAATGCCCGACAAGAACTCGCGCGCTGACCTGATGGATCCAGTTTCGATAGCGGCCCTGGGCCGCATCGAAATTATTGCGCGTTGGGTCGTGGAAGGATTTCTCACCGGCCTGCACCGCTCGCCCCGCAAGGGCTTCTCCGTCGAGTTCGCTGAGCACCGCGCCTACCAGGCCGGCGACGACCTCCGCTTTCTCGACTGGAAAGTCGTCGCCCGCGCCGACAAGTGGCTCATCAAGCAGTTCGAGGAGGAGACCAACCTCAAGGCCACGATTGTCCTCGACGTCAGCAAGTCGATGGCCTGGACCGGCGCCCCGGGGCGCGTCACCAAGCTCGCATACGCCGAACAGGTCGCCGCCGCGGTCTCCTGGCTGCTGCTGCGCCAGCGCGACGGCGTGGGCCTCATCCGCTTCGACGACGAAGTCCGGACCGTGATCCCGCCGCGCGGCCGCTCCGCGCAGTGGCGCCGCATCATCACGGCACTCGAAGACCCCGGCTCCGGCAGGGGATCCGACGCGCCCGGTGCCCTCATGAAGGCGGCACAGCTCGTGCGGCGGCCGGGGATGGTCGTGATCATCTCCGACCTGCTCGTTGACGAAGCCGAAATGACCAGGGCGGTTTCGGCGCTGCGCGGTGCCGGCCATGACGTGACTGTGCTGCACATCATCGACCCCGCCGAGCGCGACCTCGCAATCGCGAAGATGGAGACGGAGCTCATCGACACCGAAACCGACGCATCCGTGAATGTCATGCTGAGCGAGGTGCGCGACGCGTATCGCGAGACGGTTCAGGTGGCGCTCGGCGAGTGGCGCGACCGGCTTTCGGCAACGGGTTCGTCCTACGAACCCGTGTATACGGATCAGCCGTTTGGCGTCGCGCTCCGCCGCGCGTTTGCCGCCCGCCAGCACCTGCCATAGGCGATGAACTTCCTCGCGCCATTTGCGCTCGCCCTGGCGGCGGCGGCGTCCGTGCCGCTGGTGCTGCACCTGCTTCGGCGTCGCACGGGCGAGAAGGTGGACTTTCCCGCGATCCGCTACCTGCTTCGCGCCGAGCGCGAGCACTCGCGTCAGCTCAAGCTGCGCAACCTGCTCCTCATGCTGCTGCGCGTGTTCGCGGTGCTCGCACTGGCGCTCGCCGCGGCGCGGCCGATCGGCCGGTTCGCCGGCGGCTCGCACGCGCCGACCGCGATGGCGATCGTACTCGACAACTCGCTGAGCACCTCCGCGGTGATCAATGGCGCGCCGGTGCTCGCCCGGCTGAAGGACGCGGCACGCGCGGCGATCGGGCGCGCGAACGCGAGCGATCGCCTCTGGCTCGTGACCGCGGATTCGCGCGTGGTGGGCGGGACCGCCGGCGCGGTGCGCGCCGCGCTCGATCGCACGGAAGCCCTGGGCGGCGCCGGCGATCTTCGGGCGGCGGTGGCGCGCGCCGCGCAGCTGGTGCGCGGCGGCGGGCTCCCGTCGAGACAGCTGGCGATCGTGACCGACGGGCAGGCGTCGAGCTGGACCGCCGCCGTCCCGCTCGACGGCGTCGCCGCGACGGTGTTCGCGCCCGCTCTGACGCCGCCGAAAAATCGCGCCGTGGTGAGCGCGCTCGCCGAACCGCCGCACTGGACCCCGCGCGGCGCGGTGCGCGCGACCACCACCGCAACGGACTCGGTCACATTTCGCGTCGCGCTCGGCGCGCGGGCCGCGGCGCGCGGGATCGTCGCGCCCGGCGAGGATATCGTCGTGCGCCTGGCGCCGTCCGATCGCGGATGGATGGCCGGTGCCGTGGAACTCGAGCCCGACGAGCTCCGCGGCGACGACGTCCGCTGGTTCGCCGTGCACGTGGGCGCCGCGCCGGCCGTCAACGCCGACGCCGCCGCCGGGATGTTTGCGCGAACCGCGATCGATGCGCTCGCGCAGGAGGGGCGCGTGGCGCGCGGCAACGACATCCTGATCGGAGGCGCGGAGTCGGCGCGCCGTCCGGGCGTGTTCTTCGCGCCAACCGATCCCGTGCAGCTCGGCGCGGCGAACCGCGCGCTCGAGCGCGCGGATATTCCGTGGAAGTTTGGGGCCATGCGCAGCGGGCCGGCGCCGGTCACCGGTGCCGGACTCGCGGGCGTCAGCGCGCTGCGCTGGTATTCGATCGCGCCGCGCGCCGCGCTGGAACCCGGCACGGTGGACACGCTCGCGATGGTTGGGAGCGACGCGTGGGCGGTGGCAGGCGATGGCTATGTGCTCGTCGCCTCTCCGCTCGCGACCGACGGCACCGACCTGCCGCTTCGTGCGAGCTGGGTGCCCTGGCTCGGGTCCGCGATTGCCGATCACTTGTCCGGCGACGCCGGGGCGATCACCGAGGCGGTCCCGGGGGCGACCATCGCGCGGCCCGCATGGGCGCACGAGCTCGAGGAGCCCGACGGCACGCATCGCGAGGTGGCCGAGACACGCCTTGCCGCGCCAGACCGGGCGGGTGTGTACTTCTGGCTGCGCGGCACCCAGCGCGCGGGTGCGCTCGTCGTGAATCCGGAAGTGGAAGAATCGGATCTCACGCGGCTTCCGGTTGCCACGCTTCAGGCGAGGTTCTCCGGCGCGGAGGTGGCGGCGACCGAAGACGCGGGGCGGTGGGCGGCGTCGGCATTTTCGTTCTCCGGCCGGCGCGCGCTCGACAGCTCTTTCATCGTGCTCGGCTTGCTGCTGCTCGCCGCGGAAGCGGTCGTGACGCGCGCCATCGCACCCAAGGCCGATTGATGGTGGGCTGAGGTGGCGCTTCCGTCGCTGGTCGAACGACTTTCCGAACTCCCGGCGTTCAGGCGGTTGCTTGCGACGCTTCCGTCGGGGCGTGAACGGCAGCGCGTGTCCGGCATTGCGGGCTCGGCCGACGCGCTGCTCGTCGCCGCACTCGCTGCCCAGTCACCCAACCGGATGCTGACGGTCGTCGCGGATCAGCTGCCGGAGGCCGAGCGCTGGCTCGCCGACCTCCAGTCGATTGCGGGCGAGGAGTTCGTCGCCCTGTATCCGCCCCGCGAAGGTTTCGGCGAAGTGGAGCCGCACGCCGAAGTCGCGGGCGAGCGCGTCGAAACGCTCGAGCGGATGACGCGCGGTGAGGTGCGCATCCTCCTTACCACCGCGCGCGCCGTGCTCGAGCGCACGCGGCTGCCGCAGGCGCTCGCGTCGGCCCGACTCGAGCTGCGCCGCGGCGACAGCTGGCGGCTCGATGCGCTCGCCGCCCACCTGCGCGCGGTGGGATTCGAGCGCGTGGAGATGGTCGAGGACGTCGCCCAGTTTTCGGTGCGCGGCGGCATCGTCGACGTGTATGGCTTCGGCATGGCCGAGCCGGTGCGCCTCGAGTTCTGGGGCGATGAAATCGTCGAGTTGCGCCACTTCGACCTGCTCACCCAGCGCGCGTCGAAGCCGGCGGAGGTCGCGCTCGTTCTTCCCGTCGACGTCGCCAGCACGCCCGGGACTGAGGATCGGTTCGAGGGAACGACGCTGACGGCGCTCTTCCCGCCGGAGACGCTGCTCGTAGTCCCGGCCGGCGTGCACCTCGTGCCCGAGATGCGGCGCACGTGGGACGAGGCGGCGCACCACATCAACCTCGCGCGCCGGCGCGGCGAGGAGGCCGCGGCGCGCGATGAGCTCTACCAGCCGCCCGATACCGCCGCGGCGTCGCTCGCCGTCTTTCCGTCGATCGAGCTGGTGGGCGCGGGTGAGGCGAGCGCTGACGCCGTCGTATTCCCGCTGCGCGCGCCGGAGACCATCGACCGCGACATGAAGCGCCTCGCGGCGCTCGTGCGCGGCGCCATGCCGACGATCATTCTCTGCGACAACACCGGCCAGGCGGAGCGCCTCGACGAGTTGCTCGCTGCGCGTCCCGGCGAACCCAGCCCCGCGGCGCTGGCCATCGGCGTGCTCGGCGGCGGCTTCGTCATTCCCCCGAGCGAAGGCGCCGCTGGCCTTCGCGTTCTTACGGACCACGAGATTTTCCGGCGCGAGCGCCGAATCCGTCGCGCCCGCAGGTACGCCACCGGCGTCGCACTCGAGGCGGTCACCGCGCTCAAGGTCGGCGACTACGTGGTGCACCTCGAGCATGGCGTCGGGATTTATCGCGGCATGAGCACGATCTTCGCCGGCGAGACGACGATCGAGGTCGTCGTCATCGAGTACGAGGGCGGCGACCGGCTGAACGTGCCGCTCTATCGCATCGATCAGGTCGAGCGGTTCCGCGCTGTGGGCGACGTGTCGGAAGATGCGCCGCCGCCGCATCTGCATCAGCTCGGCGGATCGCGATGGACCCGCCAGCGCGACAGGACACGCGGCGCGATCCAGGAAATGACCGTCGAGCTGCTCGATCTGTACGCGCGGCGAAAGGTCGCCAGCCGTCCGCCGCACTTCGAGGACACGGCGTGGCAGCGCCAGCTGGAATCGAGCTTCCTGTTCGAGGACACGCCCGACCAGCGCAAAGCCACCGAGGACGTCAAGAAGGACATGGAGAGCACGCGCCCGATGGACCGGCTGCTCGTTGGCGACGTCGGCTACGGCAAAACGGAAATTGCCGTGCGCGCCGCGTTCAAGGCGGTGCAGAGCGGACGGCAGGTCGCGGTGCTCGTGCCGACGACCGTTCTCGCCGAGCAGCACGCGCGGGTGTTCGGCGACCGCTTCGCCGATTTCCCGCTGCGCGTCGAGGTGATGAGCCGCTTTCAGGGGCCCAAGGCGCAAAAGGAAATCGTCGCCGAGCTCAAGGAAGGAAAGGTCGACATCGTGATCGGCACGCACCGGCTGCTCTCGAAGGATGTCGGCTTCGCGAGGCTTGGACTGATCATCGTGGACGAGGAGCACCGCTTCGGCGTGAAGCACAAGGAGCGGCTCAAGCAGCTCAAGCTCGAAACCGACGTCCTCACGCTGACCGCCACGCCGATTCCGCGCACGCTGCACCTCGCCCTCGCGGGACTGCGCGACATGACGCTCATGAAGACCCCGCCGCGCGACCGCTCGCCGGTGCTCACCTTCGTCGAGCCATGGGACGACGGGCTCATAGACGAGGGCATATCGCGCGAACTCGACCGCGGCGGCCAGGTGTTCTTCGTGCACAACCGGATCGAGACGATCGAGGCCGTCGCCGACCATGTCCGCCGCATCGTGCCGCGCGCTCGGGTGGGTGTCGGGCACGGGCAGATGCATGCCCGCGACCTCGAAAAGGTCATGGAGCAGTTCGTGACCGGCGCGATCGACGTGCTCGTCTCGACGCTCATCGTCGAAAGCGGACTCGACGTGCCGAATGCCAACACGATGTTCGTGAACCGCGCCGACCACCTCGGGCTCGCGCAGCTCTATCAACTCCGCGGGCGCGTCGGTCGTTCCCACCGCCGCGCGTACTGCTACCTGATGGTCCCCGACAGCGTGGACGAGGACGCCGAACGCCGGCTCAAGGTGCTGGAGCACCACACCGAACTCGGCGCCGGATACCGCGTCGCGCTCAAGGACATGGAGCTGCGCGGGGCGGGGAACCTGCTCGGGCCCGAGCAGTCCGGCTTCGTGCAGGCCGTCGGCTTCGATCTCTACCTGCGCATGCTCGACGAGACGGTACGCCGCGTGATGCGCGGCGACAATGCGCCTCCGCCACCGCCCGCCGATGTCTCACTCGACCTGCCCGCGTTCCTGCCGGACGATTACATCCCCAGCCAGGACGCGAAGCTCGACGTGTACCGCCGCCTCACGACCATCGCCGAGCCCGCGCTGATCGAGGACGTGCGCCTGGAAATCCGCGACCGGTTCGGCCCGCTGCCGCCCGCGGCCGAGGCGTTCTTTCACGTGGCCCAGCTTCGCCTGCTGGGCGCCGCACTGGGCGTAGAGGGAATCATGGTGCGCGGTGACGAGGCCCGTGTTACCTTTCGTGACGATGCCCTGCCGCGCATGAAACCGCTGGCGGCCTCTTTCAAGGAAGTGCAATTCCAGGTCGACGTACGGCGCGTGCAGCCGCTTTCGCTGAAACTCACGCGACTCGGCGGATCGCCCATGCTGGAGGGCTTGGTCCGCGCCCTGCGAACAATCGTATCCACCTGACGGTATCATCACCGTCCGCCATCTACCATCTGCCCCTCGCTAAATGTCCCGTATTCGTTTCCGCGCAGCCGCGCTCGTCGCCACGCTCGCCCTTGCCGCCTGCTCCGGGCTGAAGGACGCGCTGACCGCGCACGTCGACACCGTCGCGCGCGCCGGCGGGCAGGAGCTGACGGTCCAGCGGCTTTCCCAGATGATGACCGACGCCAAGGCTCCGGCCCGCAAGGACGTGGCAATGGCGATCACCAACATCTGGGTCAACTACCAGCTGCTCGGCGAGGCCGCGGCGCACGGCGACTCGATGTCCAGCCAGGCCGACATCGACGAGGGGATGTGGGCGCAGGTGGCCCAGATCAAGCTCAAGAAACTGTTCGTGGCGATGCAGAAGGCGTCACCGGCGCTCGATCCCGCGAGCTACGAAAAGCACTACAACGACGGCGACATGCTCGCCGCCCGGCACATCCTGATCTCCGCCAAGAAAGGCACCGCGAAACCGGCCGAGATGGAAGCCGCGCGCAAGCAGGCCGAATCGATCGCCAAGCAGGCGACTCCGGCGAACTTCGCGGCGCTCGCGAAGAAGTACAGCGCCGACCCGGGCTCGAAGGACAGCGGCGGCGATCTGGGCGTTTTCGAAAAGGGACGGATGCTGCCGGAGTTCCAGGCCGGCGTGCTCTCGCTCAAGCCCGGCCAGATCTCCGGACCCGTCCAGACTGATTTCGGGTATCACATCATCATGCGCGAGACGTGGGCCGACGCCAAGGAGAAGTTCGCGAAGGCGTACGCCGGCCTCGCGCAGCAGTCCGCGGAGAGCACGTACAGCACGAACCTCGAGAACGGGGCCAAGATCACGCTGAAGCCCGATGCCGCCAAGACCGTCCGCGCAATCGCAGCCGACCTTGACGCGTACCGCACCGACCGCACCGCAATCGCCACGGCGACGAACGTCGACATGACGGCCGACAAGGTCGCCAAGTGGATGGCCGCGTATCCGCCGCAGACGCAGATCCGCGAGAAACTCCAGCAGCTCCCGGACTCAGTCATGGGGCTGTTTGTGAAGCAGCTCATTACAAACGAGCTGATGCTGAAGGCCGCGGACAGCGCCAAGATCGGCCTCGACTCGACCGACAAGTCCAACCTGCATCAGGTGTTCGTGGGCGCCGTCTGGAACGCGTACGGCGGACTTGGCATCGCCCCCGCTTCGCTTGCCGACAGCGCCAAGACCCTCTCGGCCCGCGAGACACTCGCGGCCGCGCGGATCGAGAAATTCATGGATGCCCTGCTCGCCAACAAGGCGCAGTTCGTCGACGTGGCCGAGCCGGTGTCGCTGGCGCTGCACAGGAAATTCGAGTCCCGCGTGATGCCGGCGGGGATCGACCGCGCGGTAACCGCGGCACAGAAGGCCGCTACAAAAGCCGACTCGACCGCGGCGAAGAACATGCCGCAGTCGGCGGTCCCCGCGCCGGGCGCACCGGAGCCGGTTCCGGCCGCGCCACCAGCGACCAAGAAGCCGTAGAGATGATCAGCACCGGCGCGCTCGTTCGCACCGTTCTGGGCCTGAGCGTCGCGGCTACGCTCGCGGCGCAGCAGCCGGGTTCGGTCACCGCGCCGGTCGCAGCGAGGCCGGTCGTCGCGGCGCCGCTCGCGCCGATCGGCATCCTGCTCGACCGGATCGTCGCCGTCGTCGGTCAGACGCCGATCCTTCTGGGCGACGTCGTGGACGCGGCGCTCTACCTGAAGGGCGCCGGCGAAGCGGTCCCCGACCCCACCGACAGCGTTGCGTACGAAGCGTACCTCCGCGACCGCCTCGACGACCTCATCAATCAGGACGTCCTCATCGCGGTCGCCAAGCAGTACAAGGCGGAGGTCGACGACAAGGACATCACGCCGGACGTCGACAAGCGCCTCAAGGACCTCCATGCACGGTTCAAGTCCGACGCGGAGTTCCGCATCCAGCTGAAAGCCGAAGGGTTCGGCAGCGAGACGGAACTTCGGAATTCGCTGCTCGACAAACGCCGGAACGACCTGCTGCAGCAGATGGCAATGGATTCGCTGCGCGCGCACGGCAAGCTTGCCGCGCCGGTGAATGTCACCGAAGCGCAGGTCACGGCCGCGTTCGACAAGGCAAAGGGGAAGATCGGAAAGCGTCCCGCGACGATTTCATTCAAGCAGATCGTCATTGCGCCCAAGGCGAATCCTGCGGCGCGCGCCTCCGCGAAGGCGAAGGCCGATTCGCTGCTCGTGGTGCTCCAGCACGGCGGAGATTTCGAGACGATCGCCAAGAAGGAGTCGATGGATCCCACCACCAGGGATGAGGGTGGCGCGCTGCCCTATGCGCGGCGGGGCCAGATGGTGGCGCCCTTCGATCACGCGATCTTCACGGGATATCCTCCGGGCACCATCGTACCGTACGTCGTCGAGTCGGCGTTCGGGTTCCACATCATCCGGATCGATCGCGTGCAGCCGGCGCAGGTCAAGTCGAGTCACATCCTGATCATTCCGCACCTCGATTCCGCGGACGTCGCGCGCGCGCAGCTGGTGGCCGACACCGTCATCAGGAAATGGAGCACGGGAACACCCTACGATACGCTCGTGAAGTATTACCACGACCCGATTGAGGAGAAGAGCGAGCCGGACGGCTTTCTCGTCGACTCGCTCCCGGAGGAGTATCGCAACGCCCTTGCGGACGTGAAGAAGGGCCAGCTGTCGCGCGCGTTTCAGATTCCGAATCCGCGGACCGGGATGCCGAAGTTCGTCGTCGTCCTCGTGACCGACCGGACCGCGGCGGGCGACTATACCATGGCGGACGTCCGGGACAAGATCCGGCAGCAGCTCGTCGAAGAGGCCCAATTCCACCGGATGATCGAGGAGTTGCGGCGGGAGCAGTTCGTAAAGATCATGATGTGATGCGCACCCGGCCGCGGCTCGCCATCACGCTGGGCGACCCCCGCGGAATCGGTGCCGAGATCGTTCGCAAGGCGCTCGGTGATCCGCGCGTGGTGGCCGCGTGCGAGGTGGTGATCGTCGGCCCGTCGGGGCTCGACGTCCGTCCGGACATTCCGCTGGGCGCATGGAGCGCCGGGGGCGACGTCGCCGAAGCCGGCCGCTTCGCCGGCGCGGCGAACGAGCGTGCCGTCGCGATGGCCCTCGCCGGCGAGGTGGATGGTATCGTCACCGCGCCGATCGACAAGGCGGCGCTGCTCGCTGGAGGCTACGACTTCCCGGGGCACACCGAGATGCTCGCCGCGCTCACGAACTCGCCGACGGCGATGATGCTGGCGTCGGACCGGTTGCGTGTGGTGCTCGCCACCACGCACATCGCGCTCCGCGATGTCCCGGCCGCGGTGACGCCCGACGCGCTTGGATGGGCGGCGCGTCTGACGCGCGCGGGGCTGCGCCGTTGGTACGCCATCAAGGAGCCACGCCTCGCGCTGTGCGCGATGAATCCGCACGCAGGAGACGGCGGCCGCTTCGGCGACGAGGACGAACGGATTCTCCGCCCGGTCGCCCGCGATGAGGGCATGGCCGGCCCCTTTCCGGCCGACACCGTGTTCGTGCGCGCCATGCGAGGCGAGTTCGACGCGGTGATCGCGCCGTATCACGATGTGGGAATGACGGCCATCAAGGTCGCGAGCTTCGGGCACGCGGTGAACGTGACCCTCGGGCTTCCGTTTCCGCGCACGTCACCGGATCACGGGACGGCGATTGACATCGCGGGCCAGGGGCGGGCGGACCCTGGGTCGATGATCGAGGCGATGCTCCAGTGCGCAGGATTCGCGGGCCGGTGAGCGAGGAGCGAAGGGCGAGGAGGCGGCTCCTCGCGTCCCACTTCACTCCTCGCTCCTTGCCGTCACCTTCTCGAGCGCAAGCGTGTCAATCCGCCTGCCGTCCATCGCGCGCACGATGAACGTCGCCCCACCACCGGTGACCTTGTCGCCGACCACCGGCAGGCGTCCAAGCACGCCGAACACGTAGCCGCCGAGCGTGGTGTAGTCCTCCTCCGGCACCGACAGGCCGTAGCCCTCGTTGACTTCGCGCACCGCCATCGCTCCCGGCACCCGTGTCTCGCCGCCGGGCGCGGTAGCGGCCTTCACCTCGAGCGCGTCGTCGTATTCATCCAGAATCTCTCCGACGATTTCCTCGAGCAGGTCCTCCATCGTCACCAGGCCCGCCGTGCCGCCGTATTCGTCGAGCACGATGGCGAGATGCTCCTTGCGCTTCTTGAAGTCCGCGAGGACTTCCTCGACCTCGCGCGACCCCGGCACCACGTGCACCTCGCGCATGATGTCGCGCACGGTGAATTCGTCGAGTTTCTCGCGCAGAACGCCGAGGAGGTCCTTCACGTGCAGCATCCCGATGATGTTGTCGATCGAGTCGTCGAATACGGGGTACCGCGAGAAGCCGGCCTCTTCGACGACTTCGAGCGCGTCGTCGAGCGACGCGTCGGCGGTCATCGCGATGATCGCGGTGCGCGGCGTCATCACGTCGCGCGCCTTCTTCTCCGAAAACTCGAACACCTTTCCGAGCATCTCGGCGTCGGTCGTCTCGAGCGCGCCCTGCTCTTCGCTCTGTTCGACCAGCATCCGGAGCTCGTCCGGCGAATGCACTGGCTCGCGCTGGATCTTTGTGCTCTGGCCGAACACGCGCAATACCGCACCAGCCGACCAGGTGAGGAACGCCGTGAACGGCGACACGACCCATGCGAAGGCGAGCAGCGGCGGCGCGAGCCATTTCGCCATCTGCTCCGGGCGGTTCAGCGCCACTGCCCGCGGGGCGAGTTCCCCGAACACCACCTGCAGATAGGTCGCCAGCAGCAGCGCGACTATGGCGCCGATGCTCACGCGCAGCGATTGTTCGACAGGGAGGGGGAGCGACCCGAAAAATGCGGCGAAGGTCTGTCCGAGGGCGCTCTCGGCCGTCCAGCCGAGGCCAAGCGAGGCGAGCGTGATGCCAAGCTGGCTCGCGGAGAGCACGCGGGCGAGATTTCCGGAAGCGGCATAGGCGAAGCGGGCGAGCGGGTCACCCGCGCGGACCATCGCCTGCAGGCGCGTGCGCCGGGAGCGCACGAGGGCAAATTCGACCGCGACGAAATAGCCGTTGAGGATCAGCAATACAGCGATGACCGCGATGCGTTCCAGCACGGAGCCAAGTTACGCAGACTGTTCGGCGCCTCGCCAGCGCGGCCTGGCGGGCGCCGGTTACTCGCACGAGCACGGGGACGGCCACACCCACGACCATGGGCATGGGGCCTCGCGGGGACTGAAGGGCGCGCTCATCCTCACGGCACTGTTTCTGGTGGCCGAGGTCGTCGGCGGGCTGCTGTCCAATTCGCTCACCCTGCTCGCGGACGCCGGGCACCTGTTCACGGACGTCGGCGCGCTGAGTTTCTCGCTGTTCGTGGTCTGGCTGGCGCGCCAGCCCGCGACGTCGCGGAACACGTACGGTTACCTTCGCTGGGAGATCCTCGCGGCGCTGCTCAACGGCGCGATCCTCCTGGCGGTTTCCGCGGGGATCGTATGGGAGGCCGTGCAACGGCTCCGTTCGCCGCAGCCGGTCGAAACAGCGCTCATGTTCTCGATCGGCGTCGCCGGACTGGTCGTGAACACGGTCGCCGCTCGCCTGCTGCACTCGGGGTCCGGCCATTCGCTCAACGTGCGGGCCGCGTATCTGCACGTGCTCAGCGACCTGCTCGGCTCGGCCGCGGCGGTTGTCGCCGCATTGGTCATTCGTTACAAAGGGTGGGCGATCGCCGACCCGGTGGCATCAATCGCCATGACGCTGCTGATCGTGCGCAGCAGCTGGGGCCTCGTGCGCGAGAGCGTCGATGTGCTCCTCGAGGCAACGCCGTCGCACATCGATCTCCGGCAGGTGCACGATTCCCTGCACGCGGTGCGCGGCGTGGAGTCGGTGCACGACCTGCACGTGTGGACCCTCACCTCGGGCGTCGTCGCGATGAGCGCACACGCGATCGTGCCCGACGCGGCGGGGCACCAGGCCGCCCTCGAGGAGATGACACGCGTGGTCGCCGCGCACGGCATCCACCATGTCACGATCCAGCTCGAAGGCAAGACGCTCGACGAGTGCGCACCCGAGCACGCGCACTAGCCGCCTCCCGCATTCCTCCTCCGCACTCCGTCCCGGGTCGAAATCGATGCCTCAGCTGGACCGCTTGTTGAATGTGATGATCACCAGCCGCGCCGACGAGCTCCTCCTCCGCGAGGACGAAGGCACGATCCTGAAGGTCGACGAGACGGAGAAGCCGCTGACCAAGGCGCTCACCGGCGCGCAGATCGTCGCGCTGCTCCGCGAGGTCGCCACCCCGGCCGCCGCGCAGCAGATCGACGCCAAGGCGCCGTCGAAGTTCCGCTACGATTGCACCGAGGGCGTGTTCTCGGTGCGCGTGATGCTGCACCACGACAAGTGGAACGTGTCGATCGTCGTGGACGACAAAGGCGACTTCGCACGCCGCACCGGGATGAACAGCTCCGCGTCGCTCCAGCTGCCGGCCGAAGACGCCGCGCCCGCGCCGCGCTCCTCGCGCAAGAGCGTGAAGATTGCCGCGCAGAAGCCCGAGAAGGCCAAGGAGGCGATGGAGACGCTGCTGCGCAAGCTCGTGAGCGAGGGCGCGTCCGACCTGCACCTGCGAGTGGGCGAGCCGCCGATCCTCCGCAAGCACGGCGAGATGGAACGCCTCGAGCACGAGGGCAAGCTCAACAACGATGAGATGGAAACGCTGCTGCACTCGATCATGCCCGACCGCAACAAGAAGGAGTTCGGCGAGCACGCGGACACCGACTTCGCCTATGAGATCGAGGGAATCGCCCGCTTTCGCGCCAACGTCCTGAAGGATCGCAAGGGAATGGCGGCGGTGTTCCGCGTGATTCCGAGCACGATCGTCACGGCCGACCAGCTCGGCGTATCGAAAGAAGTGCAGAACCTCTGCTTCCTGACCAAGGGACTGGTGCTCGTCACGGGGCCGACGGGGTCGGGCAAGTCGACGACGCTCAGCGCGCTGGTGGACCTCGTGAACCGCTCCCGTTCGGACCACGTGATCACCATCGAAGACCCGATCGAGTTCGTGCACGAGAACAAGAGCTGCATCCTCACGCAGCGGCAGGTGGGCGTGCATACGGACTCGTTCAAGAGCGCCCTCCGCGCGGCGCTGCGTGAGGACCCCGACATCATTCTCGTCGGCGAGCTGCGCGATCTCGAGACCGTCGCGATCGCGATCGAGACCGCCGAGACGGGCCACCTCGTGTTCGGCACGCTGCACACGACGACCGCCGCGAGCACCATCGACCGGTTGATCGATCAGTTCCCGGCTGACCGGCAGGAACAGGTCCGCACGATGCTCTCGGAGTCGCTGAAGGGCGTCGTGTCGCAGGTGTTGTGCAAGAAGATCGGCGGCGGGCGCGTGGCAGCCAGGGAAATTCTGCTCGTCACGCCGGCAATCTCCAACCTGATCCGCGAAGGGAAGACGTATCAGATCCCGAGCATCATGCAGACCTCCAAGCGCCTCGGCATGATCACGATGAACGACACGCTGTTCGACCTCGTGGAGACGAAGCAGGTCGAGCCGAAGGAGGCCTACATGCGATCCGTGGACAAGGGATCGTTCATCAACAAGCTGCGGGAGAAGGGATACGATACGTCGTATGCGGAGTCGGATCCGCTGACGGCGCCGGGCAACGCGACGCTCCCGGGGGGGCAGAGCGCGGTGGGAGCGAAGCCGGGAGTGAGGAGATAGGAGTGAGGAGATGGGAGACTTCAAACGGGTGAACTGTTAACCGCTAACTGTTGGTCGGTTAACCACGGTGTGAAAATCAGTCCTGGCTACGAACGCCGCCGCGCGGCTCGTGGTCAGGACTGATTCGTACACCGTGGTTAACCGACCAACAGTTAGTGGTTAACAGTTCACTCGCCTTACGCCGTCTAGGGTGCCGAACGATGCGGCAAATTTGATGTCCACAGAGTCACATTTGCGGCCCATGACCGATTATAGTTCCTAGGCTATGGAACTCCGCAACATCGCCATTATCGCCCACGTCGACCACGGCAAGACAACGCTCGTCGACCAGATGCTCCGCCAGGCAGGTGCCTTTCGCGAGAATCAGGTCGTCGCCGAGCGTGTGATGGATTCGAATCCGCTCGAGCGCGAGCGCGGCATCACGATCCTCGCGAAGAACACCTCGGTTCGCTGGCACGGCGCCAAGTTGAACATCGTCGACACGCCCGGTCACTCTGATTTCGGCGGAGAAGTGGAGCGCATTCTGCGCATGGTCGATGGCGTGCTGCTCGTCGTCGACGCGTTCGACGGTCCGATGCCGCAGACCCGCTTCGTGCTGCGCAAAGCGCTGGCCCTCGGCCGCACGCCGATCATCGTCATCAACAAGATCGACCGGCCCGGTGCGGATCCGATGCGCGTGCACGAGGAAGTGCTCGATCTGTTCATCGAGCTCGAGGCCAACGAAGCGCAGCTGAACGCGCCGTACGTGTACGCGTCGGGCCGGCTCGGCACGTCGACGATGAACCTCGACGAAGAAGCCAAGGATCTGACGCCGCTTTTCCAGGCCATCATGGACCACGTGCCCGCGCCGCCGAACGACGCGACGGGTCCGTTCCAGATGCTCGTCTCGACGATCGACTATTCACCGTATCTCGGCCGTCTCGCGATCGGCAGGATCGAGCGCGGTGTGGTGAACGTTGGCGAGGTTGTCGCGCTGTTGCCGCTCGACCATGCGGCGAAGGCCGCCACGAGCAAGGTCACCAAGCTTTACACGTTCGAAGGGCTCGAGCGCACCGAAGTCCAGAGTGCCGCGGCCGGCGAAATCGTCGCACTGGCGGGACTCGAAGGCGTCGAAATAGGACTGACGCTGACAAATCCGGGCACGCCGGAACGTCTCGAAGGCATCGCGGTCGAAGAGCCGACTATTTCGGTCGATTTTCTCGTGAACAATTCTCCATTCGCGGGTAAGGAGGGGAAGTTCGTCACGTCGCGGCAGATTCTTGAGCGGCTGCACAAGGAACTCGAGAAGAACGTCGCGCTGCGCGTGGAAGAGACCGAATCGACCGACACTTGGACGGTGAGCGGGCGCGGCGAGTTGCACTTGTCGATTCTGATGGAAACGATGCGGCGCGAGGGATACGAATTTCAGGTGTCGCGTCCGCGCGTCATCACGCACCGTGGGCCCGATGGAGAGCGGCTGGAGCCGTACGAGGAGCTCGCGATCGACGTGCCCGAGGAGTTCATGGGCGTCGTGATGGAGGAGCTCGGGCCCCGCAAGGCGCAGATGATCGAGATGAAGAACCCCGGCCAGGGATTGATCCGTTTGCTTTACAAGATTCCGGCCCGGGGTCTGTTCGGATATCGCTCGGAGTTCATGACCGACACGCGGGGCACCGGCATCATCCACCACCGGTTTCTTGAATACGGGGCGTGGGCGGGGTCGCTCGAAGGGCGCGGACGCGGCGTGCTGGTTTCGATGGAGTCCGGGACGATCGTGGCGTTTGCGCTCGCGAACCTGCAGGACCGGTCGACGCTGTTTGTCGCACCGGGAGCGGATGTGTACGAGGGAATGATCGTGGGCGAGAACTCGCGTCCGGGCGATATGGACGTGAACCCTACGAGGGAAAAGAAGCTGTCGAACATGCGGTCGAAGTCGGCCGACGATGCGATCTCGCTGGAGCCGCCGCGGGAGTTGACGCTTGAGGTGGCATTGGAGTATATCGAAGACGACGAGTTGATTGAGGTGACGCCGAAGTCGATCCGGCTCCGGAAGCGGAAGCTGGCGGTCAGCGACCGCAAGAAGATCTCCCGCGAGGCAAAAAAGGAACGGTTGGAGGTCTAGCTGCGTAGGGTAGGTTGCGCGGCCTCGGTCTTCGGGCCGGGCGACGGACTTCATCTTTGATCTTCCATCTTCCATCGTCTTTTCTCACACGGAGCGCAGTTATTATGTCGGGCAGTAGTGAATCGTCGGCGTCCGAAGGACGTGACGAGTTCGGGTTTGACCTCGCAGGGGACGACGAGGTCGAAGATCTCGACGTGGATGACGATGAATTCGACGACGACGATCTCGACGACGACGACGAGGAAGATGACGGGCTCCTCGACGAGGACGAGCTGATCGACCTGGACGACGAGTACGACGACACCGATGACGCCGGGAAGCCACATCCGGGGCACAGGTACGACGACTGACTCGTTTCGTTGACTGAGCGGCCCGGTCCCGCTTTATTTCGAGACTGTCGTATAGGGCCATTAGCTCAGGTGGTTAGAGCGCACGCCTGATAAGCGTGAGGTCCGAGGTTCAACTCCTCGATGGCCCATTAGCAAGGAAGTCGTTGGCCTTCGGCTCAACTCATCGATGGCCCACTGATAGAACGCAAGCGCCGCCGAGACTTACGTCCTCCGTGGCGCTTTGTTCGTTCTTACTCGGCGAGAGCTGGCCACGCGGCCGTCGACCCGCTGTCTATCAGCGCGACTACGGGTCGCCGATTCGCATTGACTGGCAGGCTCTTCTACCCGGGAAGGTAGGCGAAGTCATTTTCACGAGGCCCATCGGAACCGGTCCGGTGGTTTCATGGCTGGCCCGGTCCTAGACGTCTCGTCGATTCACGATGTCCCGGCCTTGGGGTTCGCGGAAGGTGTGCCCTAGTAGCGAATGCTGAATGTGATGACAGTCGCGGTGTCCTGTAGCATGAACTTGGCATCGTCCCATGATGGTGGCCCAAGTGCCTTTCGTGCGTTGTTCGATACGCCGGCACCCTCGCGTGGCCCAGGAATCGGGAAGTATCTCATATCGAGCTTTCCGTTCTTGTTCTCATCGTGAATCGCGGATGCTGCGTATGTGCCTGGCGAGAGGCTGTCGAAGGTCACGGTAACGCTGGATCCCACAATCGGAATAATTTGGAGGCGCAGCGCTCTCTCGCTCTTGAGCCATGTTTCTTTCGATGCATAAAGTGCAATGATCGCCTGTCCTGTCGTGTTCTTGAAGTCGGTTGCGGTGATCGTCAGGCGTAGATTGATCCGGGCGGGATGTGGTGTCCAATGCGGTGATGCGGCGATCATTGCAACGACGGCCATCGCGGTACGAAGACCAGTTGGGCACCACATCATCGATTCTCCGAGGGCAATTGTTTGCCCCCGCACGTGCGATTCAAGTTCCGCTCCGAATGCCGCGTCACGCTACGCGTTCTTGGCGCCAGAGCGCTCTATCGGTTTCGTCGCAATCGTCAAAGGAGCGCCAAGCAGGAAGAGAACTGCAACGTCCACGCCGACGTTGAACCACACGCCGAACCATGCCGACGCGGCCGCTTCAACAGCAAGCCACGCCGCAAGACCGCCGAGTAGTGCTCGTTTCAGATCGCGGTCGTCCCGTTGGAATGCCACCTTGCCGACCAAGAGAAGTGTCACACCCCACCCGAGCATGATGGCGCCATAGAG